>JAKAVM010000069.1 GCA_021827485.1 Actinomycetes bacterium
GGGGGTGCCTGCGGAACTGGGGGTGCCTGCGGAACTGGGGGTGCCTGCGGAACTGGGGGTGCCTGCGGAACTGGGGGTGCCTGCGGAACTGGGGGTGCCGCTTCGTTGGCGAGAGATTCATTGATGGGCGCTTCTGGGGGGTGGACGGGCGCTTGAGTTGATGCTGTGCTCCCTCCTGAAACCACTACTTTGTTTCTACCAGTTTCTTTTGCTTCATAAAGCGCCGAGTCAGCTCGACGAATCAGCTCATCTGGGTTTGCGTCCTCTCCTTGAACACATGCGCATCCAAATGAAGCTGAAATTTCAAGCGAGCTGCCATCATCGAGCACGATTGGCGATTCGCAGATACTTACCCGCATCCGCTCTGCAGCAAGTTGGGCACCTTCGACTGCGGTCATCGGTAGGACTACTAGAAATTCCTCGCCCCCCCAGCGGCCTAACAAATCTCCTGAGCGTAAAGTTTTCATCATTCGCGCGGTAACTTCTCGCAAGACAATATCTCCGGCATCATGTCCATACGTGTCATTGACCCGTTTGAAATGATCCACGTCAGCTATTAATAGAGACAAGGCCTGGTTGTGCCGCTTGACTGTCGAAACCGTAGAACTTAGATGATCGTCCAAGTGTCTTCGATTGTATATGCCAGTTAGTGGATCTAAACGCGACACTAAGTCAAGCTCCTGGGTCAGTGCTTGAAGTTTGTTTCGTCCTTCCAAGAAGCGATAAAACAGTTCGGCTGCAAAGATAACTATTAGTCCATATACGGCAAAAAGTGCCCATTGAACCATTACGGTGTGTCCACTAATAGTTGCAAAGAGTTGGGAAGTTGGAACAGCGAGAACAAGCGTCCACGGAGTTCCAGCAATCTTTTGAGTTACATAATACGAAGGGACACCTTTGGAAGAAGTGTAAAAGCCACTAGCGTTATGGACCATTGATTGCTTCAGGGGTTTGTCAAGAGCCGACAGCAAGTCAAAACCACCAGATACCGCCTTGATCTCCGGGCTTGATGCTAGAACAAACTGATTGGCATCAAGAAGGAAAACCTCATGCTTGGAGTACTCGACCGCGTTATTCAAAAACTTAGAAATAGGCGTATGGCCAATTTGGTATGAACCAATCAATACGCGTTCACCGAAGATCGTGTTGAATGCAGAGGATATCTCAATAACTGGGGTAGGGTCTTGTGTGGCGGTGGGGTTGGTAAGGTTTGATACCGCAGTTTGACCCGGCTTCAAAGGGGGGAGTCCCGTAATGATTTGCTCGCCCAGGAATGCAAAGTTCTGTTGCTCTGTCTCCTGGATACCTGAGGCTTGAGAATTGAGTTGAGATATATCAAGAACGACACTATCTTGCTCGGTCACCAACACAGCTTCCTGAAAGCCAAAAACATCAACTAGCTCTTGAAAAACACTCTGGTCGAGAGGCGTTTGGCCAGAAACGGGAAAGTAGGGACCATCAAGATATTTCTTTGCTTGCGCCAGCTGATGGTTTTCTAGCTGAGAAATATACGCGGTTACAAAGGAAGCAGTTACAGGTGCTCTAGCCCTAAAAGTCGCTTCGAGTTGGCTGCGTTGAGAATTTTGAGACACTTTCAAGGCAAATGCTGGTCCGCCTATTACAATCAGTAGCACCAAGGCAATGATTGAGTAGATCTTCATTTGGCTAGAGGATTGGCGCATCTTACGCTGGGAAATGCTCGGAAGCTCTTGACCGAGTGGCTCGTCTTCCGGAGCTCCAGGTGCCCCAATTCGTTCCTGGGTTGAAGTTGTCATATCAGCGATTTAATCTCCCAGCTAATTGTCGCACGCGTAACGCCCCAAAGCGCGCATTTCACTGAAATAATTATCGGCAGATCAGATAAGGCCCTTGATAGCAGTTAGTATAAATACCTAGTCCGCTCAACAAATGGCGAAATTCTTCCGCGGGAGAATATCCATTCCTTCCAGGTATTTCCAGCCAGCCTAACCAGGCTTTTTGTTTCAGATTATACTCAAGCTCATCTCATCCAGATTGATGCTGGGTAGAACTCTCCGGCGTTAAAGGCAAAGGCGGGAGTCCCATCGGGACAAGTTAGGCCCCTGAAGTTCATCGTGTTGTCATCCGCCGCCGCCATCCAAAGGGTTTGCCATCCGAAAAGGTACGGTAGATTTTCGACCAAACGCTTATTGACATTTTGATACGCAGTGATTCTAGCTTGCGGGTCGGGGTTAGTTCTTCCTTCCTCCAAGTAAATTTGCAGCGCTGGGTCACTATAGCGAGCCAAGTTGAGACTTATTTGTCCTGGGGGTCCAACAGTTGTCGTGCTTAGAAATGGGTAATTTTCATCTGGATCTGCAGCACTGAAAAACTGGAAGAGTCCAACTTGATAGTCGCCAGTGACCAACTTGAGAGTGTAATTGCTTTGGAGCATTGTAGTGGTTGTCACTTCAATTCCTGCTGCCTGCCACATACTCTGGAATGCACTCATTAGTTCAACGTAGCGTGTTTGAGATGGACCTGAAAGATTTATAGTAAGGGGTCCAGGGTTTTGGGCTTTGTATTGCTGAACAAGTTGCTTTGCCTTGTTGAGGTCATAATTGGGATAGGAATCTGCAATCGCTTGCGAATACCATGGATATCCTGGCGGGAAAAGCCCGGGTGAGAGCTGTGGGATGTTGTCAAAGAAGGCTGAGCGGATCTTTTCTCTGTCAGAAGCATATCCCAGTGCTTGACGCACTAATAGGTTGGCAGTCGGTCCACTCTGGCAGTTCAGTATTAAATTGTCGATGCTTGGCTCGCCAACTACCCCATGTGCATCGTTGTAGAGTTGGTAAGCAGGGTCACCATAGAGATCTACGTAGTTTTGAGGATCTTGAGAGTGCATTAGGTTTATTCCGCCAGACCTAAGGGTCGCTTCACGACTTTGATCGTCGAATATTGGTCGAAATTCAATTGCATCAAGATAAGGAAGACCGGGTCTCCAGTAGTGTGGATTCTTCGTAGCATTGAAGCTTATATTCTGAGTCCATTCGCTAAAGACAAATGGTCCCGTTCCAATTGGATTACTGTTTGCCTGTTCTTGGACACTTCCATCAGGATTGATGAACTTAGGGGTTATTAAGTATCCGCCTTGACTTGTTAGTTCTGCTGGAAATGCAACCCACGGTTGGTTCATCTCTATTGCAACCGTTAGATTATCGACTTTAGATAGATTCTGTATTGGCTTAAGTGCTAAACCGGTAAGTATGGACACTTGAAGCGCATGTAAGTTCGCGATTAATGCATCGGCATCGCAAGGAGTCCCATCGTGGAAGGTTACATTGGGTCTCATTTTAATTAACCAAGTATCGTATGATGAATTTGGAGTAAAGGACTCAGCTAGATAAGGTTTTACTGTTCCATCAGCAGCTAATATTGCAAGTGGATCTAGCACGGTATTGGCGTAACAGAAACCAGTTGCATCAAACCTTGAAGTAGGAGAGGCTGGGCTGAGTCCATCTACTTCAGAGTAAGTTCCAATAATTACTTTGCCTCCAGGCCTAGGAGGTAGTTTAGAGATGCCAACGTTAGGACTTGCCGGAATTGAGTACTTCGCATTGTTGCCAGAGTTATTAGATGAAGATCCGCAAGCGGCCAGTAAACCTGACGCGCCTCCTCCAAGGGCGGCAGCACCAAGGGCCGACTTTAACCCACCAGATATGAATGTACGACGATCAAAACTTCTTGACACTGATTCTCCTTAGCTGTTCATCAATATACTACTCGATTGGGCCTTAGCAACTTCGCTTAGTAACCATGTAACCACTCGACACAACTATTTGAGTATATGTTACTATTCGGTAATAAGGAAATATTTTAGAGCGAGAATATTAGGGTGGAGTGAAATACTTAGAAAAGCTTTTGGGCTTTGATCCAAGGACTCGGCTAAGCCCGTGGTATTTCATTCCATGCCAGTATTTTTAAGAACTGATCAAAAAGGAGCATTATATAAATGGGCTCGGCAATAGATTATGGCCAATTCGACAGCGCAATTGGTCTCAACTGGTTTGAGATTGACCCAGATCTTCAGTTCAATGTCTCCAGGGGTCTTACCAATGGTGACAGAGAGTGGGCGCTAGACAAACTTAGCTCACTAGGCGAGCTTATAGGAGGGAGAATTGCTCGCAATGCTGACATTATTGATCGGAATCCTCCAAAGCTAATTCCCTATGATAACTGGGCTGAAGTTTCTAACACTATTGAACATCACCCAGCTGCCCTAGATTCTAAATCAGCGCTCTGGGACGTAGGATACGTCTCAGGATTTGCCCAAGATGAAAAGCTCAGAGGTCGGCCGACACCAGGAACCGTTCTAGCTGGGGCTAACTATCTTTTATCTCAGGCCGATACTGGTATGGTCTGCTCGCTTGGAATGACAAGTGGGGTAGCAGGCCTTGTAGAATCTTATGCTCCGTTAGATGTCAGGGATGAACTCCTAGCTGGCTTAAAAGCTAATAGCTTTGAAAATGGTACGGATGGGTCTATGTTCCTCACCGAAAGAGATGGAGGATCGGATCTTGGCTCTACGATACGTTGTACGGCTAGAGACATAGGCGACGGAAGAGTTCTAATAAACGGAGAGAAGTGGTTCTGTTCGAATATTGACGGGGCGGCAATAGCTCTGCTTGCTAGACCCGAGGGCGCCCCAATGGGGTCAGCGAGCATCGGACTATACCTTGTGCCCAAGACAAGAGATGATGGCTCCCCGAACTCGTACACCATGAGGAGATTGAAAGAGAAGCTTGGTACAAGGAGCGTACCTACAGGAGAAGTCGTACTTAATGATGCATTAGGATATGCACTGCGCCCAACAGAGATTAGGCCGGGCTTAGCTGATGCTCCAGTTGATCCTGCATCTGACGTTGGTGGGTTAAACCGTATGATGGAGATGGTCAATGGATCACGCTTTGGTGTAGCGCTAATGGGATTAGGAATTGCTCGACGATGTTTTCTTGAAGCTGCAATCTGGGCTTACCATAGGCAAGCAAAAGGTAAGTTCCTCATTGACCTACCTCTTGTTCGCGAACAGTTGGTTGACTCATTAGTAAGGCTTGAGGGAGCAGTCGCACTTAGCTTCGAGTGTGCAAGTGCAAATCGATTTGATTACGGACCATTGCTCCGAAGAATACTCGTACCCGCCGCAAAGGTTAGTTTTTGTAGGCTGGGCCTTGATAATGCAATTTTTGCAGTGGAACTTTATGGCGGAAATGGGTACTGTGAAAATTTTGGATTGACCAGGTTGCTGCGGGATGCCCAGTGTCACACGATTTGGGAAGGAAGCGAGAATATCTGCCGACTCGACGTTCTAAGGGCCATCAGACGGCATGATGCCCATGAAGCTGTTTTTGAGAGGTTGCAGCAAGCAACGACCGATCTCCATGCAAGTAAGGGGGGATTCCCTGGCCTCGATGAAATAGTTAAGTTTCTTCAAACTGGCATAAAGGGGCTTGAAATTCTTGTCAAAAAAGCATTCGAGTCTCCTCCTGAGATTGCCGAAGTATTGTCGGCCAGGCTTACCGAACAGATCACTCAATTGATGTGTGCAGCCCTTATCGCAGAACAAGCAGTTGAGCAGAGTGATCCGAGAAAGTTATTAGTCGCTAGCCGATATTGTCGGTCTAGCAACGGAAGAAGTAGATTGGATAATGGAGCTAATTTTGACCAAATAGCCCAAGTTGCTGGCAGGGAAATCGTAGAGTATCAATCGGTCTCATCAGATCTACTCGCAAGCGCTGTTCAATGAGCTATCCAAGTTAATCTACCTCGGCTGCCTCGGGAGTATTGGCACGCGGGTGAAGTTAATCTACCTCGGCTGCTTCGGGTGTATTGGCACCGTGAGTCGTTTCGCCCCCCTGGGGTGTAGCGTCGTCCCTGGGGGTGGCACCTTGGGGTGAAGTGGCCCCATCGACTATCTTGGAACTTGGGTCGAATTTGCGTAGTAAATATGCCATTGCTATGAAGCCAACTGCAGACATGACGATACCTGCTACCTCGACTGCATCGAAGGGAGGATTCTTATCTAGCCAAAGAAACTCGTCGAAAAAACGTGCAGCCCCCCAAAAAGCAAACATTCCATAAATGACTAAGCCATTTGGCCCGCCATGCTTGACTATGTATTGCTCTAGCTTTAATAAGATTAGAAATACAACAAAGGATTCAATCGACTGGAATATAGGTGCTGGGATTCGCTTGCCAATTTCGCCGTGGTAGTACATCCCATACCACTGGTCAGTAGGTCGACCACCTCCTGCAATCATCAGTTGAGGACCAAGTAGACGACCGAGTGCCCATGCAGCCATTAGAACCGGCGCGACTAAGTCGAGAAGTTTTATCAAGCTAATCTCGTGTTGCGATGTTTTAGCCCTCCACGCACCCACTAATCCACCTAGCGCAAGTCCGCCGAAAGAGGATAGGCCTCCGTGCCAGATAGCAAGGATGTCCCCAAGATTATGAGAATAAAAGTTCCAATTGGCGACCACATGAACAATCCGAGCACCAACGATCGAGGCTACTATTACCCAGACAAACGTGGATCCCATCCAGCCATCAGAGTATCCATTGTTTCGAAGGCGCCTGCAAAGATACCTAAACGCGAACCAGAACGTTATTGCGAGTCCGATTCCATACGTATGTATTTGAAGGGGACCAATGTGGAAGACGACGGGAATTGGCTCCATGGTGTTATAAATAATACATCAAAAAGAGTATGTGAAAGTACCGCGGGTATTTTCGGGCCCTTCAAGGTTTGAGTAAGAGTACCGCGGGTGTTCTCGGACAACTCAAGGTTTGAGCAACGGCAGAGCGGAGTTTTTTGGACTATCTAGAAATTTGTACGAAAAGGGGCTAAGTTACAGGGCATGGGTGAAATAATCGATTTTTCGTCAAATGGTAGTAATGGGCAAGGCTACTTAGCAACTCCCGATTCGGGGAGTGGACCAGGTGTTATTGTTATTCAAGAATGGTGGGGACTTGTCGATCATATCAAGGACGTTTGCGATCGCTTTGCGAGTCAAGGCTTTGTTGCGCTTGCCCCTGATTTATATCGAGGTGTTGTGTCTGCAGAGCCTGATGAGGCGGGAAAGCTGATGATGGCAATGGCATTGGATCGGGCAGCCAAAGACATGAGTGGTGCTGTAGACGAAGTTGTTAAAAGGAGTACTTCCAAAGGAGTTGGAGTAATAGGCTTTTGCATGGGTGGGGGACTGGCACTGGCACTTGCAAGCCAGCGATCCGACAAAGTTCTAGCTGTTGCACCATTTTATGGCGCGGTACCGTGGCCCGACTTCCAACCTGATTACAGTAAGATCAATGCTGCTGTCCAAGGTCACTACGCCGAACTTGATGATTGGATGGATCCGCAAAAAGCTAGAGCGCTTGAATCAACCCTGAAAGATCTTGGCAAGCAAGCCGAGATAATTATCCATCCAGGTACTCAACATGCCTTTTTCAATGATACAAGGCCAGAAGTTTACGATAAAGATGCTTCAGAGCAAGCCTGGACTTCAGTAATTGAGTTTTTCAAAAACAAACTCGTTTAACGATAATATCAAAGGAAGTGCTCTAAAACAGGAATCTCGAATTCAGTTAGTCGGTGAAGTATCGCTAGCAAATATGAATAAGAATTTGCAGCAGAGTTCCTATTAAGCATTGGAACCTTAGAACTATTATAGGTAAAATGGGCTTGCGCGACAGTTGGACTTGTTCCGGCCGAGTTCTTCACTGATAATGAAACTTGCCCAGTCCCAGCAGGAGAAGTTGCCAAAATCTCACTATCGGACAAGATCGTAAAGGTCGCCGATTGAGTTCCGAAATCAACTTTTGTAGCTCCGGTAAAGTTGGATCCATAAATAAATACTTGAGTCCCACCTGATTTTGGACCTGTTTTTGGTGAAGCAGAAATTATCTTAGGTGGTTGCCCGGGAGGCGGGGGCGGTGTTGTTACGTAAGTGAACTGATCTGCACTTGAGGTTGCACTAGTACCAGCTGAGGTAGTGACCGTTATGTCGACAGTGCCAGACCCTGAAGGAGAAACCCCAACAATC
>JAKAVM010000004.1 GCA_021827485.1 Actinomycetes bacterium
AAGAGGTTTGCGACGAAATAAGTCTCTCTGATGAGTCATAGGAGAAGTTTATATTAGTTGGAGCCGAGATTGGTTGTCCGACAAAGAAACTAGAGCTATTTTCTTCCCCGACCAGGCCAGCTTGGTCAGCAAAAGTTGTTGTTCCCATAACCCATTTCAAATTGAACGGATAAAAGTTTCCAAGTTGCGAGCTAATCGAAACCTCATTGCCTGCACCGTCATATTGGATTGAGGTTTTCACCGGAGCACTCTGGGGATAGTTGACTTGGCTTAGATTGCCTTGGGCGTCATAACCAAAAGATATTGCATTTCCCTTCCAGTCAGACATTAGTGACATTTGCCCTTCAGGGTTGTACTCGTAGTCGACAACGCTATTTGTTGGCGAAGGTTGATTATTGCAAGTTGAGCCAGAAATGACTGGATAGGCAATGCAGATCTCATTTCCCTGCGAATCATAAGCATAGGAGACACTTTGGTTGTTCCCATCTGTCACGCTTGCTAGATTGCCCAGTGGATCATAGCTATAGGTAGTCTTACCGCTCTGATCGTCCATGGAAATGAGTCGACCTGCTTGGTCATAGCTATATATCGTACAGATATTTGGTGAGTTACAAGAAGTTGGAGAGAATGCAATTGTTCCTTGTATTACAAGTGCTGATACAGAAAAGCCAGAAACTTGGCTGGACCCTTGAGCCCCTACTGCAAAACAGATCGATGGCGAAGCACAGGTTACATCACTAAGCCCTGAGGTGAGGCTAGGATTGCTAGGTACAGGAGCGCTCTGGGATTGCCAGGTTGTTCCGCCATCACTACTAACCTCAAGCACTGGAGCATTTGGTATCAGCGTAAAGCCCAAACCACCTGCTTTTTGTTGAAGAACAGCGCTCACGCCAGCGGCAATACAGGAAAGACCGCTACACTCAATGCCAGTAAGGTCGACTCCTGATCCAGCTGGCACACTTATTTTGGGAACTAAGGAAGCCCAGCTTTGCCCACCATTACTTGTCAGCCAAACAACTGGTTGGGGCTGGCTTATAACACCTGATGTTGGGCTGATTGAAAGATCCATTCCTGTTGCAGCACATGCAGAAGAACTAGAGCATGAAACCCCAATTGGCCAGTCAAACGAAGATTGAAAAGAGGTAGATGGCCCCATTGGCATTAGCGACCAGTTAGCACCCGAGTTGTATGTCACAAGTGCAACCGGGGTTACTTGAGCTTGAAAATTACTAACTTGGAAATTCAAAGCCACACCAATACACTGAGTTGCCGAAGGGCACGACATTTGTGACTGTGGGGTAAAATCAATGTTTGAATTTGAGTATGACGAAGTCCAACTTTGCCCTCCATCGGTAGATTTTAGAATTTGTCCACCTGAAAGTTCCACAAAACATAGCGAACTGCTAGCACATCCCACTGCTTGACCTTGGGCGCTAATACCCGAGGGAATCTTAGATTGGTTCCAAGTCAGCCCACCATTTGAGCTTTGGAAAATCAGTGGATCTGATCCGGGTGTTCCAGATGGGCTACCACCCGATGCAATGCAATCTGAAACGCTGGGACACGAGATACCAGACAGTATGCCCGTGCCAGGCAGTATTGAATCAGTCCAAGACTTACCCCCATTAGTGGTCACCGACACCAAAGGGTTGGGAGTTGAGGAAGTACCATTAGCTTCACCTACTGTTACACAGTCATTAGCATCAGCACATGAAATACTCCAAAATGTGCTAACCGGTGCACTTGAGACATAGTTATTAGTCCAAGTGGTCTGTGGATCTGAACTTGTCCCTTGCGGAACGGCAAATAAGCAATCATTTTGGGTTAAGATTGTTACATTTAGCAAACAAGGAATTGCTTGGCTTTGGCTTGAAGACAACTTGGGACGTTCCAACGGAGCTTGCTGCACCCCAGCATAGACAACGTCAGTCAAACGATTAGACGCGTCATATAAAAGACTCGTTAGTCGATCCATAGGATCTAAAAGCGAGGCTAGATTTCCTGCCGGATCATAACTATAAGTAGTCACATTGCCAAGCGGATCTGTTGCAGAGGTTGCCAGGAATGGGTATTGGGCGTCGTTATAAGAGTAGGTTGTAGTATCCCCTGCGCCATTGGTCTCTGAGATGATATTTCCATTGATATCATACTTGTAGCTTGTCGTCGAGGCACTTGACTGAGTTCCGGTCGTAACTGAGGTAACTTCGAAATCTGCATCATACATAGCACTTGTTGTATCACCATTGGGATCTGTCACGGAAACTAGATTCCCAACTGAGTCGTAACTGTAACTAGTCGTTGCGAGGGAGTCAGATTGGCTGGAGGGTGGACCAACAACCTGTATGAGCCTACCATCTTGATCGTAAGAGTAAGTAGTCTCGCCCGCAGAATTAGTCGCTAGATGTGGTTTCAGACGATTTGTTTTCGAAGTTATTCTTGATCCGATATGTTGGGCTGGAGCGATAGCGAGAGATTCGACGCCAAGCCCACTATTGAGTGTAAAGATCGACTTGCCTTGACTTAGATCAATTGCCGTTACGGTCCCCTGGGTTGGTGAAGAGGTAAATGCATAAAGGCCCGACGCATCGAGAAGTACTCCAACTGGGCTTGGTACAGCAATTGGGGTGAGGAGCTTGCCATTTCTAAGGTCAACTGGTACTAGTTGCGAAGCACCTTGGGCGGCCACTAGTGCAATATCACTTACTCCATTATCGTGTGGAGATGTAGTGAGATGACTTGATCCATTGTCTTGTGAATTGGTAGCAAGATTGGCTCCTCCAACAATTGAAATAGCACCAGCGCCTACGCTGATCGGTGTACCAACTGTGCCAGTTCTTGAATCTACAGGAACTATAGTCCCATCGCCGTAGTTGACTACCCAAATCGTAAAGCCATTATTCCCATTGTCGTGAGCAGTTCTTGAGGTACTCGAACTCTTAGGCATAATGGATTGCCTAGAGTTAGACCCCGGTTGCCATGAACTTCCGTCAAAGCCAAGTCTATTTCCCGATGAGTCAATCAAGATTGCGCTCGGTCCGTTTCCGACACTAATCGGGGCACTATCTGTTCTTGAGACCAGATTCACCTGTCTCAAAGTACCGGCAGTGAAATTAGCTACCCAAGCACTGCGCCCATCGGGTGATAGAGCTATTGCGATTGGATCTGGGCCTGCTGGAATCGATTGCTCAACTTTGCCAGTCTTCAGGTCCACAGGTATAACCGATGAAGATCCAATGCCACCAACAATATAAAGAGTCTTACCGTCTGGGCTAAGTACCGCTGAACCTTGGATTGGAAGTCCTGAACTTTCGTTGAAGGACTGACCAAGTTTGATTGTCTCAGTAACAGCATTTGATCGAGTATCGATTACGGAGACTGTCCCGTTACTGAAGTCCACAGAGTATAGCGTTCGACCATCAGGTGTTGCCACAATCGTATTGGGAGTTCCCCCAAGTCTTGTGGGCTGATTCTCTTGACACCTAGAAAGATCAAAAGATCCAATCTGGTCTGAAGAAGCTATCGCCATATAGAGATCATCGTTTGGCAAAGCGTTGTCAGCCCCATTGCCTCCCCCATCTCTAGCAACACTTATTGCATGACGATGTTTGTTGGACTTGCGGCGAGCAGAGCGACTAACAGAGTGATGAACAGAGCGACCTGGAAGTAGGTGATCAGAAGAATTTGTTGGATGACCAACGCATCCTGTCGGCGATGGGGGCATCTGGGGAGAGGGAAGTGGCAAGCAAGGACCCGTGGGAGTGTTGCCTTGAGTAGATGACTGCGCACAGGAAAACGAAGGTGGGACTTGAGATACTTGAGGTACTGGGCTGAGAGAGATCGGTGCCTCAAGGGTATCAGTAGCGATATTGATCGGGATAACTGTATTAGCCTCATTATATGCCCCAACAAACATTTGGGTACCATCAAATGAGGGATTTATCCCTAAAGGCTGATAGGCAAGAGCAATGGTGGTCGTAACTTTATCTAAAGCTGTCGATACAACCGAGATCGAGTCTGAGCCGTAATTTGCTACAAAAAGCTGAGTATTGTCAGGCGATAGCGCAATAGAAAATGGGTTGTTGCCAACTGGAATATTCTTACCTACCTGAGTCATTGATGTAGTGCTAATGACTTCAACAGAGCCAGCCCCAGAGACTTTATTTGTAACTCCTGAGACAAATATCGTAGAACCATCTCCGCTCATTGAAATAGCCAACGGAGAGAGTTTTCCCAACGAAATTGGACTTTGAACCGAGAAAGTAGATGAGTTGAAATCTATCGGAATAAGTTGGTTAGACCCATAGCATGACACAAGAGCCTCGTTGCCCGATGGGAGAAACTGGACCCCAGTTGGGTTGGGACACACTGCGATTGCGCTTTGTGGTTGGTCGGTCGATAAGTTTATGGGCGTTACTGATCCACTTGAATAGTTGGCAACTAGAGCTACTGGCGAAGTAGGTGAAAATCCAATTGCAATTGGATTTGATCCAACCTCTATCGGTGTCAAGCTAGCGCCGCTTACTAAGTCTATAGGGTCAACAACATCATTAGCGTTGTCAACTATGTATTCAATAGGATCTGAGCTTCGCAAAGTGGAATAATTGTTTAGTCCGGTGTGCGCGTTCGCTCGCCTTCGTAGACAGAACTGGCAAGTTGGAAGCCCACAGTGAATACCTCCAAAAATGGGGAAACCAATCACAATCCCTCCCGTCACTGGATAGGAACTAATAGTCGTACCACCAGACGCACTCGGTGAAACCCAAATTGGCTCCAATGGCCCAGGAGGGCCGAAACCTGGTGCTGGGATAGGCCCGCCACCAAAAAACCCACTTGTCATTGTCTGGATATTCTTCTTGGAAGATTTGCTTGCTCTCATAAATGGTAAGAGGCCACCACAACCTGTCCCTCCGTTAGGAGAACTTATAAAGGAAGTGAATTGGACTGCAGGTTGAGGATTTAGCACATCGAATTGGAACAAGTTAGAAACAAACGAACCCGTTGTGGCGCTAACTTCGACTGTTCCATAAGACAAAGAAGGTGGCAAAACACGGCAATACGTAGCCGATGGACAATTTACAAAAGTTGCCGGCTCATTTCCAAAGCTAAATGTCGTGCTTGGACTAAATCCAGTTCCACTAACTGTAACAAAGTTAGGATAATTCTCAAAGGTAAAATCAGGAGTAATTGAAGTTATCGTTACTGACAATTGTGGCGGGGGCGGGGGCGGCGAAGGCTGATAGTAAATAGGAAGTGCAGGAACGGGTAACCATGGATTTCCGCTAGGATCTGTCGAGCCGATCAACTCACCATCCGCATCATAACTATAAGTACTCAGGCGGCCTGACTGATCTATCATGGAGGTCAGATCTCCTTGCGCGTCATAATGATAAACAGCAGAGTTGCCATTGGGGTCTGTGGCTGACGTCGGCATACCGGGTTGTGCTGGGTCGCTATAAGAGTACGAGGTAGTTGAATTGCTAGTTGTACCAGTTACCACCTCGGAAACAAGATTGCCAAAGCTGTCATAGGTAAAAGTAGTGATCGGACCAACTGGTGGAGTTATTGAAGTTAGATCGTCGAGCGAGTCATAAGTATAGGTCCAAGTATTTCCATCTCCATCAGTGTATGACATAACATCGCCAATGCTGTCATAAGTAAATTCCACTGAGTTGCCATTGGGATCTGTAACTTGACATGGATCGGCAAGTAGCACGCCATAAGGACAGGTATTGTAGTAATACTTCCACACAGACCCACTTGGTGCTTGCGGTGAGGCGCTTGTCGCCTGAAATCCAGTAGTAATTGAAGAAATCATCAACCCATCACTTCGGTACGTATAGAGGGTTTGTTGGCCACCAGGCGCTATTACAACTGTGGCCATCTGGGTTGGATATTGAGCTTCCACAATAGGATAATTCGCAACGGATAAGTTGGGACAGCTCGAAGGATTGGAAGAGTAACTGTTTGCCGACTGGTTGTAGTAGCAAAAAGTCGTGATCCTTCCCATTGGATCGCTTTGTGACACTACCGGGAATAGCGTGAATACGCCAACTTGGGAAGATGGGAAGGTCATTGGTGACGTACCATAGGTGTTGGTCGTTTTACCACCTTCCGGATCAGTCAAAGAAGTAATAAGATTTGCTCCGACTGAGTAGGTAAACGTGGTGATTGCTCCAGTTGGATCAGTATATGAAGTCAGATCACCAGTTCCATTGTAGCTAAAGGTTGCAGTTCGCCCCATGGGATCTTGGGCTTTGATGACTTGTCCAGAGGAATCGAGACTTAGGATCAAAGTTCGACCACCAGGACCAACTATAGTTATCGACGAACTTGTATAGGCAAGTGAAGTAGTGTTGCCGTTTTCGTCAAATACAGCAATGAGCTTTCCCGATTCACTAAATACGTCATTAGTTGAACCAAATGGAGAGGTAGCGGTACCTCCATAAGCCAATAAATAAACATCTGTGAAATTTGAGCCCCCGAAATTATTCGAACCGGGGTTTGGCAGGCTTGGATACCAAGTGAGAATTGACCCAGTTTGGCTACTTAGGCTTACGCCATCATAGTTACCTGGCTGTCCAAAACTGTCTGGAGTAATCGAGGTAAATGTGGCTTGAGGTTCGCCGGACATATTACAGTAGTTGCTTGGGCCACTTGTCCCACTTGCTTTCCCAACAAATGACGCTGCCGAGCCATCTACTTGATTGACTGTTACGCCACATATTCCCCTAATTGGATCGTAGCCAAAATCAAGTGAGACGTTCCATGGACTTGTCCAGCCATAGCCAAAGGCAAGTGGATTGCCTCCAGTATTGCGAACATCAGAAATATCTTGCGCATAAATCGAATCGTAATTTAGTGCTAAGGATGGTTGTATCCCTCTACCAGATACGTTAAATACCGACAAAGATGTCATAAAATCACCGTCAAAAACATTGCAAGGATCTCCAGCAGTCTGGGAGGGCCCTTGTGAACTAGGATCAGGTGGGCCAGAACCCGGGCCATTTGACTTGCTACCGCCTGAACCTCCAGCTGAAGGTGATTTTTTAGCGTGATGACGTGAAGGATTACATTGCGTAGAACGCGGTGAATGTCCTCCTTCGTTCCAAGCAAGCTCAATATGGCCAAGTTTGACCACAGGCAAGTTACTAGAGTTTGTGGATTTAGATAGAACCAGTAAAGAGGCCGCTAAAATAAGCGATGAAACAATGATGCCGTAAGTTCTCGCACTGGTGATACTTAGTTCCCCAGGCTTCACGGGCGAATAAACCTGTGTGTGTGTGTGTGTGTGTGTTCATTGCGCTTTCCTCCCAGTCCGCTCTCTTGAATCTGATATCTTTCTATCGCATTAGTTTGTATATGTCAAGCAAAAAGATAGTTCATTGAATTATTTCTCTCTTTTGGGTTAGCGCGATATAATCGCTCGCCATGGGTTACCCAAGAAGCCGAGTTAGATGCCATAAAACCAGCGCACTAGCTATAATTGCAACTGCCTTGATCTTCTCGGCCTGTTCAGGCAATTCTAAGGGCCAAAATCATGGTCTTGCTACAACAAAGATTCTGACTTTTCCATCTCCCAATAGAGCCCTTATAACCCTTCAGGCAAGCAGTGCTGTGGTCCCGGTCGATCTTGATAATATGAGTGTTCAGGCCCCAATCGATCTAGCCTCAGCCCCTTTAGCAATTGCAAAATCCCCTGAGAACAACTTGATTTTAGTGGGAGAGTACGGCACTGCTAGCCAAGTGCCACTCCCCCACCAGGTTGCCGAGATCTCTTGGCCATCTTTGAACCTACGAGAGCCAATTAACACATCAGAACAACCAGCAGCAATAAGTTTTATACATGGCGGAAAGATTGCTTTAGTCGCAACAGATGCGTCTGAAAAACTCGATGAAATAGATATTAAGACTGGAACTGTAGAGCGGTCCATTTCGACGGGCGCTCATGCTCACGCATTGGTTACTTCGCAAAATGGGTCGATAGCATT
>JAKAVM010000106.1 GCA_021827485.1 Actinomycetes bacterium
GCTGCCTAGCGGGGCTGAAACTCCACCAGCGATGTCGCGCGAATCATTTTGGGAACTAATGTCAATGGCAGCCTTGACGGCAAGCACGACCCCTCCGTTTTTCTTTTGGCTTGACCACTGTGGATTTGGAGAGAATTGGGAGAAACCTGAGTGGGGTTCTTCACCATCGTCGTTAGATACTTACGTCAAGAAATCCCGCCCAGATTGGGAGCGATATATACGGCCAGGTCCTAAAGTGAATCCTCGCGTTCTTTTTGAACCTGGAACCAATGCTTTACGTCGCACTCGTGGGGGAGGAAGAGGTATCTTGGCAAATTTATGGCCAAAGCTTGATTTGATCGTGTCGATAGACCAAAGGATAAATGGAGCAGGGATGTATGCCGATATCTTACTTCCTGCTGCTCACGATACCGAGAGGGTGAATCTCCAGTATCCGATAACTCACTCTCTTGAGCTTGCATTTAGCGACAAGGTATCCGATCCGCGAGGTCAAGCACGCTCAGATTGGCAGATCTTCTGTGATATTGCTGATGCAATAGCAACGTATGCAAATGAACACTCGTTTGGAGAAACCTTAGTCGGTAGATTCAGACCACATCGTCTTGGCGACACGGGGGTGATCATGCACAAAGATGGAAGCCTTAGATCAGACGAAGCGCTTCTTGATGAGTTGGTACGCGATAGCGCTCTTTCAGGGGTGTTCGATAAAGATACTTCCCTAACATCGCTTCGCGATAGTGGTTATGCACAAGTAACGGGAAATGGGTCATTACCGTCCGGAAGGATGCTTGGCTCACGGATAAGAGCCGACGAGACCTTCAGCGCTCAACGATGGAGTGTGGAGGGAGGGATGCCATACGCGACTACGACTGGTAGGGCCACTTTCTATGTAGATCACCCATGGTTCTTAGAGGCTGGCGAGGAGTTGCCTACTCACAAGGATCCTCCTCGCGTCGGTGGGGATCGTCGTTTTGCGCTTACTGGTGGCCATCCACGTTGGAGTATCCACGCTTGCAACTCCACCAACCCTGTGATTCTGGAAACCACTAGAGGTCATCCTACTTTGGTCATTAATCCTAGAGACGCGCAAGAACTTCAGATTTGTGATGATGATTTAGTACAGGTGGAAAATGACTTAGGCACATTTGTGGTGCACGCTAGGGTTGGATTTGGTTCCCGTCCAGGACAAGTAGTGCTATATTCCGCGTGGGAGTCCTATGGATTTAGTAACTGGCAAGATGGGACGATGATAGAAGCAGGCATGGTCAAATGGTTGCATTTAGCTACCGACTGGGGCCATTTACGATTCATGCCCGAGCAGTGGCAGCCGTCGCCTTCTGATCGTGCAACGAGAGTTGACTTGAAGAAAGTTCGGGGTCCTATCCGGCCCTAAGTTCCGCCCCACTGGTAAGGTCTATTCGGCCCTAAGTTCCGCCCCACTGGTAAGGTCTATTCGGCCCTAAGTTCCGCCCCACTGGTAAGGCCAATTTGGTGCTAAGGTCCACCCCACCAGCAATACCTATTTCGCAGGGTTTCACTATCGACTTTTAGTTTGGAAAAACCTTAGGTGGTACACTAAATCCGATTATTACTTACGAAATAGACAAAGGAGGGTCCTGAATGGTTACCCCGCCCGAGCCGATGCAAATGGCAGGCCCAGGTCAAATGGTCAGTCTGGCAGCGCTGCACGAGATAGTTTCACGCCAGTTCGGCGACCTAGTGAAGGCGGTGGTTGATGTCGAGAAAGGCACGATGGTGATAGGCGGGGAACTGCACGCCGACGAGGAGGCGTTCTTATTGGACATCGGCTCTCGCCAGAGCGACTTGTGGGGGATCAATCTTTACCCCGCCCAATACGGTGAACTGGATTGGCTGGAGTTTGATTCGATGATCAACCTGCGTCCCTCGCAGGGCAACCGATCTCGATCCGTCGAAGACCCCACCATCCGGCACCAAATCACTGAAATTGTCGCGCAGCTGGTAAGAAACGATGGCTGAAGATAATCTGTCCACTCAGACGCTGCCCCTTGGACATTCCGGGTTGGTCGGGGGGCGCTGGGAGCAACTCACCTTGGTAGAGCAACTTGGCAACATCGGTTCAGAAGTCGGTAGGGCCATCAGAGCGAAGTCTGCAGGGAATAATGAACGATCTCAGGCTGCATTCTATCGGGCCCTCGAACTATTCGATGCGACTGCCGTTTGTACCCGGTCGGCGGCTCGACGCGAAGTCCTCCGCGCCCGGGAAGTCGTCTGTGATTATCTGGTCGGCGACAACGACTATAACTCGGATGCCTCATCGTTGGAGGCGTACTTCATCCCGTTCGCAATGGCCGCTCGCTCCGGGAGGTAAGGTCCACCCAGTACTTAGTTGCGCCACTAGCTAAGATGTACCAGGTATTTAGTCCCGCCCCACCAGCAATACCTATCCGACGCCAAGTTCCGCCCCACCAGCAATACCTATCCGACGCCAAGTTCCGTCCCACCAGCAATACCTATTCGGCGTTTGCAAATGTTAATATAACAATTTTCGAAACGGAACTATCGCCTTGAATGACATCAACTGTTCCAACAAGTTCAGTTCCTGATGGGTTCCAAGAACTGTCCGCGCAAATAACCCTTAGATTGCTGGACGAAGTTTGCGAGGAAGGTGAGTTGAAGAAGGTAATCTGTTTTTTCCCGGTTCCATTGGCATTCATAAGCCACCAATCAGTTCGTAGGGTCAGTCCCCAATTGGAGGCTGGGGTAAATGGCTCTCCTTGGCTAGTGATCCAAGCAATGTGTTTCCCGTCAGGAGTCATTGAAGCATGTTCATTCCAAGAACTTGTATTTGGAGTCAATAATACTGGGCTCTGCTGGCTTGCCGGATACCACTCCCATATTCCAAGCGCACATGCCTTGCATGAGTTCTCATAAGGGCTATTCATGTTTGAAGAGAAAATCAACTCACCATTAGGTGTAAAACCATGCGTCTCATAAAAGGTACTCCGGTCAGAAATGCCAGGCCTAAACACTTTCTCTTCAGACAAATATGGGCGCCCTGAAGGGTCTATTTGGAACCTGGCAATATGAATATCCCATTGCCGAGTGAAGGTACCTGCACCTCTGTCATAGCCTGCCCAAGCTAACTCTTGTCCATTTCGGGAAAATTGTGGATGTAAGATAGCATCGCCACGCGAGATATGAGTTAGCTGATAAAAACTCTTTCCATCTGGGGTTGCGGCCCACAAATTATTGTCGAATCCTGCTCCGCCTTGGGCAAGTTGAGGAGGTACGTAACCTAGTGAGGGATCTTCGGATTGGAAAATAATGAAATTACCATTTGGTGCCCATAACGGAATATCATTACTCAGGTGTGCTATCTGGTTGCTCGTACAGGTCAAGCACCGAGGGTTGCTTCCACTAGCGCTAGATGTGTATATATCTGCATAACGTGTACCACTTACAATATGATCATCTAGACTATAGGCAATTGGCCCCTGTGGACTCCACGAGACGCGTCCGCCATATTTATTCACCAAGACTCTTACTCCCACCACAGGAGAACCAGGCCATCCGTTAGTTGGGAACAGTGAGGTTGTCTGTGTCGGACTAAGAGTCAGCGGAGTAGTCCGACCTACGTTATTGCGAGATAGTAGCCTGCGTAACAAGTGGTGACCGCAGGATGTCGAACTTAGCGCCGCTAATAGCAAAAAGGAGAAAATGATAAAGCCAGACTTTGTCTTTTGAAGTTGCACGCTTCTATACTAACAAAAAGGACTTGGGCTCTAAGTCCACAAAACTTGCTTGGAGCACAAGAACAACTAGTCATCTAGGTTAGGAGGCACCTTGATCGAAGGGATTGCCGGAAAGGTTGCGCTCGTTACAGGAGCAGCAAGGCCGCGTAGTATTGGTCGGGCCACAGCCATTAGATTGGCTCGTGAAGGAGCCGATGTAGCATGCTTGGATATTGCACAACCCTATAGCGACTTTCCAGGATATGGCCTAGGCAGTAAAGATGACCTCGATGGGCTGGTAGGGGTCATCACTTCACTAGGAAGGCGCTCGATCGCTGTTCAAGCGGATGTTACAAGTAGCAAACAAGTTATTGGTGCAGTTGACAAAGTATCACGCGAACTAGGTGGAATAAATATTCTGGTAAATTGCGCTGGAGGAGCAGGGTTTGGAATGGGCGCGGGTCCATTGCTAACTTTATCGGAGTCAGAGATGCGTAAAGTTATTGACGTCAATCTAATTGGCACTTGGCTAATGTGTAGGTCGGTTGTAAGTAAGATGATCGAAAGTGGAGGGGGAGGCCGGATTGTCAATATATCGTCACAAGCTGGGAAGCGAGGTTTTCCGCTACTTGGGGCATACTGTGCAGCGAAGGCGGGTGTAATTTTGCTGACACAAGTACTAGCCTTGGAATTAGGTCCAGCTGGAATTACGGTTAACGCAATTTGTCCAGGTACGGTAGACACAGATCTGCTAAACAAAGATCACCAGTTTGAAAAAATGATGGGTAGCTTGGAAGCCGGTGGATTTGAAGCATGGGTTCGTCGAGAGATCCCAATAGGGCGAATTGAAGAGCCAGAAGATGTAGCGGGGGCAGTTTGCTTTCTCTGCAGCAACGATGGTGGATATATTACAGGTGAAGCGCTCAATGTGAGCGGTGGGCAGACAATGGTATGACCAAGAGTGTCGAAATAGCAATAGAAGATAGCCAGTTCGGAACCCTTGTATTCGATGCAATTACAGAAGGTGACCCTAATGGGCGGCCCGTTATTTTGTTGCACGGCTTTCCCCAAACATCGCAATTGTGGAAGTCTCAGTTGTCTGGACTGGCCCAGGCTGGTTATTTCGCAATCGCGATTGATCAAAGAGGTTATTCACCAAGGGCTAGGCCTGAATCAATTGAAGCATATCGTAGCGAATTTCTAACTAGAGATATTCTCTCGATTGCCGATACGTTAGGATTTGACAGATTTCACTTAGTTGGTCACGACTGGGGTGGAGTAGTGGCGTGGCATATTGCATGCCGTCATGGGGATAGGCTTCTGTCAGTAAATATACTTTCTACCCCTCATCCGGTTGCTTTGGCCAGGGCTATTATTGGCTCGGATGATCTAAATGTGTCGCCAGAAGAAGTTCTATTGGAGCGAGGAGATTTGTTGACCGATCAAGCTAAGCGGTCGTCATATATGGAGTTTTTCAGACGCGAAGGCTCTGAGGATGACCTGCTTGCTAATGAAATGACTGGATTGAAACTTCTACTAGAAGCAAGCGGTCTATCTCAGGAGATGGCAGCCCCATATTTGAAAGTCCTTGGCAACAAAGCTGCTCTACGAGCTGGACTCAATTGGTACCGTGCAACGGATTTGAGTTCAATCCAAGATCTTGGTGCGACTAAGGTACCCACGCTGTTTATCTGGAGCACGGGCGACATAGCACTTGGCCCGGACCCAGCCTATGCGACTAAGTCTTACGTAGAAGGACCTTATAGATTTGAGGTTTTGGAGGGAGTTTCGCATTGGATAGCTGACGAAGTTCCCGATAAAGTTACAGAACTTCTGCTAGGTCATATTGGGACTTATAACTCTCCTGACAAGTAAGTCCCTATCTGAGTCGGGGTGCCGGGATTCGAACCCGGGACCTCCTGCTCCCAAAGCAGGCGCGCTAACCAAGCTGCGCTACACCCCGAATAAGCAAAGTTCCCGTCTAAACCACAGCGACCGCATAGGGTGTTGCCGCACGAGAATTTTTGAGGGAACACATATACTCTACGCTCAATTGAACAAAATACCAAAGTTGAAGAGGTCTAATTTTACAAACAGGGGTCGTGGAGGCAGATTCTGATTTTTTGCCTAGTACTCAGACGCAAAAGGGCCAAAATGTCTCAGTGATCTAGTACATTGACTGATATGTTCTCTCAAAAAGCACCGGCCGAAATTTGCCACGAGACTTCCAAGGCACCGGACCTTCCCAAGCAATTGAAGGTAGTCGGTTGATCTACTTAGTCGAGCGAGCATCCGAAGCCCAAAGTGTGATTGGTCAGATTATTTCAAAGGCAAAGAGCGACGACCCGATGTCTCCGGTCACAGTTGTAGTCAATAACCGGATTGCCCAAATCAAACTAAGGCGTAATTTGGCTCTGGAGGCGACAAGTGCAACTGGTTTGAACAAGCCAAACGTTACGAACGTACAATTTACTCACTTTGACTCAATCGTTCGCTCATTTTATGGGAGATTATATGCTAACAGTTCCACCGATATACCTATTGAGAGCCTTAGCACACAAAGTCAGAGAAATGCTTGTTTGATAAGAGCACTTCAAGCTCGTGGCATACCAGTAGCCAACTTTAGAGGGACCAGTTCATCGCTGGGTCAACTATATTCAACAATGGAACAAATATCGTTTGCCGATCCACAAGTATTGTCTAAGTTAGGTAGCAATAGCGAACTAGCTAAGTTGTATGCAACATTTTGTGATATGCTTAGAAATAAGTCATTGATCTTGTTGGGAGATATCTATAATAAAGTCTTGAAGAAGCTTGCTGACAAACAAGACCCTCTGGTGAATAGTGAGGCTTTTGGGAGAAGCTTTTTCGGTGAATTCGGGGAATTAGTGTTCTATCTTGCGCGCACTTCTAACTATCTGACCGATAATCTAATTCTCGCTATTTATGAGTGGTACCAAAGAATGAGGCCGCAATATGACGGTGAAATTTCGCTCGTTTTTCAGACAGTCTTAGGGCAAGGGGAAGATTTGCAGGAAGATAAGTTACACTCACTTTTCTTGAGGGAAGATAATGATGGTGAAGCTCCGGCAGAGATGCCACCAAACTCCAATGAAGTAGTGGTAAATATTCTGAGTACACCTGAACCTGATGAAGAAGTTCGAGCGGTGGTACGCAGAATATTGGATTCAGTGCAACTTGGCACCCCAATTCATCAAATCGCATTGTTTTACAGTTCTACGAATCCATACAAACAGCTTATCCATGATCAGCTTACCGGGGCGGCAATACCGTTCAATGGTGCCGTGCAGAATTCACTGGCTCAAGTGAATATTGGAAAGTTCGTATTAGGACTTTTTGATTTTATCTCCAATGACTTCCATATTCGTAGGTTTGCCGATTGGATTGTTGCTAGCAATTTACGACCACGTATTCAAGAATCGACTTCAATGCAAGTCTCGGCCTTTACGATAGCCAAGCAGCTTACTATTGCAGAGTTTGAACTTGGGAGTGACGTAAAATCTACACTTGAAAATATTCAGATCTGGCTCGCGAGAAAATGCAATTCAAGTCGAGCTATGGCGAATGTATCGCAAGAGGAGCAAATAATACTCTCGCTGACACATCTGTTGGTAAAGCAGCTCACCTACTCTTTTGGGAAACTGACTCAGGCTAGCACTTGGAGCGAACTTTCGAGCTTTCTAATTAGGATCGTTGATTACTTTTTCCCCGATGATGTCATACCTGAAGAAAAAGTCAAATTACAAATAGGCAGGGTCATCGACGCTATTGATGAACTATCCTCTAACGATCAGTCTGGAATCAACCTTGATCTAGTCATGGCTGGTGCAATTCTCAATTGCAATTTAGAAAGTGCTAAAGAGCGTCATGGTCTGTTGGGAAGTGGGATAACGGTAGGTCCTTTAGGAATGGTTGACGAGGTTCATTGGGAAGAGACATTCTTGCTTGGATGCACGGATGGTTGGCTGCCTTTTAGGGAAAGAGGAACCCCACTTTTCCAGGAGGAAAGTGATGTATTAGCGAAGTTTGAGATTAGCAGTCCCAATGCTGAAATATTCAATCAGTGGAAGAGTTTGCATCTTTTACTTGCAAACTCCAATAAGTGCACTTTATCATTCCCGCGCTCAAAGCAGTTAGACGCTTCAATATCTTATCCGTCTCTGTGGTTAGCTGAGTTGGCAGATACAGTATCGGCCACCAACCAGACGATGACTGAAGGTTCTCGCTCACCTGTGTCTACCCCTTCTTTTAGAATTATCTGCGAGCAAATCGATAATTTTCAAACAGATAGACTTAGCCCAATATCGCTTCAGGATTTTGATATAACCTCCGTAGAAAATTGGAACTCTCAAGGAAATAAGCTCTCAACTCACTATCTAAGCAAGATAGAAAGTAGTTTTGCCAGAGTAATTGAATGTAGGCAGAGACGTAAGTCAGGTTCGATTTCCGAGTGGGAGGGTAGCTTAGCAGCTGACAAGAGCTTATTAGAGATGCCAGTATCGGCTAGCCGACTTATCAAGTACTTGTCCTGTCCTTTTTCTTACTTCCTATCCAACATCTTGAAGATTTCTACTCTCGAACCTGACGATCTACAGTTTGGTTTTAGTGCACTTCAGCGAGGTCAGCTAATTCATGAAATCTTGGACAAAGTCTATTCACGCTGCTTTTTGAGCACAACAGATAGCACTAGCAATGAAGTTTTAGAATTATTTGCTCTCATAGCCTCGAAAGATGAGGTCGCTAAAGGGATGTCGGGCACTCTTGAAATGGCGCTCAGGAACCTCGAAGATGTAGCGGCGGAGATTGATAAAGGTAATAATTATGCGCACGCCTCTCTTCCTCTGATACTTAAGCAAGAACTCTTCGGGCAGATCGTGGCAGAAGTTCGCAAGTATATTATCTGGGATTTTGAGCAACGTAACTGTTCGGGTAATTTCCCGATTGGTTGTGAAGTTTGCTTTGACCAGAAATGTGAATCAAGCACTGCTCAGTGCACTGACGACATTGCATGGCGGGGAAGAATAGATAGAATCGATTACAACTCGGAAACTGGATTTGAGGTAATTGACTACAAGACAGGAATGAAGAATTCTCACTCTTCGGGATCGTTCAGTAATGACCTTGATACCAATTCACTCCAGCTGGCAGTTTATATTCAAGCACTAGCCAATCAGGATGCCAATGCAACAGTTGCTGCTTCGATCCACCACATAACACCTGAAGAGTATCCTAGCAAGACTGAGTATATCATGGGATCTGATCAAGTTGGCCAGGCAAACTTAGTATTTGATGAAATAGTTCTAGGTATTCGTGAGGGTAACTTTCCTGCAATACCCGGTCCGGCAAGCGGGTGGAGATCGAATAGTCGGATTCGTGTACGCTCACCACACTCGGAGTTTCTTCAATCACAAGATGAGCTTTACGGTGGAGATAGGTTTGAGAATTGCAGATTTTGCGGATTCAATACGATATGTCCAACTGATAGGGACTTGCGGTGGAACAAGATACGCAAAGATAAGAATCTGGGTTCAGTAGTGGGCTTGATTGAAGCAATTGAAAGTGAGGACGACTAACGTGGATCAACCCCGTGATCCATTAGAGGTAGTTAGAAATCGACTTGAGAATACCCTTTTTGTCGAGGCTGGTGCGGGAACTGGCAAGACGTTTGCTTTGGTGGAGCGAATCTTTTCCCTGGTTGTGTCGGGAAAGGCGCAGATAAATGAGATGGCTGCTATTACCTTCACTGAACTTGCTGCATCTGAACTCAAAGATCGTATTAGAACGAGACTTTATGGTGCGAGTAAGGACCAATCGCTAGATGAAGTTCAGAGAGAGCGGTGCCGGATTCAGCTATTACTAGTCGAACAAGCAGCAATTTGCACGTTACATTCCTTTGCAAGATTGATTATTAGTAGTTATCCAATACAAGCTGGTTTGCCTTTTGCTAGCGAAATTCTAGAAGAACATGAAACTCAAAATGATCTGGCCCAATCCTGGATTGACTGTTGTAAAGAGTTTTATTCAGATACAAATAAAACTGAAGATCAATTGAATATAGTTAGAGATTGCATCTATTTGGGTCTGCGAATAGAGGACTTTTATCAACTGGCTGAATATTTACGCTATAACTGGGACTTGATACTTGGGATCGGAACGTCCACTCAATCAACTAGCCTAAATCGTGGAGTTGATCGATCTACTTTCGTGCGAATAGGTAACCAAGAGATATTTACTTTATTGCAAAGCATAAGTGTTGACTTAGACGGATGCTTGTCCTTGGCTAGTCAAGTGAACTCAAACGAGTCAGATACAATGTGTCGGCACTTAGATGTCCTTGGAAAATTGAATCAGCATATAAAAGACTTCTTAGATTCACCCACCAGACGCGAGGCCTTGGCAATTTTGGGGCATGGGTCTTTCAGACAATCAACTTCGACTAAAGGAAACCAGAAGGTCTGGGATAAAGAAGTATTGGGACAGATTCGAGAAAAGCTCTCAGATATCAAGGATCAAGTTGAGAAAACCCTTAGGAGTATTGGTGAACAATCTTTAGCATTCATTATTGATTCAATCAGCGCCTTTACTTTAGAGCAGTCGGACAAGCGAATAAGATTAGGTACCCTGGATTTCCATGATCTACTGGTACTTGCTACTCGCCTCCTTGAAGATAGACAGATAAGAACAGAGATCTCTGGTGAGTGGAAGCATATTTTCATTGACGAATTCCAGGACACTGATCCGCTTCAAGTCCGCTTAGCTTTGCAGTTGGGGCAAGAAGACGATTCCTATGTTCAAAGTTCCACCGCCCAAGGCTTGCTTGAGCACGAACAGATTGATGGAATCCCACCCAATGGGCCAATTACCTTAGCCAATGGGAAGCTATTTTTTGTTGGGGATCCCAAGCAGTCTATCTACCGTTTTCGCCGTGCTGATATCACGGCCTATTCAACACTCAAGGAGCTACTTGAGAAGTCGGGTCAATGTGAAAAAGTTGACCTTACTGTTAATAGGCGCTCAGTCCCCAATATCATTGAATGGGTCAACCTTGTCTGCCGTGAGCTTTTTGCGAAAGGCGACCCAAGTGAGCAAGCTCCCTATGTCGATCTTGTATCTAGCCTGAACGTTCCTAGCCCGGAGGAATCTCACGCGGTAACGATAGATTCTTCAGAGTCAAACTTAGGGACGGAGGAATCTCACGCGGTATCGATAGATTCTTCAGAGTCAAACTTAGGGCCCGATTCATCTCAATTTTCAAGCTCCAATGTTTGGAGGATTGGAGATGCTTTGGAGAAAAATGTTGGAGAAATTAGGCTGGAAGAAGCGGTCTCCGTCTCCAAAACATGTATTGAATGTGTCACATCAGGATGGAAAGTTCGCAAGACTGTCCAGGGAACTACAATTGAACAGCCATGTAATTTTGGTGACATCGCAATACTCATACCCGATCGCAAGAATTTGGACGAACTAACGCGTACTCTTCAATCATATGGGGTCCCATATAAAGTGGAAGCATCCAAGATAGCGCTTTCATCTCAACTTATTGTTGAGCTGATTTCGATTTGTAGAGCTATTGCTGATCCGACTAATGAGGTCAATGTCGTCGCATATCTACGCTCTTGCGTTGTGGCCTGCTCCGATAGGGAGTTGCTCCAATTCAGTGAAAGTGGAGGTGTTTTCAATGCTTTACATGATTTATCAGACTTGTCAGCTAGTTCGTCGTTTGAAAATTCGGTAAGTGATACATTGTTTGATCATCCAGTGACTAGAGCATTGGCCGTGTTGCGCGATTTGCATTTCCTATCTCTAAGCACTGGTGTAAGCGATATTGTGGGGCAAGTTGTAAGAGTCTTTCGCCTTTTTGAGGTTGCGGTAGAGGATGGCAACAATTATCAAGATACCTGGACTCGCCTGAGATACATTCTTCACTTGGCTAGAAAATTTTCATATGAGTTTGAATTTCGCTCAGCCATCTGTAGTTTAGATAGCTCTAATGTTGCTGACTCAGAAAGCCCTAATTTAGTTGGCCAAGAAGGTATCAGCAACGAATATTGCGATGGGACCTTATTGGGATTTGTTAGAAGAGTTCAGCTAGAGCTTGACAAGAGGATAACTTTACATGACTCGTCCTTTCTGGATGGTGCCGAAGGTATTGAGCCATATTGGAGATTTCATTCTTTAGATAATCCAGGCGAGGTTGAAGGCACTTTGGATTCGGCTGTTCCTGGAAGGGTTAGGATTCTAACTTTGCACGCTTCTAAGGGGCTCGAATTCCCTATTGTCATAATGGCTGGTATGGGGGTGATTTTAAAGGACCCTAAGTCGACTGAAGTTCTACGAAGCAATACTTGTAGCTGCGAATTAGCCTGCACATTGAAAAGTCCAATGCCCGCCAGCTATGAAGGCATCGTAAGTAACGCATCGTTGGCAAAACTCCAAGTTTCAACTCAAGGTTATCAATCGGCAAAAGACCATGAAAGGAAAATGAGCGACTGTGAGAAGATCAGATTACTATATGTAGGATTTACTAGGGCACGTGACCACCTGATAATTAGTATGTATCGTAAAAAGAAAGATAACACCCTGATTTCCCTGGTTGATGAAGTATGTAATAAGTTGAACTGCTACCCTGCTAAATTAGACGATAAGATTATACAGATCACGGCTTACGAAGATCGAAATACTTTGGGTGACAACGCTAATCTTGCAGGCAATACTTCTTTAGATGATCGCAAAGCTTGGATAGATGCAAGACAGTCTTTTATAGATAAGAAATCAAACTTGCCTGTTGCAAGTGCATCGTCACTTATTGGATTAGTTGAGGCATCCGTTGAATACTCTGTTCTTCCAGACCCTGACGAGGAGCCAACTATTGTATTTGGCAAGACCATTTATTCTGAGGAAGCTGTAAAAGCGCCAAACCTTGACAAGACTTATATTGATCAGGCTTTGAGTCAAGAGACAAGTTGGGATACCTTGGCAGCCCCAATTTCCACTAGGCAAAGTAGCCAGAAAGTTGGCAAGGCGGTGCACAAGACTCTTCAAGAGGCGGATTTCTGTGACTCTAACTATACCAAGCTAAAGGCTAGATCAAATTGTGAGTTTTACAGCGTACTTCCTGAGCATCGCGAGCGAGTGGAATCTTTAGTATCTTGCGCATTTAGCTCGAGTTGGATCAAGAAGGTGGTGCAGGGGGCTCGATGCTGGCGTGAGGTATATGTTGCTTATCCTATAGGTGGAATTCTTCTCGAAGGATTTGTGGATTTAGTTGTTGAATTCGACGACAAACTTTGGATAGTTGACTATAAGACCGACTCAATCAGATCAAATGAGCACAGAAAACTGCTTGTGGAGTCGTATGCTATACAATGTACTGGCTACGCTCTTGCGCTTGAGGGTTCAACCAACCGTGATGTTGGAGGAGCTGCATTACTTTTTCTCAATGACGTAGGGAAAGCTCCGGATGAAGTACTTCTAACGAACTTGGAAGAATATAAGACTAAGATTTCAAACGCTTTAGTAGAGACGGGATAATCTTCGTCCGCCAAGGCATGCCCGTTTTCGAAGGCGGGTGCTGGGTTTCTGATGAGCAGAACTAGCCTCCAAGAGTGGATATAATATGCTCGATGAGATTGGCGGGGATGTGGCAGAAAATCGAAGTAGAGATCGGTAGAGAATCCGGGCAGAGAATCCGGGCAGAGAATCCGGGCAGAGAAGTGGAAAGGAAGAAAGGACGAATTATCACTAATTATCCTAAATTTGTAGCTTTGGTATTTTGCTGCGTTTTAGCGGCGGCTAGCTGTGGCTCAAGTCATGGTCGGCCCGTTTCTAAGTCGCCAGTCCAGCTACGACACCTTCCTCAAGTGAAACGTCCAAATACCGCGACTTCAAAGTTTCCGTTAATCTCGCATTCAGCCCAACGGCTAGTGGACTTTTATATTCAAGCTGGAGTAAACAATGGGTTTAATTTTGATGGAGATACCAATGGAAAGATGGAGCTTTTCATACCTTTAGGTTGGACTGTCAATATACAATGTCATAATTCTGCGACATCTCTATACCACAGTTGCGCGGTTACGAATGGGGCAAACAGTACTACCCCCGCTTTCCCTGGGGCAAGCGTTCCAAATCCTCAAGAAGGAATCGACCCAGGTGGTACAGCGTCATTTACTTTCGTTGCGTCACAAGCAGGAACCTTTCGGATTGCCTGCCTGCTTCCCGGTCATGAAGAGGCCGGAATGTGGGGTAAGGTTATTATCTCTTCAAGTATAAATGATCCTGAGTTATTAAGCTAAGCTCGTATATAGATACTTATTATGAAAATTGCTCAGATTGCTCCCGCCTGGTTTCCAGTACCTCCACTTGGATACGGTGGTATCGAACTTATTGTCTCACTCCTATCCGATGGTTTGGTAGACCGTGGACATGAGGTGACTCTTTATGCAGCCAAGGGTTCAACTACCAAGGCAAAATTAGTAACTCCTCTGGATGAACCTCCCGATCCAAGTCAATTAGGTGATGTTTGGTTCGATACAATGCATTGCTTGATTTCATATCTCGATATCCAAGTATCAGAGTTTGACATCATTCACGACCATTCAGGAATAATAGGACCTGCAATGGGAGTATTAAATAGAGATAGAGGTAACCGGCCAGTCTTAGCTCATACATTGCATGGGCCGTGGACAGAACAGGGGAAGAGATTTTACGGGCTAATTGATGATCTTATTTCCTTGATTGCAATAAGCAACACTCAGATGGAAGACAATCCTAAGGTTCATTATCAGGGGATGGTTTACAATGGCATTGAGCTAAGTGACTATCGTTTTGAGAGCAAGAAGCAGGATTATTTGGTTTACATTGGCCGCGCTAATCCAGACAAGGGGCCAGTGACGGCGCTGGAGGTTGCACACCGTGCTGGTCTGGATCTCAAAATGGTAATCAAGCGCAACGAGCCAGCAGAACGAGAGTATTTTGACCAAGAGATAGCGCCCCTTGTCAATAACCAAGTTGAGGTATTTGAGAATATTCCGCACAGCCAGAAAGTTGAGCTGCTCGCAAATGCAATGGCCATGATTTTTCCTATTCAGTGGCCCGAGCCTTTTGGGCTAGTTATGGCGGAGGCAATGGCGTGTGGGACGCCAGTTATAGCTGGGAAGTGGGGGGCTGCCAAAGAGCTGGTTGTCGACGGAGAGACCGGATTCCTTTGTAATAGTATGGAGGAGTATCTTCGGGCGTTAGATTCAGTATCTAAATTAGATCCAGCTCGCTGTCGAAAATGGACTCAAGAACAGTTCTCTGCCTCTATTATGGTTTCACGATATGAACAAGTTTTTGAGAGTTTGCTCAATCGCTAGGCCAGAGTTGCCCCCCTGGCAACCTTGGGCCCGCGATTCGGTGCGGGATCGCTTTCGTTGCGCTGCGGTAACAGTGCTTGGTTTGCTGGTGACGATTTCGGCTTCGTGTTCAAACGTACACCATGCCAAGTCTTCGACGGCTCGATCGAAGTCCTCGACTCCGCTGGTGGGTATTGAGCAATCAACGACTTCTACTACTACCGGACCTCTGGCGATTGGGTCGACCGTTCCCGGCCGGGATGCGCAGTCGTGGTCTTTTCTCACAGTGAAAGACGGGTTTGGGATTGATACGGAGACGGGGAACCAGGGAGGTGCACTCGAATCACAACCGCTTACCACGGACAACGGTGGGCAGTCCTGGATGGTCACCGGAGTTCCGATTATTGGTGCCCGTTATGTCGGCGATCTCGATTTCATAGACGCCAAGCACGGATATGCCGTTGGGTTAGACGAGGGCTTTCCATTCTTCATTACCGACAATGGTGGAGCGACCTGGCACGAACCACCATTCGGGCACTTAGGTGCCAATCCCAGACAATCGACCGGCTCTCCGTTTGGGGCAAAGGGAAGCTCTGTTTGGGTCACGTCTGTCTCGTGTACATCCGGGGTTACGCCATCCTGTCATTCGGTAATTGAGATCTCCGAAGACTATGGTACTACCTGGACATCGGAGGACCTGTCTATTCCCTCGGTATACGATTCAATAGGTGTCGCTGCCGAAAGCGGACAGGAAGCCTATGTGTTGGCAAATTCCACGGTTAATGCACCGATTCTCGTACACACGACTGATGCAGGCAGGACGTGGAACGCAGTATCTGTCCCGTCCCTTCAATGTGAGATCAACTTTTTTGCGCCCGAGCCATCAGATCTGTGGCTGTTCTGTGGCGAGGGTCCTGCGACCAACATGACCCCAAAAGCTCTTTACCGTTCCTACAACGGCGGGGCCACCTGGTCGGTTGCCAGTTCGACAGGGAGTCCGGATACTAGCCCTCCATGGGTATCCAACGGTTTGTTGCCAGCACAGGTGGGGTCGATTACTCTTCAAGGCAACTTTCCCGTGTCATTTGCGGCTGCGTCTCCCAACCGTGCGTGGCTGACGTTTGGACGCGGTGATGTCGAGGTGACAAGCGATGGGGGCAAGACGTGGACCAGTGCGTTCCCCTATCCGGATATTGATGCCTTCAGCCTGATTCTGGATCAGCTCTCGCCGTCGGTGATCCTGGCGATCGGATTTAATGCTGGAATCTGGTCGACTACTGATGGGTCGACATGGTCCCAGACGGTTACTTGGCAGTGAGACTGCGATGACCCCAACAAGGAAGAACGGAATCTTCGCGTCAGATAAAGTAAATACAATTGTGATTTACAAGCAAAAAGTTAGGGCCCTGAATACACACAAGTTCGGCGATTACAAGATCCTGCCTCGCTGGGCAATCAAATCGATTGCGTTGCTATGTGTTGGATTAAGCATTGCCGCGTGTGGTGGGGCCACTCATAAGTCTCCAACTTCGATTCCCAAGCCAAGGACGCTTCACGAACCGGCGACTCCGGGCTCTACAGGTCTATCGACCGCCCCCTCGGTCAATGCAGCTGGTTTTCCAAAGGTACCAGCCAGCGGAATTTATGCTGACGGCGCGCAAGGAACTCCCCACTATTTTGTCTCGCTCAGCTCGACACCCGATGGTCATATTTCCGGCTCGATGAATTTCTTGTACCAGGACGGCCAGACTGTCTCCGTATTCACATTCGCCGGATCTGGCCAAGATGGAGTCGCTAGTCTTTCACCAGTGGCGTCAGGACAGTTTGGGCCGGGAAATGTCATCCCGGCTAGCCTTCCTCGGACCCTTTCTATGACTTGGGGAGCGGGCGGCATTTCCTTTGGAGAATGCACTGGCTATCTTCCCGCGGTAACTTCCATGTCAGGGTGCGCATTCGAACCGGCCTACCAAGGGATGAGCACCTCAGCTAGCGCGCCGTAATGTGTTGATTGTTCACACCAACGGTGCAACTAGGTAGCGTGACCTATTTCTAACGCTCCAAGGTTCTTCGAGGAGGTAGCCTCGGATTCATTTTCCGAGCGCAAGACAAGTTCTCCATCCTTTTCTGATACAACTATTGTATCGTGCGGGGTGAACCTTCCTTCTAGAAGTCCCAGCGCAAGCTTGTCGGCCAGTGCTTTTTGGATCAGTCGTTTGAGGGGTCTGGCACCGTAGGCAGAGTCGTAACCATTTCTTGCAAGCCACTCTTTGGCTTGGGGTTCAACAATTATCTTGATGTGATGGGATGATAAACGTTTTTGGAGCTGCTCTAGTTGGATGTCAACGATCTGGAGCAAATCGTCCGTAGTCAGGTTGATGAATCGCACGATTTCATCAATACGATTTATAAATTCTGGTCTGAAGAAGCTAGTAAGCTCTCCAACTAGATTTGATGTCATGATTATTATGACATTCTTAAAGTCAACCGTTCTACCTTGGCCATCGGTTAAGCGACCATCGTCCATTACCTGTAAGAGCGTGTTGAATACATCCGGGTGAGCTTTTTCTATTTCATCTAACAGTAATACAGCGTATGGTCTCCTTCTGATAGGTTCAGTGAGCTGCCCCCCCTCTTCGTAGCCTATATAACCGGGAGGAGCTCCAATGAGTCGAGATACTGAGTGCTTTTCCATATATTCCGACATATCAATTCGAACCATTGCTTTGTCATCATCAAAAAGGAAATCTGCTAGTGATCTAGCCAACTCAGTTTTTCCAACTCCTGTTGGGCCAAGGAACAAAAAGGTCCCAATTGGCCGGTTTGGATCCGAAAGGCCAGCTCTTGAGCGACGAATAGAGTTAGCCATGACATTTATGGCTTCGTCTTGCCCAATCACGCGTCGATGCAACTCCTCTTCCATCCGGACAAGCTTTGACACCTCTCCTTCCATGAGTTTCACTACCGGAATTCCGGTCCACTTGGATATAACTTCGGCGATATCTTCTTCGTCAACTTCTTCTTTGAGCATCTTGGTATCTCGCTGAAGCTCTGCAAGCTTTAGAGTGGCTGATTCAATCTGCGAGTTGACCTGGGGCAAAGTTCCATATCGTACCTCTGCAGATTTTGCTAAATCGCCATCGCGTTCATATCTATCGGCATCAGATCTAAGCGACTCAGCCTCTTCCTTGAGCGATCTAATAGTTGATATCGCATCTCTCTCAGCCTGCCAGTGGCCTTTCATCGCTGTAGATTGCTCACGAAGTTCAGAAAGTTCTTTCTCGATCAAGCTAAGTTGCTCAGAAGAGGCGACATCACTTTCTTTTGAAAGCGCCATTTGCTCTATTTCGAGCTGCCTTATCCGCCGCTCAACAACGTCAATCTCTGTTGGCATGGAATCGATCTCTATGCGCAACTTTGAGCTAGCTTCATCAATTAGATCAATTGCTTTGTCAGGAAGAAATCGTCCTGTAACGTACCGATCAGATAAAACGGCGGCTGCCACCAGAGCTGAATCTTGTATTCTTACGCCGTGATGGACCTCATAACGCTCTTTGAGACCTCTTAGTATTGCAACAGTATCTTCTACATTCGGAGGACCTACATATACCGGTTGGAAGCGCCGCTCTAATGCAGCATCTTTTTCTAAATATTTGCGATATTCATCTAAGGTAGTAGCACCAATTAATCTAAGTTCACCTCTTGCGAGCATGGGTTTGATCATATTGCCCGCATCTACTGAACCTTCGGAAGCGCCAGCTCCCACGATTGTGTGAAGTTCATCGATGAATGTTATGACTTCTCCATTCGATTCGGTTATCTCTTTCAAGACCGACTTGAGGCGTTCTTCAAACTCGCCTCGGAATTTAGTTCCGGCTATCAAAGTACCGATATCCAACGATATGACGCGCTTGTTCTTGAGTCCTTCGGGAATATCGCCCTCGACAATTCTTAGGGCTAATCCCTCAACAATTGCAGTCTTGCCAACACCAGGCTCGCCAATTAGTACGGGATTGTTCTTGGTTCTTCTAGACAGAACTTGGATTATTCGCCGTATTTCTTCATCTCGCCCAATGACAGGGTCCAACTTACCCGAGCGCGCATAATTAGTAAGGTCCCGTCCGTATTTGTCGAGCGCCTGGTAGTTTTCTTCAGATTCACTACTTGTTACCCGATGGGTCCCGCGGACTTCTTTAAGGGCATTTAGCAGCTCGTCTCGCTTAATTGGAATTAGATCGGCCATCGATAGAAGTAAGTGCTCAGTTGAAAGATAGTCGTCGTGCATCTCCTCCATGGCCTTACCTGCCCTCTGGAGAACCTCTCTTAGTTGATTCCCAAATGTAGGCTCATTCCCGCCGTAGCTGCGAGGAAGTTTTGATATTTGAAGCTCGATCTGATTGCGAACTGGCAGTATTGACACGCCTACCTTATCCAAAAGTGACAAAACCACCCCAGCGTCTTGGGTTAGCAAGCTCAGAAGTAGATGTTCAGGGGTTATCTCGGGATTGTTATGGTCTAAGGCAATCTGAGCTGCTGTTCGGAATGCCTCTTGAGTTCTCAGAGTCCAACGGTTTGGATCAAAAGGATTCATAATTTTAGTATATCAAGTTAGAAAATCTAAGTCTAGTATTATTAAGTTCTTGCAAGTGGGGGGAAAGGGTCGATATTTGGTGGTGCAGCCTTTTTTGCCTGTGATTCTAATATCATCCAAGATTGTGATTAATCTTAGAAAAAGCCAGCACAAAGCCCGTTACATTTTGTTAGTTGCGCTCTCTCTAGTTCTGGTGGCTTGTTCACATACGTCAAGCGCCAGTTCGAGCAAGCCAAATCGCGGGTTCGCTACGACTGCGGCGCTACAGATTCCAGCAATTGAGGCAGGCGTACTTCCTTGGACGCTGCAAGCTCCAATTTCGCGCGAAGTGGTTTTTAGCGGATCTGGGAGTACGTTAGAAATCGTTGGTGGTCTTGAGTCCAATGGTAGCTCGTCGGCAGGAGTATATTCTCTGGACACTTCAAATGGATCCTTGACTTATCAAAGTCAACTACCAAGTGGGGTGCACGACGCTGGCGGACTTCAGATCGCAGGAAGTGATTTTGTACTTGGTGGGGGATCTTCCGCAACAGTTTCTTCCGTAGAGGAGATATCCGGCGTGCCTCTGCCCTCATCTACGACCCAATCATCAGGTTACGGCCCAAGTTCTTCACCTTCTAGCACGAGTACCTCGCAATCTCCCACAGTACCCATCAACAATTCTCCTCTAACCGTGTCATCAACAGGAAATCTCCCGCAAGCAAGATCTGATTCCGTTGGACTCAATGTTGATGGCACTGGATATATCGTTGGAGGATATGATGGTACTAACCCTGACCCAGAAATACTTTCTACCACAAATGGTAAGGTTTTTGATAATGTTGGAGCACTCAAAATACCAGTAAGGTATGCAGCGGTGGCTTCTGTTGGGTCAAACATTTATGTTTTTGGAGGCGAACAGATAGGAGGTGCGAATAGTGGCACCCCAACTAATGAAATTCAGATGATAAATACTCAAAAAAAGAGTGTAAAAGTGATTGGGACACTCCCCCTTCCCCTAGAGGGGGCTTCTGCCTTTAACCTGGGAGGAAATATTTATATTGCAGGGGGAGTATCTACGCAAAGTCCCACAACTCCTGCGCAAGTCAGTTCCGGATGTAGTATCTGTTTACCGGTTACGTCGGGCTCGCAAACGACCGAGACTGCAATCTGGGCATTCAATGCATCGACTAAAACAGTTACAAATGCCGGAACCCTACCAGAACCTCTAGCTTATGCTGGCAGCGCTATAGTTAATGGACGTGCGTGGATGATAGGGGGAGAAGTAAGTGGTACTCCCGTATCAACCGTTGAAATGTTGGTTCCTAACTTGGGCTTTGGGGTAGTAGGACAGCCTGGGGCAGGATCACCATATTATGGGGATAAACTTCTTATTGCTGACCGCGGAAATAATAGGCTTCTCGTACTCGATGATAGCGGTCAGATAACCTGGACCTACCCTTCGGCCAGCGCACCTGTGCCTAACGGGAGTTTTTACTTCCCCGATGACGCCTTCTTCATGAATCACGGAACAGCTATTATATCGAATCAAGAGCAAAATGAGACAATCGTTGAAATTGGATATCCCTCCGGAAAGATTATCTGGTCTTATGGCCATCCAGGACAATCGGGTTCGGCTCCAGGGTACTTATACGAGCCAGATGATGCTTATCTTCTCAAGAATGGCCAGATTACGGTAGCCGATGCATACAACTGTCGAATCTTATTTATTAATTCCAATGGAACTGTCGCGGGCCAGATTGGAACCACAGGTGTATGTAAACATAATCCTCCGACTGATATAGGTACCCCTAACGGGGATACTCCATTACAAAATGGCAACTTACTGGTGAGTGAAATCAACGGATCCTGGGTATCTGAGTATACTCCTCAGGGATCGCTTGTCTTTACGGTTCATGTTCCTATCTCCTACCCATCTGATCCACAGCAGATTGGACCTAACTCTTTCTTGATCTCTGATTACACAAAACCTGGGGCAATCTTGGAGTTCAATAGCCAAGGTCAAGTAACGTATCGCTACCAACCCAGGTCAGGACCGGGCGAGATGAATTATCCTTCCCTGACTGAGCTGCTCCCTAGCGGAGTATTTATGTCAAATGACGATTATAACGACCGAATTATTGCAGTCGATCCAACGACTCAAGCTCTAGTGTGGCAGTATGGCACCACCGGTACTCCAGGTACGGCGACAGGACTTCTCAAGACTCCCGACGGGTTCGATATTTTAGCACCAAACGGTACAACGCCGACGCACCCGTACACTGGCTAATTTCGACAATGTATTGCAAACTGGGGGAGTGAATAAATATTCGTGGTTCTTTACTGAATCACCCCCCGTTGGTGTTGACTATGAATCGCCAAGATCTGTTCAAGCCTATGAGCGCAATCAACGAACTAGTGCGTTAGCCGATAAGAATATCTTGGAGCGCTTGGGGGTTAGCGAAGGTTGCAACTTTTTGGATCTGGGCTGCGGGACAGGAGCGCTTATTGAACAGGCTCTAATGCTTGGAGCTAATTGTCATGGAGTTGACGTATCAGAGCAAATGATAATATCGGCTCGCAATAAGCTTTCGAACTTTGGGGAGAAGGCTAAGCTTTCTCACTGTGGTATCCTAGACTTTTCGGCTAAGCAAGCTAGCTTCGACGTAATTGCCATGCGTGCAGTCCTGCATCAATTTCCAGATTTCTGGAAGCAAGTTGTCTTGGATAAAGTCGCCAGATTTTTGCGACCTGGCGGGCTTTTTTACCTGTGGGATATAATTTATTCTTTCAACTCTCTTGAGTTCGAAAGCGAATTTGAAGGATGGATCGAAGTAGCTGGGAACTTAGAGACAGAAGGCTATACTCGGCAAGATTATGAGACTCACATACGTGAGGAGTTTTCGACATTTTCTTGGATAGTTGAAGGGATGTTAGAACGTTCAGGATTTACCATTTCAGAGATTAGATATCCTATGAAAGTTCATGCTGAGTACATTGTGAGCAAACCTTCTCAAGGCGGATCGAAGTGAAGGCGGGACCCGGAGAAGTTCGTTATCGGAAATCGGTGATAACTGGGGCACTTGCAATTGCTGTTGCACTCGTTGGAAATGCGATTGGAGATGTTCATAGCCCTCACCACCTAGTTCGAGCTACGGCCTATGTCGCTGCGGCAGTATTCCTGGTAGTGGCTATCATCGCATTGCGAAGTATAACACATGTAATTACCACTCTTACGTCAAAGCACATCGGTCAGAATGTCGGTGCACCCTTACATCTAGTTATTTCCGTATTGGGAATAATCATTATTGGCTTTATCGACCTTGGAATGTTGGGTGTCACTGCACAAAAGCTGCTACTTGGGGGAGCAATTACCGGAGTAATTGTTGGGATTGCAGCCCAGCAAAGCCTCGGAAATGTTTTTTCGGGGTTGGTACTCATGTTTGCGCATCCTTTTAGAGTTGGGGATTTTGTAAGAGTTAGATCAGGGGCCTTAGGAGGCGTCATCGAAGGTAAGATACTCAACTTGGGACTAACTTACGTCAAGATTGAGATTGATGGACTCCCTGTCAACATACCGAATTCAACCCTCTTAGCTGCAGCAGTGGGGCCAGCCGATAAGCAGAGCTAATTTTTCTTGTGATGTTGCTTGACCACCTCTCTGAAAGCCTTTAGGTGAATCCTATCCTTCGGTCTGCTTACGTTGCGCTTCGACAAGTAGATGTCGTAAGCGTCGGCTACCGGAAGAGTCATGACATCTCCACTTCCAGGCACTTCAACATCCACCTTCTTAGACCTCTTCACCATTTCATCGTAGCCGCCGTTGAATCCCCCTGGGTATATAACGATGTCTATGTCACCGAACTTGCTGGTAAAGTTCCAGGACTCACCAGAAATAATCTTCCTAGGATCATTCCTCAGCATATCGGTAGCATCGGGTTCCGATACGGGGTGACCATCTTTTCTGTATTTGACGTTCAATTCAACAAGTGCAGCTGCAAGGCGCTTTGCATTCGCTAAACTCCTACTTGGCAGGAAGTCAATATCTGTCAGTGGTAAGTCAACATCCTGGATGATGGCACCGTAACTCCCGATGATCAGGTACTTGACTCTGTACTCCTCCAGGACGCTTATGATGTGCAGTATCGAAGCGTTCTTTTTGTCGTAGGCGGTGGTCATTAGGATATCTTGACTACGCACCGCCTAAGAGATTCTGCCATCGCGTAGGCGTCCTCGGCAGAGATGGAAGCATCGAGAGTGTACTGTTCTATATCCGCAGCGGTCAGCTCTACCGCTTCCATGCGAAGCTCCATGCCGCAGGCCGCGATGATCCGCTCCAGTGTCCCGACTGTAGGGTCTACCTTGCCGGACTCGTAGTTGGCTACGGCGCTGCACGACGTACCAGCTCGCTTGGCAAGCTCCCTCTGAGAAAGGTTGGCCCGTAGTCGAGCATCTGCCAATAGCCCTGCGGTAGGCGTTGATGAACGATTGTTTCTCATTCCCCTAGTCTATCATAACATAGGTTTGAATGGCACTATATCTAGTAGCAGCCTGGTGGTAGCTAACCGCGCTAGATGACGTTTCTTAGTTAGTTCCATCCGATGTGCGAATTTGGCTATTCGGAAGGGGCCGACCTAGGCGTTAGCTCGATAAGCTTTTCCAGCACTGGTAACGCATCCACTAGAACTTGAAAATCGTTATGAGATAATTGACTTAACCCTTTATCCAAGTAAAGAGCACTCTGCATTCGCACTCGTTCCAAAACTTCGTGTCCAGATTTTGTTGACGACAAAATTGCAGTCCTTGCATCATCGGCTGAACGGCTACGTTGGATTAGTTTGTCGCCCTCCAGTTTTGTAAGAACCCTTGATACCATTGTTGGATTCATATTTGTAAGGAGAACTAAGTCTGAAATCTGGATGGGCCCCTTGAATGCAATAGTTACCAAAATCTCGTATTGGCTTGGCGAGAGTCCAACCCTAGAGTGAAACTTCCAGAGTTGTCGGTCGAGAATTCGAATACAACGGCGTAGTCTAAGTGGAGTCTCAAGATCAGTTTTTGATATTGATGGGCGTCGCATTCCAGTGTATAAGTATATTTATTTACTTGCTGGCAAGCAACTAAATATGAGTATATGCTAACTCTGATGAAAGAGAAGACGCTTCCGGCTGTAGATTCAGCTAATAATTTGATTTCAAGGGATCCTGAACCCGGCGAAGTATCGGAGACGCAGGGAGCATCGGAGACGCAATGGGCAGTGCGGACCAGTAACTTATCTAAAGCCTATGGAGAAATAATCGCAGTTAACGCAATTGACTTAGGAGTGGCAGCGGGGGAGACCTTTGGATTTCTTGGCCCAAATGGTGCCGGTAAATCTACAACTATCAAGATGCTATGTACACTTGTTCGCCCGACCGACGGTCAAGCTTATGTTGCGGGATATAACGTAACTAAAAATAGAGACGCAGTGAGAAGGAATATAGGTCTTGTCTTTCAAGAGCCTACGCTCGATTCATATCTCAGTGCTGAGCAGAATCTCAAGTTCCATGCTGATCTATATGGAATGAAGCGATCCATTGTAGCTTCCAGAATCAGAGAAGTATTAGAAATGGTGGGACTATGGGAGAGGCGAGAGTCTAAAGTGTCAACGTTCTCGGGTGGGATGAAGAGACGACTTGAGATCGCTCGGGGGCTGCTACACTCCCCGAAGGTCCTTTTTCTCGATGAACCGACAGTTGGGCTAGATCCCCAAACGAGGAGTTCAATCTGGAGCTATATAAATAATCTTCATGAGACCGAAGAGATTACGATATTTATGACTACTCACTATATGGACGAAGCTGAGTATTGTGATCGTATTGCTATCATGGACAAAGGGCAAATTGTGGCATTGGGAAGCCCAGCCGAACTCAAAGGTGCAGTCGGTAAAGATCGTATAACAATGGAAGTCAACGAAGTTCAACGAACGATCGAATCAATTGATAAGACTTTCGGTATCAGAGCTGAGCTACGCGAAGGGGTTGTATCTATAAATGTCGAAGATGGTGCACGATTTGTTCCACGACTTTTCAATGAGTTGGATGTGCCAATTAGGTCCATTTCTGTATCACGCCCTTCATTGGATGATGTATTTCTATCGTATACAGGAACAACCATACGAGAGGCCGAAAGCGCGGGTCCGGCCGATTTTGTTAAGACAATGTTAGCGGCGCAGGCCAGGAGGTAAATATGTCGTCCGCAAGTCCTGTAATCAATCCAGCTCTTGGAATTGCACCAATTACCGTACCAACCAAATCGATGGGAGGCAGTCTCCGAGCCGTTAAGATAGTGATGCAACGTGAACTAATTAGATTTAGGGAAGATCGTATTAGAATAGTTACTACACTATTACAGCCTCTTCTATATATTTTTGTGACTGGAACTGGGTTATCAGTACTGACACGTAATAATTCCATAGTAAATCTAAGAACCTTTATTTATCCTGGCGCTCTGGCAATGTCGGTTATGTTCACCGCCATGTTTTCAGCAGGTTCTATTGTTTGGGACCGGGAATTTGGCTTTATGAGAGAGATGCTTGTTGCACCGGTAAGTCGCACTGCTATTGTAATTGGCAAGGGACTTGGCGGAACTGTGGTAGCTACTTTTCAAGCTGTGATAGTTCTTTGCGTTGCCGGACTGGCGGGTGTTCCGTATTCGCCGACACTGCTTATCGAGATACTTTTTGAAGCAGCGCTTCTTGCATTTGCCTTAACTGCTTTTGGAATTGTTGCAGCAGTGAGAGTAACGACTTTTCAGGGTTTTATGGGAATGACTCAAATGTTAATAATGCCATTATTTTTCACCTCTGGAGCAATGTTTCCATTGTCGAAACTCCCGACGTGGTTAGCGATCATCACTCGGATCAACCCACTAACCTATGCAATAGATCCAATTCGACGTGCGGTATTTGCTCATTTATTGATTCCAGCAAGTGTGCGCGAAATCTACGCACCAGGAGTTACATGGGATGGCTGGCGAGTTCCAACTATTGTAGAGCTTGTCATAATTGCGGCAATGGGTGTTGTGTTGTTAGGTATTGGTATTCTTCAATTCCAGAAAGTTGAGTGAATTGCCATCAGAGAAGTCACCGCCAGGTCTTGTGAACCTTTGGAGAGTGCTGTTCACTTGGATAGGATAGTTTAGCCCCCCCTCGCTTTTTAGTGCGAGGAGGGTGGGGAGTTAACTATCGTAGGGAAATCTATATTCTAGAGTACCGCTACTATTTGGTTGTGTAACTGCTGAAGCTCGGAAACTGCTTGGGACATATCAGTTTGGGCATCGTTTAGGTCGGTAATGGCTTGTGAAATTCCTGATTGCTGAGTTGACTGAGCACTTGAGGCGTTTGCATTCTGTATGATCGACGTAGCACCTTGGAGCGAAGTTTGTGCTGAGCTAATATTGTTCTTATAGTTTGAATATGTTTGCTCCATAGTTGACGTTGATACTCCCGCCGAGTTCAGCGCGGACAGTATCGCATTGGCAAATGTTTCTAAGTCTGACCCGAATTTTACGAAGTTGTTTAGGGCACTTGCTTGCTGTGCTAATAGAGCTATTTCTTGACCGAACTGTTGTGGAGGAGGACATGAGGAACTTGTGGATTGGGTGCTCGAAGTACCAGATGGGGCCGTGGTAGTAGAGGATGGAGCCGTTGTGGTCGAGGTCGTCGGTGGGGCAGTTGTAGTCGAGGTCGTTGAAGTACTAGAACCACTGCCACTGCCCGAGGAACCACTGCCACTGCCCGAGGAACCACTGCCACTTCCCGAGGAACCACTGCCACTTCCCGAGCCGGAACTTGGAGGACCTTGCGGGCAAGGGTTGCACCCATCGTCGTGAGCTATTGAAGGTGTGCTCGAAGTACCAGATGGGGCCGTGGTAGTAGAGGATGGAGCCGTTGTGGTAGAGGTAGTCGGTGGAGCCGTCGTAGTCGAGGTCGTCGATGGGGCCGTTGTAGTAGAAGTCGTCGATGGGGCCGCGGTAGTCGAGGTCGTCGAAGTACTAGAACCACTGCCACTTCCCGAGCCGGAACTTGGAGGACCTTGCGGGCAAGGGTTGCACCCATCGTCGTGAGCTATTGAAGGTGTGCTCGAAGTACTAGATGAGGCCGTTGTAGTAGAAGTAGTCGATGGGGCCGCGGTAGTCGAGGTCGTTGATGGGGCCGTGGTAGTAGAGGATGGAGCCGTTGTGGTAGAGGTAGTCGGTGGAGCCGTCGTAGTCGAGGTCGTTGAAGTACTAGAACCACTGCCACTGCCCGAGGAACCACTGCCACTTCCCGAGCCGGAACTTGGAGGACCTTGCGGGCAAGGGTTGCACTTCTTGTCGTGGCTCGTAATTGAATGGTGACTTCTGCCCGAACAATTGCCGCCGTCATGGCCGCCATGGCCACCATGACCATCGGCATATGCAATGCCACTTGCAAACTGGCCAGCATAAATAACACAGGCTGCAACTGCTAATATGAGCTTTCTTCGCACGGCTACTCCTCCGGGTTCAAATATCGGTAACACCAAAAAGTTGTTGACTTTTACTCGTCACGTTCACTGAGATTATTTATCAACAATCACCCAATTTATGAATCCACAACGCACAACTATTTAGCGAAGTACGGGAATAGCCCACGTCGCCAAGGGCGGTAAGGTTCACTAAGCGGACGAGCGCGGGCGCACGACTACGATTCAATCAGCTTGCGGCTCGATTTTGGCTACAAAATCCAGCGCCGAATTGACTTCCAACTAAATTTGAAAATAAATAGAGCAATTATTAGGGCTATCAATCCAAAAAGCAGCGGACCAGCAATCGCAATAACATCGTCGAATCCTCGCGCAAATCCGTTGATCGCTTTATGCCAAGCAAGGGCAATTCCACTTTCTGGAGTGTGGATTTGAACTGGGTGACCGGTCCGGCCAAGTTCGTTTACTGAGATGTTTAACGAAGAATATATCGTTACAGAATTCATTAGATTCTGTTCTCCTTGTAACTGCTCTATCTGCGACTGGATGGAATCAATTTGAGATTGAACCGATAGTACGTCACCGATTGAGTATGCTTGTGAGAGAATCTTCTCATATTGAGCAAGGCTGTCTTGAAGGGCTTGTATTCTCGAAGCCAAGTCAACTACTTGTCCAGTAACGTTTGTGGCTTTAGTAGAAACTGAAACAACTTTGCCAAGGCTTTCGACTTGGCCGACTACACTCTCAAAGCTATTAACCGGAACTTCCAAGGTAATTGATCCAGTCATGAGACCATTTTCACTTTGAGACTGCGAATTGCCAACAAATCCTCCACTACCAGTGGCAAGTCCACTTAGCCGGTTGATCGTCTCATTGAATGTCCCATATTTGACAGAGAGAACTACACTTCCGGTTTTTTCAATCGCGTTCTGAGAAGGTGGCGGTTGAATAGCACCAGGCACTACAGGAGAGATACTTTGAGTAGAATTCTGGCCAGGTGGAGGTGCCTGAGCTGCTTGAGCTGCCGCTTGAGCAGCTCCTTGAACAGCAGCAGAAGAACTACTACCCGAAGCAGAACCTGAGAACGTTTCACCCTGGCTGTTGATTTGAGGCTGGCTTGGGAATTTACCAAATTCATTTAGCCCCAGCCGACTCGTCGAACTGCTATTTGGGATATGAGAGGTAGAGGGTGCCTTCGTGCCCGGAAGCGTTTCCTTGGCAGTTGAGCTAGCAACATTGGCTCCGGTAGTGTGATTGATTCCCGCAATAGAAAGAGTAAGGAATATAGTCAGAACTATCGATGCAGCAATTGCAACAGGAAGTGTTTTTCGGCTAGCCGATATTTTCTTGGCACGCTTTCTAAATCTCAGCGTGATACTCTCAGTTTCATTGAGCTCATCCCAAATAGGCTCTTCAATTTCGCTAACATCTGCTTGTAAATCTTTATCCGTAAATCGTTCGTCGTTCTTGGCTGGTGCTTGAAGCGAGATTGAATTATTCAAAATCTCCTCTATCACACTTTCATCAATCCGGAACTGATCGGCTGCAGTGGACATTGCCTCAGCGATGAAACGTTCATCAATTAGCATTACTAATTCATCTCCTCTTCGATAGATGGTAGTTGTGAGGTTCTTGCACTTGCCTTGACGGCGAGCCACTCCGAAGCAAGTAATTGAAGAGCAGGAATCTCGCTTAGAAGTCTTCGTCCCTCGTGTAAACGAGATTTGACAGTTCCAGGTCGTTTCTTTATTGCCATGGCTATTTCTCTCTCTGATAAACCTACATAATATCGTAGAACGAGGGTAATGCGAAGGTGGTCAGGCAATGAAGACAAAGACTTGAGCATTTCCGTGGCCAGTTCCAACCTGTCCCCTTCCTGATCAGGTGATAGTTTAGGATCGCTAAGATGCTCAAGTGAGGCTTCAGGTGCTCTGCGGTCTCGATGGGGGATTTCTTTGCGAAGTTTAGAGACACAAGTGTTGACGACAACTCGATAAAGCCACGGCCTAATTGCATTGCCTTGATTGTCGCTAATAGAGTCTCGGAAGCGCCATGCTCTAAGAAATGCTTCCTGGACCGCCTCTTCGGCATCACTAGAGTTCCCAAGAATTAGGCAGGCGGTCTTGAAGGCCGGAGCGTACCCCTCTCTTATCCAATCGGCCAATTCAGCCACGAGATGATATTCGCATTTCTTTGCTAAATCGTAGCGTAGACTTGGAAGGGGAAGTTCGTGATTTCGAACTTGATTCAGTTCGAAAATTCATTATCTCTTTAATCTCAAATACAGGCACGGTTGTTAAGACGCATCGAAGGTGCATTTGGTTCGCAAACTTCTTGAAGAAGTGGGTTATTTAGTTAGCCAAAAATTAAACTAGAGTTAACTCAAATGGTTCAGTCCCAACAGTTGCGATTGATTTTCCGGGCCTTTGACTATAGCATTTAGTTATTAATTGATTTATCCAATGAGGGGGAGAGACAGTCCTCGAATGATTGAAGTAGTCCCTTGATCCGCCAAGTAATGCGACTATTAATATCGGTGATAATAGTTGGATCATCGATAGTTTTGCAGATTTTTACTGGTGCTATGTCAGCTTATGCATCGTCAAGCTATACAACTGCAGTATTGGCTGATAGCCCAATTGGTTATTGGCCACTTGACGACCCAAGTGGCTCTGCAACAGTTGCTGATCTTTCAGGAAATAATTACACAGGTACAGTTGACGCTGGGGTGACACTAGGTAACTCTCCTGGTCCGATTACGCTTTCGCCGAACAATCTATACGCTGCGACAGCCGGGAGTGGCCCTCTTGCAACAACGTCAGCCCCACAGACAAGTGCTGTTGCGTGGAGCGATGAGATTTGGTTCAAAACAACACAGACCGGCAATTCAGTCCTACTAAGTGATCGGAATATGTCCGGAGGTGGTGCGGGCATGTCCCTGTCTTTAGAGATCGGGGGTAGTCCAATCTCAGCCGCTCCAGGTTCAATCGGTTTTGGACTTGATTCGAATGCTATTTGGATTGGTGTGCAGACCAATAGTGCGTACAACGACGGAAAGTGGCACTACGCTGTTGGAGTTTGGTCTGCCCCGAGCGGAGCAGCTATCTCGCCAAGTCAATTTACAATATATATAGATGGAGTTGCAGCTGCTACCAGTGCGCATTCCACTGGCAGCGGAACTTCACCACTAAGTGGTTCCGGTGGCGAAACAATAGGGGCCCAAAATAATGGGGCGCTTGCTTTTTCTGGTGATCTTGCCAGAGCGGCCATTTATGGGAGCGCACTCTCGTCTTCAAGAGTACTTGCTCACTACCATGCAGCCGGGACAATTATTCAGCAAGCTCCGTTTTCGACAATCGCAACGGCTGGCAATACATATTCGAGCCAACTAAATGTTTCTGGAGCCAGCGGTACTGTTAGCTACGTGGTTACATCTTCAAGTCCGCAGTTCGGAGTATCCTCAACGGGTGCTATATCTGCCCCAAGCACATTATCGGCTGGGAGCTATATTGTTTCAGGAACTGACTCTGATACTTCGGGTGATGAGGGTGTATGGTCATTTACTTTGACCGTTGCTGCGCCGGGGACTGCTTACAATACCGCCGTCTTAGGAAATCACCCTATCGCTTACTGGCCACTCAATGATGCAAGTGGTTCTGCAACAGTTGCTGATCTTTCAGGAAATGGTTATACAGGTACAGTTGGCGCTGGGGTGACATTAGGTAACTCTCCTGGTCCGATAGTATCATCGTCAAATAATCTCTACGCTGCAACAGTTGGGAGTGGCCCTCTTGCAACGACGCCAGCTCCGCAGACAAGTGCTGTTGCGTGGAGTGATGAGATTTGGTTCAAAACAACACAGACCGGCAATTCAGTACTACTGAGTGATCGAAATATGTCCGGAGGTGGCGGTGGCATGTCCCTGTCTTTAGAGATTGGTGGTAGTCCAATAGCACATGCTCCGGGTTCGATTGGTTTTGGCCTTGATTCAAATTCGATTTGGATAGGCGTGCAGACTAATAGTGCTTACAACGATGGGAACTGGCACTATGCGGTTGGAGTATGGTCAGCTCCAAGTGGAACAGCTATCTCGCCCAGTCAATTTACTATTTATATTGATGGTTCTGCAGTTTCAACAGTTCAGGAAAGTACTAATAATCCTCCGAACTCACCACTTAGCGGTTCAGCTGGCGAAACAATAGGGGCCCAAAATAATGGGGCACTTGCATATTCAGGCGACCTAGCCGGTGCGGCCATTTACGGAACAGCGCTTTCTTCATCAAGTGTATCGACCCATTACCAAGCTGCTACTGCTGGAACCATTACTCAAATAGCTCCGTTTTCGGGCATCACCAGCGTCGGGGTACCCTTTAGCGACCAGTTAAATGTGACAGGATCGACCGGTACCCTTAGCTACACTATAACCTCGGCAAGCCCGGCTTTTTCTGTGTCTTCGACTGGAGGAGTTACGGCTCCAAGTACTCTTTCAGCCGGGACATATGTGGTTTCGGGAACTGATGCTGATACTTCAGGAGACTCTGGTACTTGGACGTTTACGCTCAGCGTAAAGGCACTCGGTACTTATGGCAGCGCGGTTGTGTCTGATAACCCCATTGCTTACTGGCCACTCAATGATGCGGCTGGCTCAAGTACGGTAGTAGATGAGTCCGGCCATGGTTATGCCGGTACTGTTGGGACTGGGGTGACTCTTGGTAATTCACCCGGGCCTATCACGACTTCGTCGAACAATCTATATGCTGCGACAGCCGGGAGTGGCCCTCTTGCAACGACACCAGCTCCGCAGACAAGTGCTGTTGCGTGGAGCGATGAGATTTGGTTCAAAACAACACAGACCGGCAATTCAGTCCTACTAAGTGATCGGAATATGTCCGGAGGTGGTGCGGGCATGTCCCTGTCTTTAGAGATTGGTGGCAGTCCAATATCAAATGCGGCAGGTTCGATTGGTTTTGGACTTGATTCGAATGGGATTTGGATTGGTGTGCAGACTAATAGTGCTTACAACGATGGGATCTGGCACTATGCGGTTGGAGTCTGGTCAGCTCCAAGTGGAACAGCTATCTCGCCAAGTCAATTTACAATTTATATAGATGGAGTTGCAGCTGCTACCAGTGCGCATTCCACTGGCAGCGGAACTTCACCACTTAGCGGTTCAGCTGGCGAAACACTAGGGGCCCAAAATAATGGGGCGCTTGCTTTTTCTGGTGATCTTGCCAGAGCGGCAATTTATGGGAGTGCACTCTCGTCGTCAACAGTACTTACTCATTATGACGCAGGCGAGGGTAAGATCTCTCAGATCGCTCCTACTTCGGCTACGACGACAGTGGGAACATCCTTCACCGACCAGCTCAACGTTACAGGAGCGAGTGGAACAGTTACTTACGTTGTAACTTCTGCCAGTCCAGCATTTTCTGTTTCTTCAACTGGCGCAGTTTCTGCCCCAGGAACGCTATCTTCAGGAACCTATACAGTATCGGGTACTGACTCAGATACCTCTGGCAACAGTGGTGCTTGGACTTTTACACTCATAGAAGGCCAATCACCCGTCATAACAAGTGCTTCGTCGACCACTTTCTCGGCTGGCCTAGTCAACTCATTCAATGTTACGGTCGCCGCTGGTACTTATCCGAGTGCGACAATTACTGACACCGCATTTTCTGGTTGCTCACCTTCAACCTTACCAACGGGTGTCTCACTGAGTACAAGTGGGACATTATCAAGCACCGCCTCTTTAGTGGCTTCGGGAACTTATACCATATGCCTGACTGCATCGAATGGGATTGGGACAAATGGTACTCAGTCATTTTCGTTAACGGTTCAATGGGATGATACTGGCTTTGCTACGCTTGCCCAGCAAAACGAGGCAGGAGATTTCTACGGTGTGGCCTATGACGGCGCCAATATCATTTCAGTTGGCGATGATAATAGCGCAACTTATGGGGAAGTGAGCTACGAGGCAGGAGTAAGTGGTTCAGATTGGAATGTAGTTGATGATTTTAATAGCTTGACAGTTACGGCTTCAGATGGAGCAGGAATTATCTCAGGTCCGCTATACGCGGTGTCATGTCCATCCTCGGCAGTATGTGTCGCGGTAGGTCAGAACAGTACTCTAACAGGTGCGCAAATTCTCTTTACAACCAGCTCACCCACAGCAGGGGCATCATGGAGTAACGCTACAATACCTGCGGGAATAAAAGGGCTATATTCGGTATCGTGTCCGACACCATCTGTCTGTTTTGCGGTTGGAGATGGTTCGGGAGGTGGAGCGATTCTAGCTTCCACAAATGGTGGATCAAGTTGGAGTACTAATTCAGGAGGAAGCGATACTTTGCCGACCAACTTGGGGGTAATTACCAGCTTGTATGGTATTACTTGTTTATCGACGAGCGATTGTAACGCTGTAGGGGCAGGGATAAACGGGGGTGCCGATGATGGGGCTTTCCTCTATTACAACGGGACAGCGTGGACAACTCAGAATTATTCCTCTAGCGGCGGGGAACTATCTGGTATTACCTGTACCAGTTCTTCTGTATGTATAGCAACTGGTTATGGCGGAGGAAGTTCTCAAATATATACGACCAGTTCGGCCACAAGTGCGACGGGTGGATGGTCAGTATCAGCAAGCTGGCCAGGTACCGGAAGCTATTTATACGCGGTTGCTTGCTTGAGTTCGACAAATTGTTATGCGGTGGGTTGGTCGGCAGGCTCAGGCTGGATGCAAGTGACTACAAATGGTGGGAGTTCATGGAGTACAAGAACCATAAGTGATGGTGAAATAAGTTGGTATGCAATAGTCTGTCCTCCCATCTCTCCAAACGCGTGTACAACAGTTGGATCAAATGGGCTTAGCACTTTCTATCCAGTCGCGGTTTATGGGAGTTAGATCTTCCAACGATCTTTATAGTCGTCCTTAGAATGAATTATGCATTAGAATATCCTCCAAGGATAGATTATTGATTTTGAATCGAGTCTTAGCCTATAGAAGGCGCTATCTTGGCTTAGCCGTCTTTGCTAGTCTGGTGGCCTTATCGGTTGGTTTTGTTGGTATCGTTGGTGTGCTTCAAGCACATGCCTCATCCGCTGTGGTACCGACAATTTCAAGCGTAGTTGGCAAACCACAAGTGGCAGGCTATGGGCCAGCTGGAATTGCCACTTCTGCTGAATTGAACGATCCCAAGGGAGTTGCTCTTGATTCAGCTGGGAATCTATATGTGGCAGATACGGGCAACTGTGTAGTGTGGAAAATTTCTAAAGGGGTGGCTTCACTCTATGCAGGTAACCATATCTGCGGAGACAGTGGGGATGGTGGTCCGGCAACTTCTGCAGAATTAGATGCTCCAACCGGACTTGCGCTAAATGCAGAAGGTGACCTGTTCATATCCGATATGGCTGACTGCGCGGTCAGAGAAGTCACATTCTCCACACAGGATATCTCGACTATTGCAGGTACCGGGTCGTGCGGACTTTCAACTTCGGGAGGGCCTGCCACGTCGGTTCGGTTAGATACCCCGACCGGGCTAGCAGTTAGTTCTACTGGTGATCTGTTTATTTCAGATGAAGCAGCTTGCGCTGTTTGGGAGGTGTCCAACTCCGTTATCAGCGATTTTGCCGGGGAACCCGGTGTGTGCGGATTGTCAGGTGTCGGAGGGCCTGCAAGTCAATCACAGGTGGGTCGCATCTCAAGTGTTGCCCTAGATGCAAATGGAAATGCGTACTTAGGTGATTCGGTCAATTGTACAGTTTGGAAAGTCGGAGCATCTTCGCGGGACTTGAGTGTATTTGCTGGATCAGGCGATGGGCATTGTGGAAATAGTGGCGATGGATATCCTGCGCAATTTGCTGAACTTGGGCAGGTTACAGGAGTTGGAGTCGATGCGGCGGGTGATATCTATATCGTCATCAATGACTGGTGCCAAGTCAGGGAAGTTTTTGCATCAGGCTTTATTGATACCGTAGTCGGCTCATCTTCTAGTCCATCGTGTGGATATTCGGGTGACGGAGGTCCTGCCACTCAAGCAAGACTATTTTCGCCAACTAGTATCGCGATAGGTGCTAAAGGTATTGACTACATTGCAGACTCTTTCAATGATGTAATTAGAATGGTCTCAGATCCGACACCAGTAATTTCTTCAGTATCACCTAGCAGTGGTCCTACAACTGGAGGTATACAAGTTTCAATAACGGGATCAAACTTGGGAGGAACTACATCTGTAGAATTTGGAGGAGTTTCTGCAACCGCCGTTGAGGTAGTCTCGCCTACTCTAGTTTTTGCAACATTACCAGCAGGTCCGGCTGGCAATGTAGACATATCTGCCGCTACCCTTGCCGGTAGCACGCCGCTTTCCCCGGCTGTTACATTCTCCTATCAAGTCATGCTATCTACGACCACATCAACAAGCACAAGTTCATCTACAACCACATCAACCAGCACAAGTTCATCTACGACCACATCAACAACGGTGAGTTCAAGTACGAGTAGCTTCGCAACAACTTCTACTACATCAGTAAACCCGGGTAAGGCGTCCTCAAAAGGCTACTGGTTGGTCGGATCCGACGGCGGCCTATTCTCCTTTGGCGACGCTCAGTTCTTTGGTTCAATGGGAGGCCAGCCACTCGCCGCGCCGATCACTGGAATGGCTACTACCCCCGATGGCAAAGGCTACTGGTTGGTCGGATCCGACGGCGGCCTATTCTCCTTTGGCGACGCTCAGTTCTTTGGTTCAATGGGAGGCCAGCCACTCGCCGCGCCGATCACTGGAATGGCTACTACCCCCGATGGCAAAGGCTACTGGTTGGTCGGATCCGACGGCGGCCTATTCTCCTTTGGCGACGCTCAGTTCTTTGGTTCAATGGGAGGGAAGGCTCTTACCTCTTCGGTTGTAGGTGTCTGCGCCCTTTGAACTCCAAATAAGATTTTAGTCGGCACTTGGGACTATCTCCTCTAGTTATTATTCTGCAAGATTTGTAAGTATAATTGCGAATACAAGGCACGAGTACAAAAATTGAACTTCAATCTCAAGGAGATTTCGTGGGCTTAGCTGTCGCACAAACTGATTGTGCAAATTATGGTGCAGATGGATTGCGAAATCATGACTTGCATCATAAAGTCCTGCAGCAACACGCAAAACAAGGGGCTCCTATCAGTGAGGAGATGGCTTTAGCCTGTGTGTGGGACGACCAAATGCTATTGGATTTGGGTATTGAGACGAAGTTCATTCCATTTGTGACAATCGGAGGTGGCTTAGGCTCTTTCGCTATGGTAGATCTGTTGAGGATAGCGGGAGTTTCATCCTCCGATATAGAGGTAATTGGTCCTTTCGATAAATCATATGGGATGCTGAAGGTGCTTCTTGACAATTCTCAGATCCCCGAGTCCGAGCGAATTCGTTCAGGATCTTCAGATCGCATGGACAACCTATGGGGCTGGCCTGGCTACTCGCTCGAAGAGGCCTTCCAGGATCGCAGGCTAGCTCCTATCTGGCATTCAGTTACCGAACCAATACTATCGGAGTACCATACGCCTCGGGCATCTCAAGTTTATAGCGGGATTGACCGAGAAGCACAGCGAATTGGATGGGCGTCAATGTTCACAAGGGGTAGAGTGCCTTTTATCAGGAAGAGGCGCGAAGGGGGGTATTACATTGTGATTGTGCCCCCTGAAAATACTTCACTGAGTAAACTTGAGATACACCAGGCAAAATATGTGCATTTAGCCGTTGGGTTTTCGGGGATTCATAGCCTACCTGATGTTATTACTTACAAGTCCAAAAATCATAATAACACTTTAGAGTCAGATGGGGGCATCCCTAGGGTAGTAAATGTCTATGAACCGCATGAATCTATTTACCAGCATGTTGCCTCTAACCCAAGTTCTATCTTACTACGAGGTGCAGCGAGTTCTGCGATGCAAGTAATTCAACGGTTGGCTAACGACAGGAAAATAGCTGGAAGCAATGTGAAGCTCTACCACCTAATAAGAGAACATCCAGACACAGCGCATCAACCACTCAGATCGCGCATTCCGACCAAGAACGGGTTTGCGTTACAGGCATTTACCTTTGCTAAGGGATCTTTTGGCGGACAGATCCAACGTAAGTATCGAAAATTACAGGATGATGAGAAGAGGGTAGCCCTCCTTGGCTCCATTGCTAGTACTGCAATACCTAGGCGAAGTCTTTGGGAACACCAACTTGAAGAAGCAAAGCGCAATGGGTGGTATGAAGTCCTGGTTGGGAGCGCTGGTGGATTAGAAATTGGTGCAAATGGAAAAGTCATGTCAAATATTGTGAAGTCCGATGGGAGTATTAGTCGTATAGAAACTGACTTTGTTATTGATGCCACTGGTGTTGAGGCAAGTCTGGAAGATCATGAAATTCTTTCAGATCTCGTAAATTGCAGCGGGGCAAAGCTCAACTCAATCGGTCAACTAGACGTAAATGAGGCTTTTGAAGTGGAGGGAACCCGAAGTCCGGGCACTGATCCTAGCAAACCCGGTAGGCTTTTTGCAACTGGAATAGCAACGTTGGGTAATCCTCACTGCATTGCTATGTATTCTTTCTGGGGTTTGCAGTACTCGGCTTGGAAAACGGCTGAAGAACTTTCTAAAGATGGATTCTCAAAAAGGATAGGATTCTATCGTTCAACGACTAGTTGGATAAGAAGAATGCGAAATCGCGAGCCATGACCTTTACTTCGTGTAGTTGGATAAGAAGAATGCGAAATCGCGAGCCATGACCTTTACCTTGTATGGCAGACTTCAGACTAGGCTTTTTCTAGTTGGGACTATTGGGGTTATCTGGACGGCAATTGTCACACCAATACTGCCTAGCCCGCCGATGACGGGATACGGTGGTATAGGCATGGCGCAAATGATCATGACTAAAGATTCGTTTGTGATTCTTCCCTACAGTCGCCTTGGACTTGATTATCAGATCACCTTTGAGACTATTGGGTTGGTTGCTGTGCTGGGTCTATTTTGGGAGTTGATTTATCACTTTTTGCAGCAATTTCGTTGGGATAAAGACTGGCCACCTATGTTTACTCTTCTTGCCGCAATACCGGAAGGGCTACTATTGTGGCTGGTAATCAACCTGATTGGGGTTGAACACGGGAGCTTGGCCTTAGATTCTTCGGGCTTTGCAATGTTTGCTATTCACTTCGCCAGTACATGGGTTCTGATGTGGCTATTTATGGTTGGGCCACTTCATGCCATTAGCCTCCACTGGCGATTTGAGGGCGGCGAATTCTATGAGCGCAAGCATTCTGGTAGTACTAGCGCACTTTGAGGGCGGCGAATTCTATGAGCGCAAGGCAGCTGGCAATGCACTTTGAGGGCGGCGAACAGGGACTTTTGACCCTTGTTATAGCGAACTTTCTTCCCTAACATCCGAAATAGAGCTTGGTACAGAGAGACACTTTTTGTACCGTAGTAGCTTCTAAGACTGAATATTTCTCTATCTCGGAAAGGCGACGTTTTCTACTTGGAACAGAAAAGCAAAACGCTTGAATTCCCCAAGTACCAGGTTGGAGGAAAAACCCCGGGAAGTTATGACGCAATAGTCATTGGGGCTGGTCACAATGGGCTTTGCCTAGCTGCTTACCTACGCCGGGCCGGACTTTCAACGCTAGTCATAGAAAGGCGTCACGAAGAGGGGGGCGGGGTCAATACCGAGGAACCGGTTCGACCTGGATTCCGCCATAATATGCATGCCCAGTACATGGAATTTTTTGATGTGATGCCCATGATAGCTGATTTTGGTCTTGAAGATCTTGGGCTCAGGACGGTTATGCCAGATGCTCAAGCCGGGATTGTTTTTAGTGATAATCGTCCTCCGATTGTTTTACACACACCTGATTTGATCGAAAAGACTTGGGCAAGCATTGCGCGTTATTCCAAGAGTGACGCAGACCTTTATGTTGAGCTAAAGACGAGAGCAAAAGCGATGGAACCAGTAATAGCTGCTGGAGTTTATAGCCCTCCTTCCCCTGAAATGATCGAAGGTCAAGGTAGTGTTCTTGAAGCAGTATTCGGCGATCTTGGTATTTCGGCAAATTTCATGCAAAAAAGTCCTCGCGTTGTCATTGATGAGCTTTTTGAAACGCCGGAGCTTAGAGCGTTGCTGTATAGAGTTTCAGTGGAATGGGGAGCTCCTGTAGATGAATCCGGATTGGGGGCCATGTTTCTTAGCTTTGTAATGTGGACGATTGGAAATTGGAAATTATGTCTTGGAGGGACACATTCATTAGCCAAGGCAATGACCCAGGCGTGTTACAGAGAAGGCGTTGACTTGGTTGAGAACGCTTGCGTCGAGAGTATTGTAGTTGAAAATGGAAGAGCGGTAGGTGTAGTCCTTACTGGCGGCCAGGTTGTTAGGGCCGAGCAAGTGATTGCCTCGAATGCTGACCTTCGCCAGACGTTACTTGGAATGGTGGGTCCGGAAAACCTAAGTGATCGATGGATAAGAAGAGCAAAAGCATTTCGCTACGGTCCTAGCCACGTACTTGGTACTCTTGCATTTTGTCTCCATGAGGCTCCTGCCTATAAGGCATCACGTTGGGACAGCGATATAGATAGATGCTTTTACACAGTGGTTGGTTTTGATGGTCCCGATGATGTACTCAGATATATTAGAGATGCATACTCTGGAACCCTGCCGAAGCCAGCTGCAGGTACTTGGGTAAATAGCTTATGGGATCCTTCACAAGCACCGGCGGGGGCGCACTCAGCTGGTGGATGGTACTTTTTCCCGACAGCCAGTTCGCTGAGTAGCCAAGAGTGGGCAGATGTGCGCTCTAATTTCAACGACAGATTTCTGATCGAGTGGCACAAGGTGGCCCCAAATATGACAAGCGACAATGTGATCGCCCATAAGTTGTATACCCCTGATCAGATGGAGCATAAGAACCTAATGAGGGAAGGTGACTTCTCTAATGGTGAATTTTCATTGGATCAGTTAGGTTCGAATCGTCCATTCCCGGAAGCGTCTAACTATCGTACAGAAATAGAAGGACTGTATCTGTGTGGACCATCAGCAGCACCCGGAGGAGGAGTTCATTCGGCGTGTGGATACAATGCATTCAAGGCCATAGCGGAAGATCTCCGCTTGGAGTCCCCAATCAATAAATTACGAGGTTATTGAGTGAGAGGTCGATATTTTGCCTGATATTTATACTCCTTCTTGGTATGAAGAAGTGAAAGAAGCGATGAATGAAAGCGCCAGTAGGCTGACGGGTGTTCCAGATGGATCGTTTGTGGTCGCAATCGAAATCGGCGGGGACGGGATGTCACCTTATGTAGATATAAGTGGTTTACGTCGATTCCTAATCAAGATTGATCAAGGAAAATGCCAGTGGTATAGGGAAATTGCCAATAAAGAAGAGGAGACTGAGTTGTCTAACGGTGGGGTCAACTTCCGTTTTGCCGGTCCGGCAACCGCCTTTGATGAGATCGCAGCAGGGTTGCTCGATCCAATTGATGCAGCACTGAAGGGTCTAGTAAAGGTCCGTGGTGACATGCGATTCTTGATGCGCCACTCTGAGCACGTCAAAGCATTACTTGATGCTTATTCAAGAAATGTCGTTACCCTTTGGCCGCAAGGAATGCCACCTTATGGCGTTGCAATCCAGCCGCAAGGACAAGAGGCGAGTTCTAATATATCTACTAGCGAGATTACAAATGCGTAATACGTACGACGCCATCATAATTGGTGCTGGCCATAACGGTTTGACATTGGGTTCCTATCTGGCCAGGAGTGGATTAGATGTCGTTGTGCTTGAGCGTCGTCATGAAGAAGGTGGCGGGCTGGCAACTGAGGAATTAACGCTTCCTGGTTTCTTGCATAATGTTCATGCGAATTACCACACCTTTGTGGATATGGCCCCTCCAGTGAAAGACTTGGAGGTGCGATCGCATGGAGTAACTTACGTTCGGCCAGAGGTACAGATGGCTTCTGTCTATGATGATGGAACTGCGTTGGTAATTCATACAGATCTTGACAAGACATGTGAGTCGATAGCACGGTTTTCTGAAGAGGATGCTCAAACCTTCAGAAGGCTGTATTTGGAAGCGCATGGATATGTTGATCTCTTGCTAGGAACTCTTATGTATCAACCGCCAATGTCGGTCAAGGAACTTACTAAAGCCCTAGCTTCTTTTGGGATAGAAGACAGGTCTGAGTTCTTGGGCGTAAAGCTTCGCAGGGAAAGCATCAATTGGTTTCTTGATAAACACTTTACGAACTCAAAAGTAAAAGCCCATCTCGCTTTTCACGCTGCTGTATGTGGTTATGTCAATGATTTGCCTGGATTGGCAATAGGTTTTCCGCTATTAGTAGGAAAGATTGATAATTGGCACCTTTGTGTTGGTGGGTCACACAGACTGGCACACGGTCTGTGGAGAGATCTAGCGCGCAATGGAGGCGTGATGATCTCAGATGCAGATGTTGTACGTATTGTTGTAGATAAAGGTAGGGCAGTTGGGGTTAGATTGAGCGATGGAACCGAGCTGTCGGCGCGTAAGTTAGTCGCATCGACAGTTGACATCGAGCAGACATTTTTGGAGATGGTCGATGAAGATTCGATTCCTAGTGAACTTCGCAATAAGATTGGATCTGGTTTAGCTCACCAGAAGTGGTCTCTGTTTTCAGTACATTTAGCGCTTAGTGAACTTCCTCACTATGAAGCTTCAAGTTTTGATCCAGATGTAGATCGAGCTTGGGTTGTTAACCTCGGATACGGTTCAACCGGCGAACTAGACTCTGACTGGGAGGTAATAAGGAAGGGGTTACTACCGAAGTTTCCGCGGCCCAACGCAGCAGTCAATTCTCTTTACGATCCCACCGACGCACCTGAGGGGTGCTTTACGGGTTTGCTCCGGCAGTTTGCACCATACTCGATCCATGGCGAGGGGCCTGCTGGCTGGGATGGGCTGAGTAATTGGTACGCAAAACAGTGCTTGAATACATGGGAGCGTTTTGCCCCAAATATTAATGACAATTCAATCTTAGATTGGGCTCCTTACTCTCCGGCTGATATTCCACGCAAGATCAAGAACATGGTTGACGGTGATTGGATGATGGGTGAAGTATCTTTGAGCAACATGTTAGATCAAAGACCGTTGCCAGAGCTAGGGCAATATCGAACTCCGATTGAAGGACTTTATTTGGCAGGCTCAACTCAACATCCACACGGATTCATTACTTTTGGTCCAGCATATAACGCCCTTCAGGTAATCGCTGACGACCTGGAATTAGATAAATGGTGGAACGAGATTTAGGCGCCGAGCGGACTCAAGACCGATACCGCTCATTAGATGCTGAGCGGACTCAAGACCGATACCGCTCTTTAGGCGCCGAGCGGAAAAGAGACCGTCAATCCTTTTTTGTAGTTGCCAGGTTGAACTCATGCCGCAAGTAGTTGTAGTAGGCGATGGAGAGGCGCAAGGCATGGCAGAGATGGTTAGAGGTCTGATCGGGGCCAACCTTGAAGATTCGCCAATGAGAGCAAGACTAACGAGTATGGTTCATGGGAGCGTTGTACTCGAAGCAGCCGATCGAGGACTATCTGTCACTCTTAGCTTCATGGGCAACGTCATAGAAGTTCGTCCGTTCGCTTTGAGCGGAGTATCGTGCTTACAGGGGCCATGGTTGGAGATGACTAAAGTATGTAGCGGTAGGGAGTCTCCCCTAAGGGCCATAGCTAATCGCGATCTAAAAGCAATTTTGCTAAGACCTTATCTTGTCATGTTTGTAGCGGCCTTCGCTATGAAAGTACCACGCTCGACCTATCGCGAAGGTTCAGTCAAGCAGTCCATTTGTCGAATGTTATCGAAGTTTTGTAAGAAAATCGTGAGCTTATATCCAATTCGCCACAGAAAGGAATAATAGATGAATCCACTGATCAAGAACCCAAGAGGAGTGACCAAGGGTCCAAGAGGAGAAACCAAGAACCCAAGACGAGTTGAGGAAAATCAATGAGTATATGGAAACGACTCATGGCGACTTTGGGTCTAGGATTGCTTGCCGGTATTGTACTAGCTGCGGGAGGAATAACTGGTCTTGCTAAGATTGAAGGAAACGCTACAAGAGGTTTTGTAGATGCGCAAGCGATCGACTACTTAGGGAAGCTTCACGATGCACTAGGTGATGCAAGGGTAGAAGCTCTTAGCTATATCATTGCCCCTAATTCCGCTAGGGCAGCTATTATGAACGGGAATTCACCATTAGTACCGGCAAATATAGTCAGCACAGACGCTGAGATTTCCCATGATGCATCAATGTTCTTGTCGCTGACTTCCTCGCTCAAAGGAGGAGCTGCACTTCGAAATCAAGTACTGCAAAATGGAAAGTTGCTAAATCAAGGAATGCAGGCATTGGGAAATTGGCGCAACGTGCGCAATAATCTAGTCTTTACTGCGGCCAACAATGGAAATACTCAGCAAGCAACAACTGCCGCACTTGGACCTCTCATGAGTGCTTATGACGCATACTCTACACCTTTTGATACTTTGGTTAGCAATGAGTCAGGTCTCTTGAAGAGTGAACTTGCTTCAGCCAGAAATACCTACACCGAAATGAAAGATGCTCTCCTGGCCATAATTATTGCGTCGTGTATAGTTGTTCCAATTTTTATAGTTGTGCTTACACGCTCTTTGACAAAGCCCCTTGCCAAATCGGCTTCGATCCTGGAAGAAGTGTCGAATGGGGATCTTCGATCTCGGATAGACCATATTGCAAGTGATGAGATTGGTAGAATGGCCCAGTCATTGAATAAAGCACTGGACAAAATTGCACAAGTAATTGCTTATATTAATCAACACGCCGACACACTTAGCAGTGCTTCTGTAGAGCTATCAGCGGTTGCAAAACAGATGCAGAATAATGCCTCGGTGACATCAAAAAGAGCCCAGTCAGCGTCAGTCGGGGCGGTTGAAATTACTTCTAGTACATCAAACGTTGCTTCGAACACCGGGCAGCTACTCATATCTGTCAAGGATATTGGGCGTAATGCCTCCGAGGCAGCTATATTTGCGACGTCAGCAACTAGCAAAGTTGAAGCTGCTAACACTATCGTGAAGCAACTTGATGGCTCAATTGAAACCATTGGTACGATTGTCAGTCTTATATCCAAAATTGCGGGGCAAACAAACCTCTTGGCGCTGAACGCTACGATCGAAGCCGCACGAGCGCAAGAAGCTGGTAAGGGCTTTTCTGTTGTTGCGAGAGAAGTGAAGGAATTAGCCAAAGAGACCGCAGAAGCCACCGAACAAATTGGAGTAATTATTAGCCAAGTCCAAGAGCAATCCAGGAATGTTGTCTTATCAATTGATCAGATTACAGACGTAATTACTAGCATTGATGAGCATCAAGGATCAATCGCGTCAGCCGTCGAAGAACAAGCCGCTAGTACTGATGAGATTGCACGAACAGTTTCTATTGCGGCGAAAGCAATTTCAGACGTTTCGGCAAACGTTACTGACGTTGCCCAGGCTGCCGAAGAAACTACTAAGGGTGCCGTCCAAATTCAAACTTCAGCAGAAGAACTTGCAAGGCTTGCCGTCGAGTTGCATGAAATGTCGCAAGTATTTACCTACTAAAATCCCAGCTCGGTAAGATTAGTAGGACTGATCAGAGAGCCGTGAGTTCATTATACTTGCGAGGACCCTATCTAGCTCCTCGTATAACTTAGGTTGCTTAGGAGCGCTAAGGAACGTCCAAATACTTACGCACAGAAAGGCGATTGCGTAACCGATTATGGTTACTAGACTCAGTAAGGCGGCAATTCCAGCTATAAAATATAGAACGGTAGACATACTTCTATTGTGACCAATGGGTAGGTGCGGCAAATCCAGGAAACCCGCAGAATTTATCCGAAATCCTACGGTAGAGAAAAACGCGTGAATTTACGGGTCTTTGAGCGCAGTATTGAAATGCTAGGCAGTTCAAGCCCAGCTGCTAGGGCCAGTAGGACAATAAGGGGTCCTGTGTTCGGGTCAGTTGCAGTTCCGGTTAGGATTCCACCAAATGACTGGCCAAAGACCCAGTAAAAGAGCGCGATAACAGATCCTAGTACGAGAAAGAGAGAACGGTGCCTTCCAATGAAGACCCCAGAGGCAATCAATAACTGAATTGCACTTAGAACTACCGCAATTTCAATTCCACGTCCGCGTGAAATATTGATAATAGGTTGTTGAATTGCTCTCAACCAGCCAGGTTGACCGCTTTGGGCGGAGGTGAATGCCGACGCAATTGAGTTCTTGGAGGTATTCCCAGGGAGAAGTAGGAGCACAGTGTTGGTCAACCATAGAAGTGCCCACATAATTGCTCCCAAGAACACCCGTTCAGCAATCCTGCTACCGCCTTCGAAAGTGGCACCTAGCTCGAAAGTGGGCACGTCTTGACTAGGGAGGATCGGCATCTTCGTGTCAGGCCACACAAGAACCGCAATTAGCGTATAGATGATCACTGCACCTGGGGCTCCTGTCAACGGCGTGGCGCTTCCGGTAAGTATTCCACCGAACCCTTCAGCGAACCACCATACCATCAAACTCCAAATTATGGAGATGGAGAGTGCTAGTTTTAGAGTCTTCCGGTGGAACATGCCAGCTCCAATTGCGAGCTGCATTGTCGCAAATAAAAGATTCCACTCTGCAATATGGGAACCAATGAGACTGCTTGCCCACCGAATGGATGATGCAACAAAATTAGGTTGTCCTTGGGCCACTGGATCAATAACTTGGGTTATGAAAGAGTGGGTGAACATAAAATGTTGTAGCTGTAGTAGCCCATCAAGAAGCCAAACACTGCCCAATAGCATTTGAAGGTGGCGATTGGTTAACTTCTTCATGCAAAACCCAGTTTTACGGTGCCAGTTTGCTCATTCCTCTAACGACACGGAAAAGGGTGGTAAGCAATGTTACCCAAACGGCTGCAACGATGATAAGAAGAGCAACTATGAATCCTTTGCCGAAATGTGAGAGCGGATTTTTTTGATTTGCATTTGCAAAACTGACCGCCGGCTTCGATGAAATTACATCGTAAGAGGCGTTAGCAGTTATCTGAGTTGCGCCTGTTTTCGGATCGACAACAGTTGCGGTAAAGCTTTGAGTCCCATCCCAAGTAGGTTTATAGGTAATACTGGCTGTGCCGTCATTTAGAGAAGATACTCCAATAGGGACTAGATGTTTGCCACCGAACAACTTCGTGGTCACATAGAAATGGATTGGAGAGTTGAGAGATGTATTGCTTGGCAGGCTTGCAGCAAGTGTTAGAGTATCACTTGTACTTGCTGGCTGTGTGACATTAAGAGTCAGAGGGGAAGCCACAACTTGTGCAAAGGCACTATCCATTGAGGCAAGACTTACTAGGGAAAGAGATGCTAGTAAGAAGGTGGCTACGATATATTGTGATAATCTTGACATCTTATTTCATATCTCCTCTGCTTGAATTTCAAGGCTTGTACTCGTTGCGAGCTGGGCTGACGAGCTAGCATGCACGATTTCTCGAATCCCTATCTTTCTCGAAGGATCTCCTAAGGATATCTGGTCAGAATGATTGAAATCTTTCAAAGATTGGAGTTTCTCCTCTAAGAGTTTGGTTTCATGATCTACTATTTCTTCCATCTCGGTAATCGACAGGATAGGAACTACACGGAAAACAAGGAGTAGTAGAAGTGGGATGGCAGCAACTCCAGCTAAAGTTACTGAAATCGATATCCAGGTAAAGTGATAAGAGCCGAATAGTCCAGATACCCGTCCGTAATTAGCTGGTCCAACAACCATGATAATTCTCTTGAGCCATAATGATGCATCCACTAATGCAGCCCCAATGAGTATTGTCCCAATTCGACGGGTCCAAGGTAGTGCCATAATCAAGACGGGGAGAATGCACCCCCCAAATACAAAGAGCCAAAACCAGAGGGCATATCTACCGATAATAACTGCCGCAAATACGCTAACGACGCCATGTTCGCCCACATAACTTCCCGGCAGAAAGTCAGCAACCGTAAGATAAAGGTAAGTAGCACCAAAAGGAACTAAAATTAATCCTAACCGTACAAAATGTCGTTCATTGATATAGTCTTCAAGATGATAGATCTTGCGAAAAAGTGCAACGATCAGTATGACTAAAGCGATCCCGGAGTAAAGGGCAGCCACAACGAAGTAAGGGGCCCAAATACTCTCATGCCACCAGGGCCGACTTGTAAGGGAAAAGGCCCAAGATAGGACTGAGTGAACCGATACGGCAAGTGGGATTATCAAGATCGCAATCAGCCCAATTGAGCCATTGAGCAACTTACGCTGCCTGGTGTTACCGTTCCATTTCCAGGACATCTTACTATAAATTCGCGCAAGTCGGTTTCGACCTTTGTCGACTAATTGTTCGTGGCCGACAGATAAATCGGGTAATAGCGGTAAATAGAAGAATACGATAGATGCAAATGCATAGGTCGATATTGCAATAAAGTCCCAGAAGATTGGTGAGGAAAGGTTAGGGCGATATATAAGTTCCAAAAACCGTTCCGGTCTTCCAAGGTGGGGGAATATAAATGAAGCCCCAATTAGAACTGTTACTACTGCCGTTGCTTCTGCTATACGGGTTAGCGGCGCTCGCCAAGTTGCACCAGTAAGCCTGAGAATAGCCGAAACAACAGCACCTCCGTAGCTAACGCCCACAAAAGTTACAACATTGGCTATATAAATTGCCCAAAAAGCGTGATTGTTGTAACCAGCTGAACCTAAGCCGCGATGGACCTGTATTATCCATGCGACGATTCCCCAGGCCACGATAGCAGCCAAGATGCAAACTGCAAGCCAGTAGCGTTTTCCTGGCTCGAAGACGGGGCGCATAGCAGCTTTCCTCAGATGTGCAATTGGCGCTATATTACTTGTCGTCGTTGTCACGTGATTAATCCTTCTCTACTTTCCTAGCTTGAGGCCGAGTCATTATTGAGGTCTTGTCCATGACCGGGTATGTACCAAACTCGCGGATTGGTTCCGTATTCTTCTTGAAACCTGTAAGCATCATTGTTGCGCAAAAAGTCTGAAAGTTTTACAACATTGCCAGCGCTATTGATCGCTGCATCTGTGGTTAGATCCCCAATGTAGATGACACCCATCGGACATCCAGCTACGCATGCCGGTAGCTCCCCATGTGGGAGCCGATCCGCGCACCAGACACACTTACCTACGGTGTCTTTGATCTGAGGCACAGGCCATTCAGGTGACTGTTTCATTCCCGGAATCTTGGTGGCAGGAGGGGGAGTAGTCCAGTTGAAGTACCTTGCCTCATAGGGACAAGCAGCCATACAAGTTCTACATCCGATACATGCCTCTTGGTCAACCAGGACCAACCCTTCGTCTGTCCGGAAGGTGGCCCCAACCGGACAGACATACATACATGGCGGGTCTTCACACATCATACAAGGGCGAGCCATATGGTATGTTTGACCCGCTGAACTTTGCATCGTGTAAACCTTTATCCATGTTTGCTCAGAGGTAAGTGAGTGCCTTTGTTGACAAGCCATTGTGCAAGCCTTGCATCCGTCGCAGTTGCGAAGATCAAAGACCATCGCCCACTGGTGAAGGCTGGATGTGCCAGTACTTGCCGTCCCTTGTGCTTGGGCACTTTGAGCAAAAAGTTCAATAACACTTGTTGCAGCGATCGTAGTTGCACCCAGGGTTCCTATGCCCCCAAGAAATGCTCGACGGCTCAATGGGCCTCGTGCCGGCAGATCAGATGTAGAATCAACTTGGCGCTGTCGGTGGCTTGAAATCTTTACTCGTGTATATTCGTTATTTAGCATCAATTTCTCCCTGCTTAGGCGACAGTTAGAGTGCCTTTCATGTAACCGGGCGTTGCCATTGCTCCACCCATTCCATCAGAACCACTTCCACACGGGTCAAGACATTCCCAATTGAAAGTGCCAGAGTGTGATGCAGTGAACGTGAATGTAACAGTTACGGGCATATATTCTCCGCTACCTCTTGCTGGAGCTGCAGGGATAACTGCATTAATCCCTAGGCTAGGAATTGTAAATGTGTGTGCTATCTCGGAATTCGACATACTAGTGATCGGGCTTCCGCCAATTGTTTCAGTTCCACCTGATACTTTTAGATATGGAGAGCTGGCATTTGGGAAGGGAGTTGGACCATCGTCATAACTAATGATTGTTAGGACTACCCGAGCACCTGCCGGGACTGTCATATCGGCAGGAACGTACTTGGGACCTTGAGCAGGTCCTGCGCTATTATTGATCATTCCACCAGTTAGTATCGTCGTATAGAGATGCACGGTAGGTGGAGCGCTTTGAGCGGAAGCACTATTGCCTGTGTTGGAAGAGCTTGATCCACAGGCGGAAACTGCTATTGCTAGAGCACCAGTCGCAAAAAGAGCAAAGAGTGGTAATCGACGCAAGCGTCTGCCAATTCGCCCGCTGTGCAATTGCTTATTGGAATGAATCATTTATGAAGCTCCTTTGTTGATCACGATTATCATTGAGAAACTTTCAATCCTAAATACATGTGAGGACTACATCTGAAAGCTACTCAAGTTATTAGTATCACTAGTTTGAAATAGAATCGCTAGGGGGCACTTACGGTAATTGATTACCGTAATTGCCGAGTTAGTATGATGTAACTAATTCCGACATATTTTGCTATTGCCATAAGTTCCTAGTGCCTTAATAGCCTTTTGGGTGGATATGGGACCAATGGCACTTGTATAAAGAGGCCTATATTGGTAAGACGGTTAATAGAGATCTATGAACCTAAAGACACTAGACAGTAGAATTACGGGCCGTAATTCCGTAGATAACCCCATGGTGAATAGGCAACTTATACCTTACGGTGTAAGTGTGGAAAATATCATGGTTGAAAAGCTGGAGAATACCCGCTCAGTCATTACCGTTGCATTGGTCGAAGATCATTGCATGGTCAGAGAGGGGACACGCGACCTTCTAGAGAAGAGTCCTGGTATTGAAGTTATTGGTGAAGCTGGAACTGGCGATCAAGCAATTCACCTACTCGACTACCTAGTTCCTGATGTCATGATAGTTGATATTCAGCTCCCCGATATGTCTGGAATTGAAGTTGTAAGGGCATCGATCAATAAGTCGCCACGTATCAAATGCGTTATATTATCGGCATACGATGACTATGTATTTGCTGCTGAAGCTCTCGATGCAGGGGCACATGGTTATCTCTTGAAAACTATTGGAATTGCTGAGTTGATTGGTGCAGTTCACGCTGTTGCCGCAGGTTCAACCGTATTAGATGAAGCAATTTCTCGCAGGTTAACCAAGCACTGGCATCATTATGATCGCCCTCCAGCCGAGGAGTTGACACGCAGAGAAGTAGATGTGATGAAGATGCTAGCTCAAGGTAATTCCAACAAGGAGATTGCTCACGAACTGAACCTTGGCATTCGAACAGTGGAAAGTTACGTATCAAACATTCTTTCAAAGTTTGGAGTACGTTCCAGGACTGAGGCAGTTGTTTATGCGCTGAACAATCATATTATCTCGTCGGATAATATTGAACTTTCCAAGTGATACTATCGAGTAATACCGCACTTTCCAAGTGACGATTTCGGCCAAAAGTGCACATAAGTTAGGAAGTGAAATAGGCCAAGAATCAGTCTTACAAGGGGATACCAGGGCAACATTTGCCGATCTATGCAAGCGCGCAAGCCACCCGCCGCTGAAAGATAGAGCTTTTTGGGTTGTACAGGCAATGGTTGTAGTGTTGGCAGCGCTGCATTTACTTGGAGATCTCGATATTTCAAGTGTCGGTAATATTTTTCCAACCAGCGTTCCTATTGAGCTACTTCTTATCCCGATCGGATATGCTGCTATTCGATACGGATTATCAGGATCAGTAGCAACTTCCATCTGGGCTGCTCTAGCATGGCTTCCAGATTTGGCACTTCCAAATGAAGAAGGCCACCCGATCAACGATATTACCGAACTAAGTCTGATAGTTGCAGCGGCGATCTTTGTGGGTATTCGCGTTGAGCGGGAATTTCTTGAACACGAACAGGCAGTTCAGGCCAAACAGAATTTTCATGAAGCAGAAACACGCTATCGAGAACTATTTGAGGCAAATAGCTCTCCGATAATTCTTGTCCGCCAGGATGGAATAATTGTTGGCGCTAACCATGCAGCGATAAGCGTCTTTCGCAATCAACTTATCTCTCAGGACGTCGCAATAATCTTTGGAGTTGCAAATCAGTCGATAATGAAATCTAATCAAAAACTTTCTATCAAGGTATCAAGTGAAGGCGATTATGAACGCGATTATAAATTGCTTGTTAGTGAACTGACTTCAAATGATCCGAAAGTTGATTCCGTACGGCAAATAGTATTTCAAGATGTTACCCAAGAGAGCCGAGAACGGGCCTTCGCCGCGATGTTGATAACTGCACAGGAAGAAGAGCGTATGCGAATTGCTAGAGAAATCCATGACGAACCTCTTCAGACATTGATCCATTTATCGCGTAAAGCAGAGCTCATATTAAACGAATCTGAGGAGGATATGAAGCATGGCGAGTTCTCTTGGCTGCGCCAGGACATCTTGGGAGTGGTATCTCAACTCCGAAGTGTTGCAAAGGGACTTCGTCCTGCGGGACTTGATCAGCTCGGATTGATTGCCGCGATTCGAGGATTGATAGCTGACATTGAAGACGAGTGTGAGTCCAAAATTAACTTTACAGTCAGAGGGGTTGAGCAGCGTCTCGGAGCTGAAGTGGAATTAGGCGTATTTAGAATCATCCAGGAAGCTCTCAACAATTCAATTCGGCATTCCTCGGCTAATACGATTCGTATTCAGCTTGAATTTAGTGCTGAAGTAATAAAGGTGCAGGTTATAGACGATGGTATTGGGTTTGAACGAGATAGAGTCAATTATGGTGGGAGCTTGCATATGGGACTTATGGGTATCGACGAACGTGCAAGTTTGCTTGGAGGAGGTGTCGAAGTAATCTCAACTCCGAAAGCTGGCACAAAGGTTTTTGCAACAATTCCACTAGATTCAATTAGTTGAGACTTTAGACCCTTGTTTGTTGGCTGGTATTCCATAATTATTCATAACCTATGCGAGAGAAAAATAGGGATCATAATGAGCTAACGGGACCGCCTTTCCAACCGGGACCGTCTTTCCAACCCGAGCAAACCAAGGGGCAAGACTCTCAAGACTCCAAACCAAGTCAGCTAATTCAGGTGTTTCGATTACGTGATTTGGCTGGCTTATCTATTTCTGGAGTTGGTCCGTTATTTTCTGTAGCCGCTACCGCTGGTCTGTTTGCCGCAAAAGCCGGAGATTATTCACTCATTTCAATCGGGATTGTAGCGATACCGTTACTTTGTTGTGCATTTGTATTAAGGTTTCTGAATCAGAAGTTTCCTAACGCTGGAGCTTCTTACCATTGGACGAGGATTGTTTTAGGCCAGCGAGCTTCTCTATTGCAAGCAGCAGTACTTGCCTTTGGGTACTTCCTGTCTCTCCCGGCAATAATTGTTCCAGCCGCAAGTTATACGTTGGCGCTCATAGCTCCCCATCTTGAGTCGTCATCGCTTGCCGAGCTAGTGACGGGTACTTGCTGGCTAGGAGTTGCCCTGATTGCTTTGTTGGTCGGAGCCAGGCCAATTGCATGGGCTGTGAAATTATTTATTGCAATTGAAGGATTATCACTTCTAACGATCTTTATCTTGGGTATCATACACTTGCATTCTCACGGTGTCTCACAAGTTGCTTCACAACATTTGCAAGCAGCTGTCTCAATCAAGACAGCCGGTTTTACGTTGCCACTTGCCGGAATAATTATTACGGCCATAATGGCAGCTCCTATTCTTGACGGTTGGGAGGTGGACAGCTACGCGGCCGAAGAGTCTAAATCGCCGCGTCGAGACCCGGGATTAGGAGGAATCATTGGAGTTGGGATTTCGGTACTAGTTTATCTGACTGTATTCCCGCTGCTTTTTAGTGAAGTACCGCGTAAAATTCTTCTAGGCAGTACCAATCCTATGCTCAACTGGGGATCTCGGCTTATCCCTGGGTCCCCATCGATCATATTATTACCGATTATTACCTCAGCGGGCGGAGTCTTGATGCTCATATCATACATCCTGTCACGAGCGTTATTTGCTATGGGACGTGATAAAGTTTTACCGAAGGCATTCGCTCGTTTGTCCGCTAGGAAGATTCCTAATGTAGCTATCATCATCAGTTTGAGTGCAGCATTTGCAGTAGTGTCGTTGGAACTATTCGCAACTTCACTCTCTGGCTTCTTCGCTCAATTACTATCTGCAGCGGGCTTCTTTCTAATTGCGGAGTTCTTTATTGATACTCTTGTTGCATTGTTTGTACTGAGGCGTGATCCCAGTCATGCATGGTTGCGTAGATGTACCTTTATATCGACCTTATTACTTGCTAGCTTGTTAGTTGGGTTTCTTATTATATCGCCACGGGAGGTTGGTTCGCAGGTAGATTTCATCTGTATGGGGCTGGTAGTTCTTGCCGTACTTTTTGCTTGGGGCCGTAAACTTAGGCCACGAGCAACCACGCTAGTATTCGTTCCCGAGACCAAGACCCTAGAGAGTCACGATGTTGGTGTTTGATACGCGAGGACATCTCCAAGGGGGCGGAGGCATTAAGTCCTCAGAGAACTCACACTAGGTAGCCTCTCTTCTTTTTGCCAAACAACAGTTCTTGAATTTCAGGCCGCTTTCGCACGGACAAGGTGCATTTCGATTAGCACTTTTCCAACGGGCCCGCTCATTGGCTTCAACTGCTCGCAGGTCAGCCATTAGTCTTGAGGGTTTCTGTCCGAGCAGGGAAAGTTCAACCATTTTGTTCATATATGGCGAAATATGTTGATAAAAAGCTCGATATCCTGAACATAGATAATTCAGACCAGCTTCACCATCAATGGCGCTAGAGAAACGGTCTTTTGGACAGCCGCCGTTACACGCAAATAGTACTGGACATGCTTGGCAATAAGAGGTGAGCGAAGAAGTCTTTGCCTTCCCAAACTCTATTTGAACCCGAGAGTCGATCAAGTCAGCTAATGAATTCGAATCAATAGTGCCAAGGCGATGCTCCAAATCAACAAAATGATCACACGAGTATATGCTACCGTCATGTTCCATGGCTAGAACTTGTCCACAGTCTTGCGCCATAATACACAGATCTGCGGGACTGCCAGACCATACTCGCAAGCACTCCAGAAATAGTTGGATAGCAATAGAAGTCATGTCATAACGAACCCATTCGTCAAATATGGCAATTAGGAAATTAGCGTATGCATCTGGGGATACTGATTGCTTCGATACTCTATTATTGGCTAGTCGTACAACGATAGGTATGAATTGAAGCCAAGCAACCTCATTTCTGAGGAAGAACCGATAGGTTTCTTCAGGAAACTGGCTATTAAAAGAATTAATCGTGCAAAGTACGTCGGGATCAATCCCACTTTCTCGAAGGTTATTGTATCCCAGCATGACGCGAGCATGTGAAGGGCTTCCACCCTGCGAAACCCTATATTTATCGTGAAGGCGGCTGGGGCCATCAATACTTATACCCACATGAAAATTATTTTCCGAGAGGAAGCGACACCAATACTTGTCCAGTAATACTCCGTTCGTCTGAAGATTATTTATACAATTGAAGCCAGGAGGAGAATACTTGCGTTGAAGTTCCAGCGCGCGCTCATAAAAGCCTATACCGGCCAGGGTTGGCTCCCCACCATGCCAAACGAAATGGACAATCGGTCCGGGACTTGCCTGTATGAACTTTGCTATGTAAGCATCAAGCGCTCCGTTGCCCATTATGAACTCTTGATGATCTGGGAAGAGGGCTGTTTTACCGAGATAGTAGCAGTAACGACAGTGAAGATTGCAAGTCGGGCCTACCGGTTTGGCCATGACGATAAAAGGGTCTGTACGCGACTTTCTACGGCTAAAGCCGGGGCCTTGCGCTCTCAGCTCGGTCATTCGTCTACTAAATAGAGCATTCCATTGGGGTCCGAAGCAGCTAGCTTGCCAGTAGAATAAAGTCGCGCGAAACCATCGTAGGAAAGTTCATCACCGTGATAACCGAGCATCACAGATGGCGACCAAATACTTATCATTGCTGAGTCAATTAGCTCCCACAAAGTTGCAATTGGTGCTTTAGTGCGAGGGTCGGTAGGTATTATATGTACGTTTGGCAGCGGGAGGCCTACCGATTCCGCTAAGTACCAGCTCGGATGCGAACCAATTATCGGCCCTGTTTCTGGCATTCCATAAAAGCTCAAAGTTGGGCATTGAAGGATCTTGGCAATGGATCGTATCGTGCCAGGCTCGAATGAATCGCTTACATCGACAAGAACGCCGTTGAGGCCATATTGGTCACCTTTAGATCGTTTAGCAGAAAGATCAAACGTTGAAGCTGCATCACTAGTGTTGATATATAACCATCCTGCATCCAACGTTCTAATTGAATCAAGAGAAACTTCACTAGGGGCAAGTGCAAACAAAGTTCGTCCAGAAAGTAGTGTTGCGCTAAGTACCATGAGACCTTGCCACGAGCTAGGAGAGAAGGTAGATATCACAGGTCTCATCTCGTTATCGGTAATGAAACTTGTCATGCTCAAGCAGTGACTAGTAAGACTTCGATTGGAATGCCAGGCGATCTTGCCGTCTTTGAAGATACCTACTTTCGGTACGCGGCTGGCGGCGGTCTTTGCACTAATCATCGCAGAGCTAAGCTGTTCGCAATTTTGTAGATCCACAAGGTCATCTAGGCTAATCAGCTCAATAGACGTACCCGATAAATATGTTGCCTGCGGATTGTCTACTAGAAGTAAGTCTACCTGAAAGTTTCCAAGTTGGCTTATAGCCTCTTGGGTAGAAGGAAATAATAGAAAAGGCCTTTGGGAAGCTAGCGCCCCAAGTACCGATAATATTGCCTTGTGATTGGAGTCCAGGCTTACTGCTAGGACACGTTCAGTTGGTACTCGATCATCTATTGCCTTGGCTATAGATGAAACTATTCTTTTGAGCGCAAGTGCGCTGATAGATTGGTGGCCATCTGAGATAGCCAGTGTATTGGGGTCTAGTCTTGCCCAACTATCTAGTATGAGCTCATGCAATGGGAATGGAGGGATCCCAAAAGTTCGGGTAACCCCACGCGGCCAGTAATGAGATGGTGCAATTGCAATCGTCTTAGGCATACGGGACAACCACAATCAACGTAATGAGTAACGCTGCAAATAGTTCGAAGCGAAGCATCCTATTCATCATTGCTATAAGAGATAATCGTTTTTTGCGAAATTGTAACCGCTCACTTTCGCTAGCTATAACAGGAAGTTTTGTATGCGACAAAGGGTGTATTAGAGTCCCCATGCCAAGAACGACGGCGACTAACAATACCCAACCTAAAGATAGGAAATATCTTTGCCAATTTTGCAATTGAGGATGATTTAAATTTGCAATAATCGGCACACTGGCAAATCGGCTAGAGAATTCACCGTGCGGGACCATTATGATCTGCGAGGCCGCGATCAGGATCAAAGCCGCTAGTGCCATCCATTTGTACTTCTTGCCCATCCTAAGGCAGAGAACTCCCGTCTGAGACGGTGGCACAATTTGCTGTACGGGTCTCCAAACTAATTCCATGATGAGAGCCCCACCCAAGTATATGCTCCATGCAACTGTCATCAAAAAGTCTCCTATGATCTTCATAAAATTCCATTTCCATACGATAATGAAGCTCCTAGTAGGACTATAAAAAGAGCGATAACTAAATCAGCACGGGTGATGCGCTCAATCCACTTTGCAGCCGAGACCATTTCCTCGATCTTTCCTGACATTGTGGATCCTGTAGTTCCAGCACTTGCTTTGCGTGTTAGTTTAGGGCGTAAGAAAAATGTGATTAGTGATCCATTGATGACTAGAACAACCCATAAGATCATCATTGTTACTAGAGTTTGACCATATGAGGAGCTAATAAAGTGTCCTTTTGCAACTAAGTGCTGGTCTCCTAGAGAGAAGAATAAGAGCATTCCACTTATAGGAAAGAGTGCAAGAGAACCCCATACAAGGACCAGGAAACGATCCGCACTGCGCTGCGCAACAACCTGGGCTTGAGCTGGCGGAATATATTTCTGTGCGGGTCCTAAGACAAACTCCATAGCTATAGTCCCTCCAAGATATATAGCTACAGCTAGAAGATGTAAGTAAGATGCGATAATTTGCATTGCGGTGGATGTCACTAATTATCTCCAATATCTGTCTGGGGAGTAGAAGATGGTGCTGATGGATCTTCTGTATTGGGATGCCATGTAGCAAAGTGTGAAGTGATGGCAGAAGGTAACCCGTAAGGGGTAGGATTACCGGTCTGGAACTTGTTGTAGAAGCTTTGATCAACATGATGGAGCTGCACTGAAAATTTAGCGCGTACCGGATTCACAAAAGCTGGACAACATCCATACTTATCTACAATATACTCAACAGTTGCGACACAGGCCTCCTCCGCCCAGTCTGAAATATAGTAACGAGGGTGTTGAGTAATCTCTTGGCGGATATCGTCGTTATATGAACTAGCTGCGTCGAAAGATGTAGCGACGGACGATTGTGAAGATAGTGATGGGTAGCGGAGTTCTTTGACAAATCTAACTGCACTCCTTGCGTCAGGAAATCGCGCAGATGGAACAACAACGGCATCTTTGATTCCAGGAAGTCCAAGACAAGTGAGAGTTTTTGAGGGATTGGTTGCATCATCTCGCTCAAGAAACGAGAAGCCTAACCCTTGACATATTTCTGGATATGCGCCCAAGACAAGATCATCAGCGTAGGATCCGATCGGCCATGCTCCGATTCCAAGTTGCTCTGCTGCAAGTCGCATGTTTTGCACCGAACATGCTGCTTGACTTGCCCCTAGTAGGAGAGCAAGTTCGTCAAATGCAGGTATAGGGAATCCAACCTCTAAGAATCCGGGACAAATCCATTCCTTGCATCCAGCTGGCTCGCCGGTTCCTGGGTCCATTAGATAAAAACCCGACCATTCATAAGACATCAACAGCTGATTGAACCATTCGAGACCGATATCGCACACCGGAAGCAACCACGTACTTGCCGGTCTATTGATATTGTATTGGCCAGGTCCCATTGGATTGACGTTTTGAGTGGCCTCAGGTGCTGAAAACCAAGCTACATCAGGTCGGCTAGAAGATAGTATCGTGCGATTATTTCTATACCACGCCAGGACTTTTCCGTAGTCATCGGCCCCTGCTATTTCAATTGGGGCATGATCTTGGGAAATTGGTCGGTATAGCGATACTCCTGCATCATTTATGATAAATAAATCGACCGAAAGATCATTAGAAGATGCGGGAATAGTTCTGCCTTGTGACGATATAATACCCGATAGGCCGCCATTTATCGGAATATCAGCCATTATGGTTCCGTTTAAACCAACTCCAGCCCAAGCCACAAGAGCTTCTTCGATTTCGGAAAGAGGTATTGGATCTTTATCTAAACGGTGGGAGAGCGGCCCCTTGGCTTGACGATGGGTACGTTGGGAGGACCAAGTAAAGGTCTCCTCTTCTCCCGTCTCAATTGAATATCCTAATCCAACTCGTCGCGTTCGAAGAGTTGATAGAAGTTTGAAAACCGAGGTTGGTGATTCAAAAGCTTCGCTGATTTGGGACTGCTCTTGCGCAGTGAGTTGAATGGGCGCCGATTGTGGTGAAGAGTCCTTTGAGGGTGTAGCTGTAGCTGAAGCTGTAGCTGGAGGATTATCCTGGTCGGTTGATTGTTTTCTTGAGAAGATCATTCTTCATCTCCTATTTTGGTTAGGTTCACATAAACAGCCCGGTCGGCCGGAACAGGTTGCCAGCCAAAAGGGATATATCGTAAGTGTCCGTATTTTCCGACCAGATGTAGCCATTTCACCATGCCGGGTTCTACCTCATTTGAGCCTTTCCACTGTGAAAACATGTGTGGCTCAAATCCGTTATAGACGACAATTTGACCCGGTCGAATCCGTGGTGTGATTCGAACCATTGCACTAAAGTCACCATGGTCGTTACTGACTCTGACAAACTCGCCATCTTCGATGGAGATAGTGGCTGCATCTAGAGTGTTTAGGATAACCAGTGGTCTCCCGCGGTGTGTTCCTAATAGAGCGGAATTACCCATGTTGATAGAATGTACTGTCCAGCGAGAGTGACCACTGGTCAAGACATATTGACCATCTCCACCTTGTCGAGGAGGTTCTTTGTGGCGCGGAAGGTGCTCATCTGCCTCTAGAAACCAAGGATGGTCTATATAAAACTGAGCACGACGCACGAGAGTTGGAAACGGAAGACCTTTTTCAGTATGCCAAGAGAAAGCAGTCATGACTTTGTCCGGCAATACGTCGGAGGCAACAGATAATCCCGGAGAGAAAACTCCTAAGTCGGTAAAGCGGATACTTCCCTTGTCTCGAAGCGAGGTTATCGAGCTATCACGAGGAAGGGTACCCGCCATTGCTGAGTCACGTACCCACTCATCGAGGACATCTTCGTCAGATGCGAAAGCTCCTTGTAATACAAAATCTTTGCCGAGTGTGTCAAGATTGCGGGTAACTCTTCTTGAATCTACGTAGTTGTGCATACCTCGAGATAGCGCTTTTTCTGATATATGATTCGCTAGCTCGCTGAAAATTTCCCACTCACTCCTAACGTTTTCAGGGGGAGGGACGGATTTGTCAGAGAAGGAAAGCCGGAGCATGTGAGTAATCGGATATTGTAGGTTCACTCGTTCATAGGCCATTGCGGCAGGCAGGATTAGATCAGCATGAAGAGCTGTAGTAGACATCCGGAAGTCAACCACGATTATTTTTTCGAGTTCATCCCATAAGTCGGACAACATTCTATTTCGTCCTCCTCGAGTCCTTCGCAAGGGGTTAGTGCCGACACAGAATAGGACTTTTGGAGTGGTTGATGCACTTGGTCTGTTTACTCCTCCCCACCATCCTTTCCGGGTTGCTTCTGTTAGGTAAGACTCGAAATCTTTAGTCATGGATTTATCAGACCAATCGGGATTGTTCCATGATTGTTCGTATCCACAGTGGTAGTAGTTAAAAAATATTGGGGGTGCGCTGGTGCCAGAAGCCGCAGCGAGGTGGATAAGTTGACTTCCTGCTATCTCGTCAGTCATAGATGGATCGGATGAACGAATCTCCTCTACGGCTCGATCAATTCCATCGAGAATTCGGGCAGTTTCCTCAACCCCTTTGGCTGACTTCATGGAAAATAGCAAGTACCCATCCAGCCCAGCTAAGGCAAGACCTTGAATACCTGTCCCGGGTTTACCCCAATTGCCAGTTAAGGCGGCAAGTAAGCACATCGAGCGCTCCATTAGGTCGCCGTGGAAATACTTTGGTCCGTTGAAACCTTCGAGGATTTTTGTCGGTTTAGTCGCAACAAGATGCGCAAGATGCCGAATCATTTGAGGACTAACTCCACAAATAGGGCTAGCCAGTTCGGGGGTATAGCCTTCCAGGCGCTCCTGGAGAAGTGTAAATACTGTTGTCACTTGCGTACTTATCCCACTGGCAAGTGTAACGGTCCAAGTCCCGACTAATTCAGGCGAAATGTCCCCCAACACAAGGCTATCTCGTCGAGCTTGGGAGAGCCCGAGTGACTTATCCCAGTGGTAGAACTGGTCATCACTTCCATCGACGGACATATCACTTGATCTAAGAAATCGCCGACTCTCTTTGACGACTAAGAGAGGTAAGTCTGACTGTGAACAAACAAAATCTTCATCCATCATTTGTTCTTCAATAATTACTTGACACATCGAAAGTGCGAGAGCCGCATCACTACCAGGTGTGATTGGAACAAAGTAGTCAGAGTGGATTGCTGAAGCATTATAGTCAGGTGCAATCGCAATTACAGTAGCTCCCCGATATCTATTCTCGGAAATAAAGTGATGATAAGGGATAGATGTATAAGCAGGATTCGAATGCCATTGTAGAATTAGCTGTGATTTGAAAGTATCATCTACCGTGCTAGCGCATGAGAACTTTCCAAAAGTTATGTGTTGGCCCGTCGGCAAATCGTTGACTAATCCATTTGCATCGAGCGTTACCGCACCCAATAGGCCTGCCAATCTCAAGAAAGACGCTTGGCTCATCAGTCCCCCCTCAACACTCTCTTCAAAGATCACTGAGTCTGAACCTTCTTCAACTATAGCGTCCAAGATCGAATCTGCTATTTCATCTAAAGCCTCTTGCCACGAGATCTCTTCCCACTGGCCAGACCCGCGTTCTCCTACTCTGCGAAGAGGGTGTAGGATACGATCTGGTGACGTGAGCTGGCGACTCCAAGCGCTCCCTTTTTGGCAGCCCAGCGGATTGAGGTCAGGTACTTGGCTTTCGATTGATTCAATATGACCACCCTGCTCTTCAAAAAGGACTTTACCGTCTCTAACATAAACTTTATAGGGACAAGCAGCTAAGCAATTAACACAGTGAGTTCCCCAGGCGGTCTTATCCCATGTCCAACGTGCTCGATAAGTCTCGGCAGTCCGCACCTTAGCTTGACACCACCTTAGATTGATACCACCTTAGATTGATACCACCTTAGCTTGACTGCACCTTAGTTCGACTGAGGCGATGGTGCCAGGATAGTGTCGAGGTAGATAATATCCTTGGCGACAAAGACTTCAAGGTAACGAAGACCCCACGCAATTGCCGGGATCAGAGTCGTGGGGTTTGAACGTGCGACGAGCCCTGTTACGAGACCTTCAAGGAAGCGAGAAAGAAAATCTGCCTGCGCCCTACGATAAGAAGAGCGAAGGCGGTCAGAGCTTGTGGCCGCTTCCTTAAAGCACAGAAATCCCATGAACTCAAGCTCAGTGGATAAGTGGTCTGCCCTATGAGCATCTGAGGCGCCTGTAGCCAGACCGAAATACTCATACTCACGCTGCACATCATGAATAGTTTGTGCATTATCGCCACTATAAAAACTAGATTCGAGGGGAGATCCATTTTCATCAGATCCCTGGAACGCTAAAGACCACTGAGACTCAAATTCTTGGCTATCAAGGCCAGAAAGATCAATCGGAAGGTCGACATCTAATTTATATGGCAGCAGCTCAGATGCACTTTCAAGCTCTTTGACCCAGATCCCATCGCGACTTTTTGCAAAATGACTAGAGTCAGCGCCACTAAACCATTTTGCAAAAAGTTGATATAACGCACTGCGAGAAGTTGTTTCATTTTCTTCAACTTCTTGCAGGGTTTCTCCTGCAGCTTTGATTTCTAAACCTGATAGTGAATATGTGAACATTAGTTTCTCCTTATCAACTAAGACCGATTTGCAGTTCGTCTTGAAGTATCGATGCTTACTGCTACAGTTTCAGGTCTGCGATCGAGTGAAGCTGGGTCAGTTGTGTACGGCCCAAAAAGCTCATTCCAGTGGTAAACAATTAGAGTATCCAAGATTTCTGAGCTGCCTCCAGAGCGCACAGTATCAAGTTCGCTGCGAAGCTTATCCATAACCGCATGAACCTTCGGGCCAAAAAGACTTTCCAGATATTCAGGGGGAATTCGAGGAGTCTCATAGTCTATTGACATGTCATCGTTGAGGCGATATGGAGACAAAGGCGGGATATAAAAGATATTCGGCCCAGTTCCATATTCGGGGTGGAGCGGAAGAGCAATCTCCCATTCATGTACCAACTTGTGGATTGGACCATTCTTATCGTTTGCCATTCCGACAAAAACAAGTCGACCTGGGCACTGACGGGCGCACGCTGGTGCTACGCCAACTTCGAGCCTTGGGAAGCATAGAATGCAGTGCTGGGCTACATTGCGAGCGTAATTGAAGTAGATCTTCTTGTAAGGACAGGCCTCCATGCAAAAGCGCGAACCTTGACAGATCTCTTCATCGCGCAAAACAGCTCCATCTTCAGATCTTTTGTACATTGCCCCGGATGGACATGCAGTTATGCAAACTGGGTAGGTGCAATGGTTACAAAGTCTCGGGAGATAAAAATAGTACGCGTTAGGATATTCACCAGCACCTTGATCTTCGTCCCAGTTCATTCCCCATTTCGTAGTACCGTCGCCCTTGTCTTTAGGTGCTAAATGGACCGATCGACCTTTGCCTCCATAGAATACTTCGTCATAATTAAACTCCCATCCGCCACCAAACTCCTCTCTTGTGGGTTGGTGCCCTGGATTTGGCTGGTTCTGATTCCACCCACCCCCCATTTGCTCCCAAGCCTTCGGCGTGCCCTGGCCTGGCTGCGTGTTCACCGTCATCCACCACTGATGCTCTTCGCCCTCTTCCCTAGTCCACAGTACCTTGCAAGCAATGGAGCAGGTTTGGCAACCCATACATTTATTCAAGTCGAAAACCATCGACACCTGATGATCGGTTGCCAAAGATTCTCTGGTAACTTCCGAGTTAGCAGTTGCGTTATTTCCCTCTAGGCGATCTGTCATTTTCTATTTACAACCTTCCTGTTTGCTCTAAGCCGATCCACTGTGGACTTACTGATCCAATGCCTGCTCGCTCTTGGTTAGATCCATCCCAAATGGCGATCCCCATTTTCTCGATATTGTTAGCGCCTTCATACTCACCGGAAATTACGACCGTCCAATGATTGTCACTCTTGAGAGCCTGGACACTGAGAGAGGCGGTTGTCGCAACGTCCTTATTGGACCTGACTGATTCGTTTAGATTGGGTCTAAAGACACCAGGGCCACTTGCATAAAGCTCTTTGATAGGTGGCAGATCACGCTGGATAGGAAGTTGATCGCGCCAGTACCATAGACGAACGGGTGCTTGGTGAGTACCTATTGTCAATGGCGCTGCTCCAGGCTGGTCTCCCTGGCCATTGGCTACAAAGTCAAGGGGGAAAAAAATAGCTGCCGCATCAGTGAACTCACCATCAAAGCCATCCTCTTTTTCGCTTGCGTTCCCATCAACCTTGTCCCATTCAAGACGAGCAAGTATCTTATTTCCACTGCGTGCAAGTGATAGTTGAGCAGATCGGGTCAATCCATATTCGCGATCTGCCCATTTGGTTCTAATGTATGCATTGGGCTGGGAAGTTATCGGTATCGGGACTAGGGCGACTTGCTCTGTATCGATTCCGGACCAATCCAATTCCAATAAATTGTTTGTACTTCCTTTTATTTCTGACACATTCATTTTTTCAATGCCTTCCTAACTCCGAATTAGCTTTTGCAAAATCACAAGGTACTCCTCGATCAACCGGTATTGGTTGCCACTCAGCCATTGTGTAGTTGATGTGACCATACCCTCCAGCAAATGCGATCCACTTGACCATGCCTGCCTCAATTTCATTAGCACCACTCCACTGATCGTACTGATGCCCATCCCAGCCGTTATATGAAATAATCTGACCAGGGCGAACCCCAGGGGATACTTTTGCTCGAGCGGTAAATGAAGATATATCGTTCCATACTCTTATGAGGTCGTTATCTTCTACTGAGCGCTGTTTCGCATCGATAGGGGATACTTCTATGTTTGGTTCACCGCGATGAGTTTGAAGAATGATCGGATTCAACTGATTCATCGAATGAATACTCCACCTGTTATGTCCTGAGGTCATACGAAGTGGGTGATTTCCGCCAGAGAGTGGATTGGGCTTGTGACAGGGAAGCTCTTCGTGGGCTTCAATCCACCAGGGGTGATCAATATAAAACTGCGCACGTCGAGCGTATGTCGGGAATGGAGCCCCTTTTTCTAGATGATCTCGAAAAGGCGTATGTGTCTTGTGGGTTTCAAACGGTGACGCCTGGGCCAAGGCAAACGGACTACCGCCCCATCCAATAAAGCGTTCATGGCCGACTTCACGCATCCTTGCAAGGTCAGTACGTTCTGGAAGTGTACCAGCGTAAGCCGAATCACGAATTATCTCATCAAAAAGCTTTTCCTCACTTTCGATGTAACCGTTCAATGTAAATGAATTCCACATCTCGTTCGGAATAAAAGATGCTCCAAATCTATTGGTGTACTCAGTAATTCCTCTAGCTTGTGCTCGCTCGGCAAATCTTTTCAGTATGATTTGGTAAATTTCCCACTCAGGTTTTGCTTCTCCAGCTGGATCGGCATTTCTGTCTGAAAAGGTTAGATTCATCACATGAGAAGTCGGTATGTGTAGGTTAACCTTCTCATAATGCTGGGCAGCTGGCAGAACTATGTCAGAGTTGAGGCCAGTAAAATTGAGTCGGAAGTCGATAGATACTATTAGGTCAAGCCTGTCCCATAGATTTTCACCTAACTGGGTCCAACCTCCCCTTGTGCGACGGAGCATGTTACCCCCGCACTCAATCAACATTTTAGGAGGCTCGTCTGGCCGTGGATGATCTAGACCTTGCCACCAACCGTTGGCTATTGCTTCCTCGAAGTATTCGTTGAATTTACGCGGTAGGGATTCGTCCCCCCACTCGGCCTTTTCCCAACGCTCCTTGAAGCCTCCTTGCCAGTACCACCAAAAGGCTGGAGGAGAACCAGTTTGCCTAGTCCCGGGAAAGATTCCCTGACTCTTGGCGATCATGCGCGATAACTCTCTCACAGCAAGCTCATCGGTGGTGATACTGGGATCTGCTTTGCGAAGAGCTTCTGTTGCAGCTTGTTGGGTGGAGAATAGCTGTTCTGCACCTTCAACACCGGGGACGGTTTTGACCATAATCGTAAACATGCCATCTGCCATACCAATCATCCATGATCGGATCCCCGTGCCAGCCTTGCCCCAATTGCCAGTAACAGCAAGTAGAAGGCACATAGATCTTTCCATAAGGTCACCGTGGTAGTACTTGCAGGAATTCCATCCCAACATTATGTCTGTGCGTTTCGAAGCAGCTTTACGCGCCAACGTTCGCACAACATCAGGGTGGATTCCAGTAATACTTTGTGCCTTTTCGGGTGTATAGTTCGCGTTTACGTGGTTTTTCAGCAGCTCCATGACTGGTGAAACCTGAACCTGCGTCCCATCACCGAGTGTAACTTGGTAGGTTCCTTCCAGGGCAACACTTCTTCCGTTCAATAGCAAGTTCCCCCTATTTGCTTCTACTAGACCGCTTTGAAGATCCCAGTGATATAGCTGGTCCTCTCTGGCCTTTGAGGTGGTCGCGCCCTCTTGGCTAGGTGCGTTCTCATCTGTTGACTCAAGGTCGCATTGACGCAAGAAGCGCTTATTGTCGAGTCGGACCAAGCACGGTAGATCAGTTTGCTCTGAGATAAATGTTGTATCGGCGATCTCTTCTTCGAGAATTACTTGAACCATTGCTAGAGCAAGTGCTGCATCGGCTCCCGGAACAATTGGAACATGATAGTCGGCGTGCATATGTGATGCATTTAGGTCAGGAGAAATCGAAACGACTTCTGCTCCCTTATATCGTGCTTCGAGCATGAAATGATAGAACGGAATGCGAGTGAAAGCGGGATTCATGTGCCAAATCATTATGATCGGAAAGTGGAACCAGTCATCAGCTGATGAAGCAGGATTCCACTTTCCAAAAGTCTCATGGAGTCCAATCGAAAAATCGTTAAACGATGGGTGTAGGTCGAGAGTTCGTCCTCCAATTACATTGAAGAAACGGTCTGTTGGCATAACCGCGGCAACCTCAGGTGTTCCCTCGCGCACTATTGACTCAGGGCCAGCTTTTTCAATAGCATCCAACATGCCATCAGCAATCTCGTCAAGGGCTTGATCCCAAGATATCTGTTCCCATTTACCCTCCCCACGTTCACCAACTCGCTTGAGTGGATGTAAGACTCTATCGGCCTGATAAAGTTGCTGACTCCAAGAGGCACCCTTGTTACATCCCATAGGGTTGAAGTCAGGAACCCCATCTTCAACTACGGAAAATGTTGCCGCAGCCTCTTCGCGAACTACTTTGCCATCTGTGACATAGACTCTGAAAGGACAGTTGCCGGGATAGCAATCGACGCAATGAGTGCCCCAACCGACTTTATCCCAAGCCCAACGTGATCGTAAGTTTGCCTCGCTTGCTTCATGTGGCGAAAACGCAACCGTTTCGCTTGGTGCTTTGCTTTCCACGGAACTACTTTTTGCAAGAGTCACGGAGTAACGACCTCCTTATACATTGAGAAACACTGAGAAAGATTTTGTAGTTTTGTACCAGACAAATATACGAGCTAATCTAAGCCTGTAATAGAGCCGAAAGTCCCATAGCATTTGCACGGATTGTGGTTGAAGGTTAGCGGTGCCCGATTAGAGGTGCCCGATTAGCGGTGTACAATTTGAGATGTCAGATTAGAGGTGCCCGATTAGCGATGTACAATCTGAGATGTCAGATTAGAGGTGCCAGATTAGAGGTGCCAGAGAGTAAGTGGTTATGAGCAATTTGCTAGCTTCCGATCAGGTGCCAGTAACTGGACGTTTACAAAAAGCCACGGATTTCTTTCGTTGCTTCCCCGCAAGGCGTCGAGTCGGATTAGGAATGGGCCAAGTATTCATTGACTTTATGGAGTGGGAGATCTCTAGCGGACGCTTGTCTGACAGTATGGGATCGCCATGGTGGATGGCCGTTAATTGGATGATGATTGTTGATCTATCAAATACAATGAGACAATCGCCAGAAGCGGAAAAATTCAGATACACAATAGGACAAGATAACATTAGAAACTCGCCATGGGATATATATCTTCAGTCTGATATAGCCAATGAAAAGGAACTGTTCTGGCGAGCGCATCAAAACTCTTTATCAAGAGCGGTCGAGCTGGCAAGCCCACTATTGGAAAGCGAAGTTGTAACTGAGCAAAGGTTTATCCAATTGAGTCTGGAAATAGTTGATTTTGTTGCAAGCTCCAAGGATCTTGGAGACGCTGCAACACTCAAACAGTCACTAGACAAATTCTACCCGTCTAGCTATCCCATTACTCTCGACGATCTTGAAAGTCTTGAGTGTAGTCTAATACTTCTTGCGGGGGAAGAGAATACCAACCAAGCGATACTAAGATAACTAAGGTAATCCAAATACCCGCTGCAAATGCAAGGTGAATATCTTGGAGTGCACTGGGAGCTTTGAAGATAGCCGAGGCTGCCCCAACCCCAATCTGTATACATAACAAACCTGCTAAGGCATAACTAACAAGGTAAAGTCGGGGGACATCACGCCAGTCTTTCAGTGCGCTGTAAAGAAACAGTCCAATTGCGATGGAAGCAATCAAGACAATGCTTCTATGGGCCAATTGTGTAAGTCCAAGGGGCGAAAACATCTCTTTGAAACTACATATTGGCCATCCGGGACAGGACTTCTCCCCACCTCCATCCACAACGATCGAACCTGAAATCATGACTAGAAAGGTCGCGACTAAAGCCACAAAACTTTGATAGGACCGAAAGCCCGGCAGAAATTTCTGCTTTGCACCAAAGGTTTTACAAGTAGCAGAGACCCCTTCAACCTCGGGAAAAATTGAAGCAACATAAGTAACGGTCGTTGCTCCGGCAAATACCAGGCCTGTGATCAAGTGGAGTGCCACGGTAATTGGGGCATTATGGGTTATCACCGTGACAGCACCTAGCACGACTTGGACAAGAATCAATACAACCGAACAAATGGACGGAAGCATCATCTTATTCAGTCGAGGACGGTGCATGCGCACTAATAAGAAAGTTGCAATCACAAGCACAGTTACAATGGATGCAAGGTAGCGGTGCGATTGTTCCATCTGGGCATGGAATCCATGAGTAGGTGCAACGTTTCCATAACATAGGGGCCAACCAGGACATCCCATCCCTGAATTAGTTACCCGAACCGTGCTGCCTAGAACCAAGAGGGCATAAGTTGCAATTACGGTGAGTAGTGCTACTACTCGTGTTGTACGTTCTGAATAAATGGTGTTACAAATCTAGAGGCAAAGAGCGGCAAATAATAGGGACTTCTGGCCCTGTTCCTGAAAAAAATCAGTTCCTAGGCTGGTAAGCGGCCGATTGAGACAGCAAGACATAATCTGTATTGTTGTCGCTTTTTGCTGATTGGAGATAGCAAGTGTCAGATGAGCGCTTTGATGTGGTAGTAATTGGAGGAGGCCACAATGGCTCCACAATCGCTGCCTATTTGGCCAAGTCCGGTTTATCAACCTGTGTGTTGGAGAGCCGCCCTGAGTGTGGTGGGGGCCAAGAGAATACAGAGGTCCGACCGGGATTTCGGATTGACCCCCATGCAACCTACCTATATGGAGGTGCAGCTCCGGGCTTTGACCAGCTAGAGCTTTGGAAATACGGGATGCGCATGGTTTATTACGCATCTATGGCTGGAGTTGCGACCTTGGACGGTCAAGCCGCCAATCTAGGTGGACGGTGGCGGCCCGATCTCGGGGATGCAGCGATCAAACGCTATTCGCCAAATGACCTGGAAGGCCCCGGTAGGATTTTTGACCAGTTAGGTGAAGGCCCATCGAGAGAGTTGCTCCGTGCACTGTTTTGGACCCCTCCTTTCCCTGAAGGTGCTGAGATAGATCCTAGAGACATGCCGTGGTGGAAGGTATTTCGTCAATATCTTCCAAATCTATTTTTTGATGAACTTGTCGATATGAGTTACGTGGATTTCCTGGACAACTTTGTGCAGTGGGATCCACTGAAGGTGGTCGGCGCATTTGGCGCTTGGTATTGCGGTGCTCACCCGGATTGGGAAGGAATGTTACTTCAATCGCTTGGTGGAACACTTCTTTATTCCTATGCTTCGGGGGCCCCGCGCGGAGGTATGCACACTTATGCGCATGCAATAATCCGATGTGCAATCGCCAATGGTGCCAGAGTAATGACAAATGCCCCAGTTGGAGAGATAATCGTCAATAACGGTCGGGCGGTTGGAGTTCGGCTCTCGGATGAGGCAGCATTCCCTGAGAAGACGATATGGGCGGATAAAGCAGTTATATCGGGAGTAGATGTAAAGCAAACCTTCCTCAAACTTGTCGGTAAAGGACATCTAGACCCCTCTTTCACCCAGAGGGTAGATGACATATCGCTTAAAGGTGGAAGTTTATTTGTTATGTCGGTTATATGTCGGGAGTTGCCACGATATCACAATAAGGAGGAATACTTTCCTCAAGACGTTTATCCTTCATGTGTTATTGCTCCAGCGGACTCTTTTGAGTATTTTCGAACTCAAACTCGCGATGCATATTCATACAAGAAGCCCCCAGAACTAACACCTGAACATCTCACTATGATGATATGCACGCACGATCCCTATGATTCGACGCGTTGCCCTGACGGATATCACGTACTGTCCCCAATATACTTGGAGGTGCCACCTCCACAATATGATGTAACAGGTGCGCAAGGCATCAACAGACACAAAGAAGAGATAACTAAAGCGGCACTTGGAGTACTGCGTCAGTTGGCGCCGAATATGACGGAAGGAAATATAGTGGATGTATTCGTCAATACTCCATATGATTCGGAGTTCCGAAATGCTGGAATGGTCGGGGGCAACTGGTATGGAATTCGCCAGTCCGAGGACCAGTGGTTCTCAAACCGTCCACTCCCAGAGCTTTCGCGATATCGGACGCCAATTGAAGGGCTGTATCTGTGCAACCAGACATCTCATCCTGGTGGTCTGTGTCTAATGGCGGTTCCATACAACCTCATGCACATTCTTATTGACGATGGAATAGCTAACCCGGGGAGTTGGTGGTATCCGTCGCCCCACTACATGAAAGATCTAAAGCCAACTGCAAGTATATCCAGGAAAACAGCCTTGGAAACGGATGTCGTCAAATGAGCGCAAGTAAAGCTGGTCTAGAAGGTGTGCAACCACTTAGGCGCAAGGAAGAGTTCAAAGTCGAACCATTAGAACATATTCTTGATGAATTCCCGATCAAGTCCAAGTATGATGTAGTGATTATCGGGGCAGGACCTAATGGGTTGATGGCCGCAGCCTACTTGGCTAAATCAGGATTGAAAACAATTGTCTTGGAACGCCGTCAGGAGATTGGTGGAGGACTAGCCACAGAAGAGACCCTTTTCCCTGGGTACTATACGAATCCTCATGCCTTTTATCACATGATGACTGACTATATGCCGATAATGTCTGATTTCAACCTGCAAGACCATGGGCTCTATTTTGTAAAGCCCAATACTCAAACCTCTGCAATTTTCTCGGATAACTCCACTTTGACCTTGTACAACCAGCATGAAGATACCAAAGATTCGATTGCTAAATTCTCTGCTAATGATGCTAGAAGATTTGGGAAAGTCATGCGATCTTGGCGCAAAATTGTGTCAGAAATCATAGCGCCCGGCACTTATGTTCCTGCTATGTCGCCAATCGACATGATTGAGCGTTTCGAACAAACCGAAATGGGTAGGGAAGTACTTAGGCTATCGGAGATGTCACCACTAGAGATAGTGGAAGAGAACTTTGAAGATGACAGAGTTCGCGCGCTGATGCTTTATGTATCTTGCATGTGGGGACTTGACCCAAACGAAAGTGGTTTAGGTTTTATGGTACCACTTATGATAGATCGAGCAATGAACAAGGCCCAGTGCTATGGAGGTTCACACAAACTTGCAGGTTCGCTCTCGCGTGAAATCTTGAAAGCTGGCGGTACGGTTCTTGACAATGCTCAAGTACAGAGAATTATTGTTGATAATGGCCAGGCAAAAGGAGTGGAACTTTACGATGGAAGAGTAATCGAGGCAAATGTAGTACTTTCTAGTTTGCCACCACCGATTACTTTTGGGAGTTTGATCGATCAGACTATGGTGCCCCAAGAGATGGCAGAGGCCGCCAACCTCTGGGAGTGGGATAAGTGGTCTTTTTTCACCATGTCAATGGCTACCGAGAAAGCTCCCTACTACCAGTGTGATGATCCATCGGTAAACGATGCACTGATGGTGATTATGGGCTTTGACACTTGCCAGGCGGTCCGAGAGCATTTTGCTGCGGCAATTGCTGGAGAGATTCCACGAAATATTGGAGGACATGCAAGCGTGGAGACTCGTTATGATCCAACCCTTCCTCGGATACCGGGCCATCACGTCAGCTTTTTCCAGATCCATGCTCCATACGACGTGCCAGGGGGATGGGACGAACAAGGACCAATTCTAGCCAACGAACTTAGCGCATTGTGGAAGCGTTCCTGCCCTAATTTAGTGGACGAGAATATCGTTATGCGCTCTATTGAAACTCCAGTTGATATTGAGACTCGTTTGACGTCAATGGTTAGAGGATCAATCAAACACGGCGATTACCATCCCTTGCAGATGGGAGTATTCCGCCCGCACGATTCTTGTGTGGCAGGTAGATCTCCTATTGAAGGCTTATACCTTTGTGGCGCGTCTTCTTACCCCGGGGGTTTAGTGATTGGTGGACCTGGTTACATAGCAGCCGGATCGGTTGTAGAGGATCTTGATGTTGCTAAGTGGTGGAGCCCACCGCAATACGTTCAACGATATTCGGCACAATATATGAGTTCTTAGACTGGGCGGGACGCGCACCATGGGGGCGGGCGGGCCGGGTTGCTTGGGCTCGCGCTGGGCGCTGGGGTTCGCGCTGCGGTCGGCAAGCGCCAGGTGGCCTTTTTGGCCATAAGTTTGCTTATGGGACTAATGGCCCTATTGAGGCCGGGCTGCTTCGATCAGAATGTGGAATGTGACACCTTCCACTTCGCACGCACAGCTTGCGGCCAAGGAACAATTTGATACTTCGGGCGGCCAATTGCCGAAAAGTATGATTGATACTTCGGGCGGCCAGTCGAGCCAAGGTGATTGTGGAACTCGCCACGACCAAAAGTATCCAGCCGGTTATCTATCCATCTCAGAGCTGATCAACGCCACTGGAGTCACCAAGGCAACAATTCATCATTATATTGCTCGTGGCCTTCTCCCTAAGGCGTTCAAGACTGCACATAATATGGCATATTATCCTCCGGAATGTATCGAAATAATCAATGCAATTCGGGAGCTTAGGGCTAGGCACTTGCCACTAGCGCAAGTCGCGGAAATTCTATCTGAGCATGATCTATCAAAAATATACGCTTTACTTAGACTTGCCGACGAAGAGAGCTTACTGCTTGCTTCATACGTAAATACCACCACACCGTCAAAGTCAAGGGAGGAGCTCTTGCAGCTGAGTGGACTCGCTCCAGAGGACCTTGACTATTTGGAGGAATTGGGATTAGCAAGGCGTGAAAATGAAGATTCATACGATGGGCTCACAGTTGAACTGGCCAAATCACTTGCTGCAATGCGGTCTGGAGGTATGACCGAGGAAACCGGTTTCCATCCGCGAGATATAGCACTTTACAAGCGGGCAATTGAACAAGTTGTAGAGAGCGAAATCGCATACTTTGAAAGTCGGCTATTAGGCAAGATTGCGCCAGAAGAGATTCCTAGTGTGATGAGAGCGGCACTTGAACATGCTGAGAGTATCTGTGTGCTGACGCGAAGACGATTACTTCTTGATGAAATTGAGAAGGCTGCCAGCAACCGTTCGCATATAAAGAAAACAAACCAAACTAGCCATAGGAGGCAACAATGAAAATTCGTTCGCGTGGATTAGGTCGTCGTGAGCTACAAATGGATCTGCATGAGTTCAAGATGACCAAAGAGGGCAACGAAGTAGTCCTCAGTGGGGTAACCCATGCCCCAGTTACTTGGGAGACCAGTATCCGATTTTCGGCGGAAGACATCGGGGGAATGATAAAGGTGGCAATCAATCCTAAAGTATTATTCCTTGCACTTAGGTGGGCACTTCGCAGAAAAGATAGTCCACAGGATGCACCTGTCATCTCCTGGGAACGCAGGACGACACATTCCGGTCTTAAGGGTCATTCACTTTCGAGTAAGGCTAATGCAAGTGAGCTCAGTTCTGACGAGTTAGAAAGTATTGACGAGTCAGAGGCACAAGGTAGCTAGCAACCTTTAGTTTTTATCAGGAACCTGGGGCCCTGTCGACAGATGCGGGCCCTACATGGCAAGGCAAGATGCGAATCTTCCTATTAGAAAAGGGGGAAGTATGGAAAGTACTTACGATGTAGTAGTAGTGGGGGCAGGTGTGAACGGGTTGACCTGCGGGGCTTACTTAGCCAGAGCTGGCTTGAGTGTAGCAGTTGTAGAGAGGCGTAATGAGTGTGGGGCTTTTGCCTTGACTGAAGATCTCTTCGGGGGAGAGAACCCAACCGATACCCACGCAGCAGTTTGCTTCTTGCCCATGAGTCCAGTTTGGGGAGATCTCGAACTTGATCGGCATGGATTTGATCTATTACTTGGAAAGTCTGGCGCCGCAGTGGTCTGGCCAGACGAGAAAAACTATATTTACTACTATGATCTAAATCTCCAACGGCGAGAATTAGAACGTCTGTCTGAAAAAGATGCTAAGACGACGATAGCGATGAGAGAAAAGCTTCTCCCGGATGCAGCTGAACTTCTATGGTTGTTCTTCAAGCCAGCCACCCCAGAAGGTGAAGAGCGATTTTTCGAACTAGGTAAGTATGTAGGAATATCTCCACAAGAGATGCGCGAGATGAATGGTCTAGAACTCCTTGATGCTCTATTTACCGAGGAACATGTCAAGATGCTCTGGTTGGCGGCCGCCGACATTGGGCTTTTTGGTGATGTTGCGATGAAAGGTGAAGGTGCAGTAGCGGTAATGCTCAGCTCGCTTCTTGCGACTGGGACGCCTCGTGGAGGGATGCATACATTGGTGCATGCTCTGGTTCGTTGCTTTAGGTCATACGGCGGAACTCTTCTGCTGAACGCCCCTGTTTCCCAGGTTGTTCTGGCAAATGAATCTGAGCTATCAAAAGGCCACAGCGTAATACTGTCTGATGATTCTCCTTATCCTGGCCATGAAATCCATGCCAAGCAAGCAGTTGTTTTCAACGTTTCCCCGCCAGTTGTGAAAGAATTGCTAGACGATACTCAAGTAAGTCAGCGCGATCCACAATTACATGCCAAAATGAAATCCTGGGCATCGGAAGGGCACTGTGCCTTTATATCGCATTTTCTCATCAATGGCTTGCCTGAATGGGGATCACGTGGTTGGAATGCTGATGTCGATATCTCTCCATTCATTCTTCGACCGTACGACTCCTGGGAGCATGCCCATAGCTCACAAGAGCATTATCACCGAGACGAGACTATGGAGGTTCTTGGCGATATTGCTGAGATTTATAATCAAACTGGCCAAGATAGATCACGTATGTCAGCTGCCGGTCGGTGTACGCTTTCCGTCGAGATCGAGTACCCGGTATCACTTGAGGCATACGGTGGTTTTGGCGCATGGGATAACAAAGAACTGATTGATCAGGTTCACTATGCTCACGCGGACATGATGGAAAAATTGGCACCCGGTTTCAAGTCGCAAGTTGTTGATAGCTTGTATTTTACGCCTTTGGACAACTGGCGAAGGAATGCGTCGGCAATCTACGGTCATGAAATTGGCGGAGACAACAGCGGACCTCAGTGGTATACAGGTCGTATCCCGCCACGATCTACGATTCCCGGAATATATTTCTCGCAAGGTATTTGGCCAGCTTCACTTACCCACTTGGGGAATGGCTACGTTTCAGCTTGCGTAGTTGCCGAAGACTTGGGGGTTCGCAGTCAAGAGTGGTGGAAATCTGCACCCATGGAACGATTCATTGAAAGGTTGACTAGCCATGTACAGTGATCTCGACGTATTGGTATTAGGGGCAGGACCAAATGGTCTTACATGTGCTTCGTATCTCGCTAAAGCTGGCGCCAAAGTTGCGGTAGTTGAACGCAACGTGGAAAGTGGCGGAGGATTGATGACCCAGGAGCTTTCGGGATTCAAGCTCAACAGCCATGCGATCTATATGCTTCTAGCTGAATTGATGCCACCCTACCGTGATCTAAACCTTGAGAGTTTCGGAGTGTCTTTTGTCCGTCCGGAAGTTCAAGCAGCATTTCTCTATAAGGATGAGTCATTAGTGCTTTATAGTGATCCAGCCCGTTCTGCAGATTCAGTGGCACGCATATCGCCTAACGATGTAGAGCCCTTTACCCAGCTATATAGTGATTTTCGCCGAGCTTCCGAGGAGTTCATTATCCCGGCAACATACGTCCCTCCGGTTGATCCACTAGACCAGATTGAGCTGCTCGAACAGGCAGGGGAGTTGGGGCGCTGGATCAATGAATTGGCTGAGATGACTCCGCGCGAGCTAATCCACGGTTATGGGTTTACAGATGAGAGGATTGAAGCTGGGTTGATCTATCTGGCTTCAATGTTCGGGCTCGATCCCGATGGGGGAGGTATGGGTTTTCTTGCGCCAGTTTATGTATATAGATTGATGCAAAGCGCACTTGTACGCGGTGGTACTCATCAACTTGCATCGGGGCTTCGCAGGGCTCTTGAAAGTTTTGGTGGGATTGTACTAACGGCATCGGAAGTGCGAGAGATAATATTGGACGGTAATCGAGTCAGTGGGATAGTACTTGATGATGGGCAAAGGATCTCAGCAAAAGCTGTAGTGAGCACGTTAAATCCAGAGCAAAACTTTTTGAAGCTACTTGATCCTGCGCTACTTCCTACCCCTCTGGTAGAGACCGCGCAGGCCTGGGAGTGGGATGAAACGAGCCTTTACGTCGTCAACTGGGGAATCGTAGGGGAACTGCCACGATATGTAGGTCGGCCTCAAGAAGTAGATAATGCGCTCACTGTGGTCATGGGCATAGAGTCGCCTGACGATGTACTGTCCCATTTTGAAGCGGCTAGGTTGGGAAGTATTCCTGATGGTTTAGTAGGCCATGCAAGCTGTCCTTCTCAATTTGATGCCCTAAGCGCGGCGAATCATTTGCCCGACTATGGCAACTGTGAAGTACTGCGCTGGGAGTGCTTAGCTCCCTATGAGGCCAACTGGACTACTCTCAAGAAAGAATTGGCTGCCAAGGCCTTTGAAAATTGGTCTCGATATGCTCCGAATCTCTCTAAGGCTAATATCCGAGTAGAATTGCCCTGGAGTCCCGAGGATATTGAGCGACATATTCCGTCCATGAAAAGAGGAGGGATCAAACATGGGGCATACGTATCAATTCAAATGGGCTACAATCGACCTTCGCCAGATTGCTCTTCATATCGCACTCCACTAGAAGGGTTATATGTTGGTGGAGCTAGTACGCATCCTGGAGGTATGGTGTTGTTGGGTGGAGGATACAATGCAGCTAGAAGTGTTGTGGAGGATCTAGAATTGCCAATTTGGTGGAATGCCCCTCCAATGGTAACTACCGCAATAACTGATGGCTATCTTCCAGAAGCCTAATAATGGGCGACGCCATTGTATTCCCAAAGGATATTTCTAAAACTAAGGATCTTATTCTTCCGCAATTAGGGTCAATTGTGGGTGGGAGCTTACGCACTCAAGGTGAGACTTTTGATTGCGAGAATCCAGCTAACGGTGAAGTAATCTGTTCCCTTCCAAGTGCGAGCGACCAAGTGGTAGATGAAGCAGTTGCTTGTGCAAGGGAGGCTTATGGTGGAGTCTGGCGGGCAATGTCTCCTGGTAAACGCCAGAGATTGCTCACTAAGTTATCTGCGCTTATTGAAGAAAATAAAGATAACCTCTCTTTGCTGGAAAGTAGCGAAAATGGGGTTCCATTAAGTGTAGTACGTAGTTTTTCTGTGGCTGCTTTGGCCAAGAATATTGGATACTACGCTAGCTGGATAGACAAACTTCATGGCAGTGTTGTACCTCTCTCATCTAGTGGCGCACTAGATTATGTGGTGAATGAGCCATATGGTGTTGTTGCTCTAGTAACTGCATACAACACACCATCTCTCTTCCTTGGTTCAAAAGCAGGACCAGCCTTAGCGGCTGGCAACTGTGTGGTTATCAAGCCATCTCCAATGGCTAGTTTGCCTGCTTTGCGATTTGCTGAGTTGGCATCGCAAGCTGGCATACCTGACGGAGTTGTAAATGTCGTACTGGGAGGGGCTAAGGTAAGTTCAACGCTAGTATCTCATAAAGGGATAGACCTTGTCAGCTTTACGGGTTCCGGGGAGGCTGGAAGACACGTTAGTCATTTAGCAGCTGAAAACCTAACCCCAATTGCCCTCGAATTGGGTGGCAAGTCTCCTGATATTGTGTTCGGCGATGCAACGTTATCTAAAGTTACTATGGGTGCCTGTATTGGAGCTTTTGCTTTATCGGGACAGGCATGCGTAGCAGGAAGCAGACTTTACGTTGAATCATCTGTGGTTGATGGGGTGACTGAATCTCTAGTCAAGTTTGCCAACTCTCTGCCTATTGGCGAACCCTCTGATCCAAGCGTAGTCCTTGGTCCACTCATCTCGGCTGCACATAGAGAGCGCGTTGAACAGATGATAGCTAATGCTCAAGATCAGGGGGCTAAAGTTCTTTGCGGAGGTGATCGAATAGGTGGATTACTCAGCAATGGCTACTATCTTCGTCCGGCAGTGGTGAATGAAGTTAGTAGTAAGTGTGATATCTATCGCCAAGAGGTATTCGGACCAGTTCTAACGATTAGTGCATTTGACAACGAGGAGCAAGCAATTGAACTTGCTAACAATACACCTTATGGTCTTGGCGCTGGCATATGGACCAATGATCTCTCTAGGGCTCATCGTGTGGCCTCAAGATTGCACGCCGGTACAGTGTGGGTGAACTCATATGGAGTAGTCCCTCACACTGCGCCTTTTGGAGGGTTCAAGCAAAGCGGCAATGCTCGGGAAGGCGGAATATGGGGTCTAATGACATACCTTCAGCACAAAAATGTGTATATCGATCTTGGATGAAAGCGTTCTGACACGAATGGACTTTGATCTAACCGATGAAATCGAGATGCTACGTACTAACGTCTTAGCTGCTGCGACAAATGTCCTGGCGCCTGGTGCCCGACTAGGGGAATCTCAAGGATGCTGGAGCGATGAAAAGGCAAAAGTGCTTTCTGGATTGGGCCTGTCCACCCTACTTATCCCAGCAACTCTAGGGGGAGATCAAGACCCTCTTGCATGCTCAGTCGCGTTAGAAAGCCTCGCATCAGGAGATGTAGGAGGATTACTTTATCATGACAAGCCGGGTCCGTTCTCAGGGGCACTAACAGTTCTGGGAGCAGTTATGCTAAATGACCAAGATTTGCCCCAAACAAAGAGTGCTTTAGCCGAGATTGTATCGAGGTGGGAGTTGGATTTCCCATTAGGTCTTATCGAAAGTGAATCGGCAATTGCCTTGGCAGTTGTCAGCTATTCTTGTGAGGATCTGAAAAGTATCGATTCAAGTGAGCCAATTTCCGGTTCGCTTGCCTGGAGTAGTGGGCGGGTTGAGGATTGGATTTCTTCGACGGAAGATAAGAGTTCACTTTTATTCATTGTTGGTGAGGATTTTGTATCTCTTCTTCAAGCAAAGGAACTCTCAGTAAGTCCCTGCATTGCTGGAGCCTTTGAAGCTTCCGGTGGAGTGAGTTTATATTGGCAGGATCTTAGCAAATCAATAGTTGTGGATGCTTCGCGGCAAGCAGCTATTTATGTTCGATCAGTTGCTCGGCTGTGGGTTGCTTCGGTGCTAATCGGAATCGGGCAAGCATCACTTGATTACGCGATTGACTATGGTCGGCAAAGAGTAGTGTTTGGATCAGCAGTGGTCGATCATCAGGCAAATGCATTCGACTTGGCAGAGGCATCGGTGAAACTAGAGGCCGCTCGACTTGGCCTGAGATTGGGATGTAGGAACCTGGAAATGAAATTGGATTTCGCTGGAGAGATGAGTGCTTGCTGGCTCTTAACTCAAGCCTATTGTGAAGCTCGTGAAGCTTCTTTACGTGCCACGGATTTGAGTTTACAACTGCTTGGTGGGCATGGTTACATGAAAGATCATCCAGTTGAGAAATGGTGGAGAGAAGCTCGCTTGCTTGTTCGACTTTTTGGAGGCGAAGACGCTGCTCTATCAGATCTCTCGACGATGGTTCTCCGATACAAAGATCCTCTGGTGCTCTGATGGTTCTCCGATACAAAGATCCTCTGGCGTTGTGATGGAGCTATTCTTGGATGATCATACTAAGAAGGCAATAGAGTTGATTCGTTCACTTGGCAAAGAATATTTGCGCCCTCTTGGGATTGAAGCCGACACCTTGGCAAGAGCAATCCCGCCCGACCATCCATTCTTTCAACTAATTGCCAGCTCTGGTTACATGTCAAGAGGGCTTGGCAGCGCTCAAGACACGGCAACCAAGTCTAAGTCAGGTGATACGAAGAATTCTCGACCCGGCACGTGGGTATGTAATGTTCTCATTGCCGAAGAAGGATCGTATTGGGATAGAGGAGCGCTAGTGTCTCTGCCAGGTCCAGGGTTAGGCGGGCCACCAGTTCTACAGATGGGTACGCTAGAGCAACAATCGAGATTTCTTTCGGTTTTTCGACAAAGGGAACGTCCGGTATGGGCCGCATTTGCAATGACTGAACCAGAAGCGGGAAGTGACGTAGCCCGAATTCGTACAAACGCACGTAGGGACGGAGACGAGTGGATTTTGAACGGACAGAAGATGTATTCCTCGAATTCACCGAGAGCAGAATGGGTCGTAGTCTTTGCGACAATTGATATTGAATTGGGGAGGGCTGGACACCGAGCTTTTGTGGTCGAGCGTGGAACTAAAGGATTTGAGATACTTCGAATAGAGCACAAGATGGGAATACGTGCATACGAGACTGCAAGTTTTGCTTTAGACAATTGCCGAATCCCTTATGAAAACTTGCTAGGAGGAGAGAATTATTATAGCGAGAAAGGCAAGAAGGGTTTCGAAGGTGCGATGAGCACTTTTAATGCCACAAGGCCAATAGTAGCAGCTATGGGCATTGGTATTGCTAGAGCTGCTTACGACATTGCGCTGAAGTTCGTCGAGGAGGATTATCCAAAGCACGCAGCCGGAAGGCTAAGAAAGGCTCTGGAGCAGTTGGCAGCTATGCAGAGAAAGATAATGCTTTCTCGATTACTTTGCCTAAAGGCAGCATCACTGCTCGATCAGGGTAAGCCCAATGCCTTAGCTGCTTCTTCTGCCAAGCAGTATGCACCGCCAATGTGTCTTGAGGTTGTAGAGCACGCAACCGATATTTTGGGAGAAGCTGGAATTGCCAAGGATGGACTTTTGGAAAAGCTAGCACGGGATGTCAAGGCCATTGATATTGTTGAGGGCACCCAGCAAATTCAGCGCCGAGTAATCTCAAAAAATATCATTTCACGTTAGAAATCCAGCACCTGACCCTTTTCACCGGCCTTCGAAACGTGGCTCACGTTTAGTGAGCATTGCTGAAATGCCTTCAAAACAGTCCTGTGTAGTTACTAGTTCAGCTTGAGCAACTACTTCTCTCTCCATAGCTCTAGCAGCTTGATCCGCAAGGCCCGAGCGCAAGGTTGCTCGAGTTTTAGATACCGCTAGGGGTGCGGCCTTAGCGATTTCAAGAGCTATTTCCAATGCAGACTGTTTTGCATTACCTGAGCCAACAAGCCGATCGATTAATCCAAGTTCCATTGCTTCAACTGAAGTAACTCTCTTACCGGTTAGTAGCATTTCTGAAGCTTTTCCAGGGCCGATCCTAAGGCCAAGTGTATGAGATATCGCAAAACCTGGGTGTATCCCGAGCTTTACAAAGTTTGCGGACATCCAAGTGTCTTTACCCATTACGATAATATCGCAAGCCAGAGCAATTCCGAGACCGGCTCCAACTGCCGGGCCATCAAGTGCACAGATAATAGGTATCTCAACCCTAAATAGCCGTTCTGCCTGTCGATATAGTGAGCGCGCTTGGCTTTGAAAATCCTTATCGGCTGATGATGGATCGAGTTGGCTCCCGGAAGTAAAATTAGCTCCTGCGCAGAATGATTTGCCCGACGAGGCGATCACCAAAGCGCGAGATGAATGTTGAGAGCTTTCAAGAGCGTCTACTATTGCAGTAAGGAATGTTACATCAAGGAAGTTGTGGGGTGGACGATTAAGGACGATCACGCTAACATCACCGTGGCGTTCAATATGAACGTCGCCTAGCGCCGATTGCGGGTCAAGTGGCTCGTGATTCACAGTATTCATAGATACCAATCTAATCTGCCAAAGAGTGCCAACTCCAAACAAAGCCTTCGTAATTTCTTAGAAGGCGTTGGTCCAGGGGCAGTCCACGGGGCGCTACACGCGGCAGTCCAATGGGCAGTCCACGGGGGTAGTCCACGGGGCGCTACACGCGGCAGTCCAATGGGCAGTCCACGGTGTTCCAGGGGCGTTCCACGCCACACCCAACTTACGGTAAGTTGATATTGTGTATTTTGAGTTCTAGGAGTCCACCAAAGCACTTATGAGAAAGCAACGGGCGTCGTGATATCAATACTTGAGATTGTGAGATTTGCAGCATCCTCGCGGCCGGGAGTAGTTGGTTAATTTGTTTCTTCTTCAAGTACCACCCCTAGGGATTCATAGTCTGTATTTGGTCCAGTTTGGATGGATTCCAACATTGCTCATAGTAGGGTTTGGGGCTTTGTATTTGTTGGGCGTGCACCGCGTACGACAACTTTCCTCATCCGCCTGGCCAAGATATCGAACGATCTCCTTTATGATCTCACTATTGGTTATCGCCATAGCTATAGAGAGTTTTATCGGTAAATATGACAATGTGCTTTTCTGGCTGCACATGATCCAGCATCTACTTCTCGTGATGATTGCAGGTGGACTTGCTGCTCTCGGCGCTCCGATAGATCTATTGCGAAGTGCTACCAGTGGTAAGTTGGGAAAGTACATTGAGAGTACTTACCAGAACCGCATCGTACAAGTAATATTCCATCCTATTACCGCAATGGTTCTCTATGCAGCGTCGATACCTATAACACATCTGACATCGATATATAATGATACTCTTCGATATGAAAGTATTCACGACTTGGAGCACGTCTTCTTTATCGTACTTGGGTACTTATTTTGGAGACCAGTGATTGGCATTGAAGGAATCAAGCTTTCACCGGCTATCCGTCTGGCATATTTAGCTTTGGCCGTGCCAGTAGATACCTTTACTGGAATGGCTTTAGTTCTGACTAAATCAGAGATATTTCCATACTACTTATCATTGCACCGCAACTGGGGTCCGAGCCTTGTCACCGATCTCCATGACGGAGGCGCTGCCATGTGGGTAGGGGGAGATTTTCTGATGTTCTTAGCAATGCTTCCCGTCGCCTTCCAATGGGCTCGTTTTGACGAGATCCAAGCCAAGGAGATCGATCGAATATTAGACGCGGCCGATTCTCAATGATTACTGCTTTGTATTCTGGTCTGGAAGCAATGTGGTAATCCAGATGCAATGATGCTATTATGTATGTATGCCGAAAACACGAACAACACTGACGATAGATGAAGGCCTCCTGCGATCAGTGAAGGTTAGGGCAGCACGTTTAGGGAAGGGAGAGAGCGAAGTGATTGAGCAAGCTATCCGGAGGGAACTTGGTTTTGAACTACTTGACCAGCTTTGGGAGCGAAATGCCTTGGCTGAAGACGATGCCACCCGTTTAGCCTTAGAAGCTCAGCACGTAACGCGAGATTAATCAAATCAAGCATAGATGCGAGCAGTCGTTGATGTTAATGTTTTTATTTCAGCATTCCTAAGCCGAACTGGGGCCCCAGCAAGTGTAATTCTCGCTTGGTTAAACGGCGATTTTGAAATGATTATTTCACCTAAGCTCTTGGCGGAGCTTGAGAGAGCACTTGGCTATAGAAAGTTTAAAAATCGTATCTTGCCTTCAGAAGTCAACGAGCTTGTCGCTCTAGTACGATCGGAATCTATTATTGAGGAGGACAGTGAAGATTTGGCTACAATTCGCTCGGCTGATCCCGGAGACGATTACTTGATTGCCTTAGCGCTAACGACTCGATCAATACTCGTCTCCGGAGACTCTCATCTATTAGTCTTAGCAGACAAGGTACCAGTTTATACCCCAGCTACATTCTTAGAGAGGCTTTCTACTTCAAATTGGTAGATTCTTTCCGAATTTCTCGGGGTGCATTGTCCAACCATTCAATTGCTTTATCAAAAGTCTGGTCGAAAACTCTTTTGCCAATGAACCAATCAAGGTCAGTAAATTTTGTATCGTATCCATCTTCATCCGCACCAATTTTCTTAGAAAATGCCCCTGTAGCTCAGGAGCTACTTCAACCGGTCAGACTCTCAAACTAGAACTGGCGCCCCCGGCCAGACTCGAACTGGCGCACCCGGCTCCGGAGGCCGGCGCTCTATCCGCTGAGCTACGGGGGCATATTCTAATGAACTCTACAATGATAAGGCATTTTGTTGTTGATTAGCTTTTCAAGTGCCTCATTCGACGGCGGGCCACCGGGATTGTGAAGCCATTTGCCCTGGTAGATGACATATTTGTTAATTCTTGCAAAATATGATCGAATTAGTCAACAATAGATGGTGTGGAATTCCTCGCTCCTCTTCGCAAAGGTACTGAATTAAATCAAGTCGAGAAGTGGAAGCTTGAGAGAAATCCTCTCGACGTGTACGACTCTGTGATCAATACCTATTCAAAAAACGGAGTCGAATCAATTTTGAGCGTAGAAGGCGAACAGGAAAGACTCAAGTGGGTAGGGCTCTATCCACAAAAGCAAGGGGGAGATGCTTTCATGATGCGGGTCAAAGTTCCCGGAGGGAGAATTACAGCCCAGCAAGCAGAAAAGCTGGGTGAGCTTTCTTTGAGATATGCCAAATCTCCAAGTTCAGATGCAGTTTTCGGAAATTGCTACTGCGATATAACGACTCGTCAATCAATTCAGCTGCACTGGTTGCCAATCGGCGACATTCCAACTATTTGGCATGAGCTAGAAGGAGTAGGACTCACAACTGTCCAGGCCTGTGGTGATTCTTCTAGGAACGTACTTTGCTGTCCTGTCTCGGGAATTGATGCGAATGAGATTTTTGACGCATATCCAATTGCAACTGCAATATCAGAGTTTTTTACTGGAAATCGCGAGTATTCAAACTTACCTCGTAAATTCAAGATCAGTGTTACGGGATGTCAAGAAGATTGTGCCCAAGCTGAGATAAATGACATTGGTATGTGGCCAGCAAAATTAGAAGATGGGACCTTAGGATTCAATCTTCTGGTTGGCGGGGGATTATCCGATGGGCCGCGGATGGCTTCCGATATTGACGTGTTCGTTCCTCTGGAGCAAGCAGTTGAAGCGACGAGGGGGATAGCACAGCTCTTCGGTGAGCTCGGCAATAGAGAAAATCGTGGTTTGAGCCGAATGAGATATTTAGTACAGGAGCTAGGCCCTGAAGGATTTCGAAGCGAACTTGAAAAGAGAGTTTCATTTGGCATGCTGCCCGCGGGAGAAAGTCTAACCAAGGGTTATAGGGGTGATCACATTGGTATCCATCCTCAAAAAGAGCAAGACGTTTTCTATGCAGGGCTCAACGTTTTAGTAGGTCGTCTAAAGGCACCAGAGCTAATAGAGTTAGCACGCCTAGCTGCGACTTATGGCAACTCAGAGATCCGCTTGACCACCGATCAAAATGCAATCATCTCAGGGATCAGTAAAGATAAATTAGAGGAGTTTTTAGGTGAGCCAGTTCTCAAGACGATCTCTCCTTTCCCAAAGCCATTTGAGCGAGGAGCCGTTGCATGTACAGGCAACGAGTTCTGTCGGTTTGCAATTGTTGAGACAAAGGCCCATGCAGCCAAGTGGGCAAAGGCTATGGATGAGAAATTTTCGTCACTGATAGAAGGTGAAACACGCTTGAATGGGAGCGCGACAAGCTCTTGGCAAGATAAAGTACAACGGCAAGAACAAATAAGTTCGCAAGTTGTAAGGATGCATTTTTCGGGCTGCCCTGCTAGCTGTGCTCAGCCCCAGATTGGAGATATCGGGTTTCGGGGCGACACGGCCCATCGCAACGGTGAAATTGTGGAAGCCGTAGATATTGGACTCGGAGGTTCCCTTGGATCAGATGCTAGCTTTATCGATTGGGTTGAAGGTGCCGTGCCTTCAGATGAAGTTCCGCAAGCATTGGTAGGGCTTTTTGAAGGGTATTTTGGACAGCGACGGGAAGGTGAGTCCTTTCGAAACTGGACAAGGCGAGTACCGAATCCCCAACTACGAAAAATACTTTCTAGTGGGGCAAAGTGAAATTAGCTATGAATCGTAAAGAGAAATAAAGTGCCAGCAAATCTTTTCAGCTTCCCGCAAGAAACGATATCGCTAGGCTTTGCTATTCGCGATCAAATGAATTCCATTTCCGAGGCTCCAGGCAAGACTTGGTTTTGGGAACTTGCAGACGCTGTAATTGATGCTGGTCGGTGCGTGCAGTGCGGTGTTTGTGTTGCAGCCTGCCCTTCGGATTCGATTGGTGTATCGGAAGCGGGGTTGCCAAAGCTTGTAAAGATGTGCACGGGATGCTCATTGTGTTGGGATTTTTGTCCGAGGGGAGGTTTGAGATATGAAGCAACTTGGCGCGAGTCAGCCCAGGTCCAGAGCAGCGAAGTAAAAGATCCTCAAATATCAAAAGTATCGTTGGGAAGGCGCAGCAAGACTACCCCAAACAAGATAACCCCAACGAATGTTACTGCGCTTGGTGTCTTGGAGAAAGGCTATGCAGCTCGAGTACCAACGAGGATTGAAGGAGCCCAAGATGGCGGAGTTGTATCGCAAATCCTAATTGCTTTACTCGAAGCTGGAGAAATTGATGGTGCTCTTTTGGCAAAGCAAAGTAGCACACAAAGCTGGAAGGCCGAACCATATCTTGCACAAACGCCACAAGATGTACGTACCTCTGCGGGTAGCTATTACAACCAAACAATGGCGTTAGGACATTTAGATCTATCGAAATATGATCTGCCGAAAAATCCTCGTATAGCGATGGTTGGAACTCCATGCGAAATTCAAGGGATCAAGGCGTTACAGGCAACCAGATGGTCAAGAGGAAGAAGCTTAGTAGATTCAATTGGCCTTACAATTGCCCTGCTTTGCACTAAGAGTTTTGACTACGAAAAATTGATACTAGGGGAACTCAAGCAGAAGCGAGGGATTGATCCGAGTGAGATTGGCAGGATCGATGTGATCTACGGAAAACTAATTGTTGATTCGGTTAAAGGTTCAACGCTTGTTGCCGAGCCGATAAAGAATTTTCACGGGGCTGCGCTTCGAGGTTGTGATGAGTGTGCTGACTTCTTGGGTCGAGCCTCAGACATATCGGTGGGCAGTGTAGGAAGTGTGGCTGGCTGGTCAAGCGTATTGGTTCGAACTGAACAGGGTATGCGGGCCTTTGAAAAAGCTTGGCCTAAGCTCCAAGTCAGGGATTTGGACAACACTCAAGCTCTTGAGAAACTTGATGCTCTCGACAAAAAAATTGCATTCAACGCGTTACAACGAGAGTTTGATCCCGATGGCCCCCTCTTTATTGAGTTTGAGGATCACTTAGAAAACTATATGGATTCAGATCGCCAAGTTGTTGGCAGTAGCCAGCGTTCAAGGAAGGAAGCAGTATAAGTGACAAGTCTACTTGATAGTCGAATTAGGCCAGTTGCAGTTAGGGATCACTTCGAGGCTGAAGTTGAAGAAGTAAGTCCGTTTACACTTTGTATTCCCGAGGAGGTCGATGGACTTCGTGGCAAGATTATGGACTCGATTGTCCAGTCTGGAGCTGACTCATCGTCAATTATCGACCTGACCATCGAACTCCAAGAGTTCCTATGGAAGGGGTGGGAGCCAACTTTGACTTACTGGGGGATTGGATGGGGGAGTTTTCTTGATATTGTTAGTGGATATAGAAGAGAACTGTGGCTTTGGTGCATGCGTGAGCGCACTTGGCAACAGTGCATCAGTGGACTTGCAGGAAGGTTAGCTCGGAGAACTTTAGATGAGGCAACTAAGGAGCATCCGTTGATGGCGTCTGTAAACCAAGATCGCTTTGCTAATCGCGAAGCTAGTACGAACAACAAGTTATCTCATTTGGACGAACTTGAGTCACATGCCATATTTGTTATGAGAGAAGTGGCTGCGGAATGTGAAAGACCGGCGCTACTATTTTCAGGGGGGAAGGACTCAGCAGTTCTTCTTCGCATAGCCGAGAAAGCTTTTAGGCCCGCAAGGTTTCCGTTCCCAATTCTTCATGTCGACACCGGGCATAACTTTCCTGAAGTTATCGAGTATCGTGATCGCCAGGTTGAACGGCTCGGCGAGAAACTGATAGTCGCCCAAGTTCAGAGGACAATTGATTTAGGCCGGGTGACTGATCCGGGACCTGGGGCAAGCAGGAATCGTCTGCAAAGTGTAACTTTACTTGATGCTATTTCTGAATACGAGATAGATGCAGCTATAGGCGGAGCCCGACGTGATGAAGACAAGGCCCGTGCTAAAGAGCGAATTCTATCGTTCAGAGATGCTCTTGGCCAGTGGGATCCACGCAATCAACGTCCAGAACTGTGGCATCTTTACCAGGGGCGAGTTCGTCAGGGTGAGCATTTGAGGGCTTTCCCACTCTCGGATTGGACTGAATTGGACGTATGGCAATACATAGCTCGGGAAAAGATAGAATTACCTCCGATCTATTTCGCACACTCAAGGAAGGTCATCGAGCGATCGGGAATGCTACTTGCTCTAAGTGAGTGGGTTCAGCCAATGGGACAAGAGGAGATAATCGAGGAAGTTGTTAGATTTAGGACCGTTGGTGATGCAACTTGCACCGGGGCAGTTAGGTCTAGAGCAAGTACTATTGAGGAGGTCATAGCCGAAGTAGCTTCGTCGAGAGTAACAGAGCGGGGAGCCACACGAGCCGATGATAAGTTTTCTGAGAGTTCAATGGAAGACCGAAAGCGCGAAGGCTATTTCTAAACAGTGCAAGAATCTCGACAACAGATTATTTCTATTTCTAAACAGTGCAAGAATCTCGACAACAGATTATTTCTGTCAAGTGAAATTATAAGCCGTGGCTGATTTATTACGATTTTGTGCAGTTGGGTCGGTGGATGACGGTAAATCTACGCTAATTGGAAGGTTGTTGCACGACACGAAGCAGCTTTTTGATGATCAAGTTGAAGCGATGGCCGAGGCAAGCAAACGTCGTGGTTATGGTTCGGTTGAGCTAGCTTTTGCTACTGATGGATTGCGGGCTGAGCGAGAGCAAGGAATAACAATCGATGTAGCTTATCGTTATGCTCAGACCCCGCGGCGTAAGTTTATCATTGCAGATTGCCCTGGACACGAGCAGTATACACGCAATATGGCTACGGGTGCTTCTACTGCTCAGGCTGCAATAGTGGTCGTAGATAGCGCAAAAGGTTTACGCGAGCAAACGCGAAGGCATCTGTGCATTGCCTCTCTAATGGGTGTACGTCGGGTCATTGTCTGCGTAAATAAGATGGATTTGATTGATTGGTCACGAGAGGTCTTTGATCAAGTGACCAATGAAATGAAAAGTTTGGCCGACAAGCTCGGCGTTGAAGAGTTTCATTCACTTCCGATTTCAGCATTATCTGGACAAGGTGTGGTGGAGCCTGCGCATGACGCTCCTTGGTATAACGGCCCCACTTTTTTGGAGTTGATCGAGACTATTCCGGCCTCAAGTGTTGACATGGGTAACGGAGAATTTCGTCTTGCCGTACAGTGGATCTTACGGAATCCCGACGGAACAAGAGGATATGCCGGAATGCTCTCTGGGGGTCCTATAAGAACCGGTGAAGCAGTGGTGATACAGCCATCGGGTAGGCAAAGTAAGATTGTATCGGTTTATAATTTCGATGGACCACTAGATGTTGCCTGGCCAGGTAGTTCTGTTACGCTTGCTATCGAAGGTGATATTGATATCTCCCGAGGAGATATGATTGTACCGGCAACAAGTAATCTCAGTTCGGTCCAAGAGCTAACTTTGACAGTGTGTTGGTTCTCTGATCGACCTCTTACATCCAAGAGCCGATTTGCCGTGAAACACACCACGAGACGGACTCCAGCCATTGTTTCGAAGATACTTGGGACCATAGACGTCAATAATCTAGAGCTACAAGAAGCGGACGAGATTTGCGCTAACGAAATTGGGAGAATTGAAATTCAAGTTTCAACTCCTCTAGCTGCGGACGACTATATGTCAAATAGAACAACTGGCAGTCTGGTAATTGTTGATCCACATAGCAACGCGACACTTGGCGCGGCTATGGTTGAACGTTCCAGAGAATTCGTTAGTTGAATAAGACTCAAGCTAGTGTTCCCCTCTATCCGGTAACGCTAGTTCTGTCAGGACAGCCTTGCCTCGTTGTAGGTGGTGGGCCAGTCGGTTATAGAAAGGTTCATAACTTACTCTTGTCACAGGCAGAAGTTACTTTGGTGGCTCCTGAACTTTGCCCACAGTTAGAACAACTTGCAAGTGGCAAAATGGCTGAAGAAGTTGACGAAGCGGGTATCGGTGACGCGCTTGAACTGAAATCTTTCAAGGTCCATAGGCGCGACTATGAGAAGGGTGAGGCGAGCAACTATCGGTTAGTTTTTGCTGCGACTTCAAATCGAAATGTAAATCGTCAAGTATTCCAAGATGCTCAAGAGGCTGGAATTTTTGTGAATACTGCTGATGACCCCCAAGGATGTACTTTTATGTTGCCATCCATTGCAAGATTTGATCCTGTGACCATCGCTGTCTCCAGTGGCGGATCAAGCCCAGCTCTAGCGATTTGGATACGCAATCAAATTACGACTCATTTTGGGAGCAATCTTTCGGCAATCGCGCAGTTACTTTTTCGGGCCAGGTGTGTGCTCCACGATAAGGGCATTTCCACGGAAGCAGTTGACTGGAACGAGATTCTTGAGACAGGTTTACTGGATATCGTCTCTCAAGGCGACCTTCAGGGAGCTGAACGATTCTTGATGAATTCCGTCAATACTCAGTTAGGGACTTGTTGAGGTGCTAATATTTTCCTTATGTCAGATAAGCAAATTAGTGTTCGTGGCGTGAGTATTGTCCGCAGTGTTTCCCCAAAGCTAAGTATATTTGGAGTGATTCTAGGTATCAGCGTCTTATTGACCGCTTGCTCTAGTAGCTCGACCGCTCTTCCGAATGCTAAAACATCACAAGCCGATATAAGTCATGCTTATTCAGTATTATTTGACTTATCAAATCCGTCAGTTGCACCCAAGATTGCAGTTGTTCAAGATGGTAGCTCTATCAAATCTTCTATGGCCAAGGAACTCAGCTCACCGTTAGCCAAAGAGGCAAGTGGCGCTACAGTTAACAAAGTTAAAATATTGAGTGCTAGTCAATGTAAGGCAGAGCTACTCCCAAATCCATGTGCTTCGGTGAGTTATACAATTACCCTGCCTAGTCTCCCTACTGGAAATATGACTGGATTGAAAGGATACGCCGTATATCAGTCTGGTAAGTGGCTGGTATCTAAGCAAACAATATGTGGTTTATTTTCTCTGGCCTCTAATGGAATTACATTGAGTGGCTGCTAACATTCTTAATATCTTGATGCGACTAGAGTCGTAGGATAACAATAAAGGGAGGCTTCAATACCTGTGAATCGAATAAACTCCTTCGAAGGGGATCGTTATATCCTCGGTGAATTGCATGAGCAATCTCCTCAACACTACTCAGCATGGTACGCTATTTGGGATAACAGTGATCCGAACCCAGAGTCTACTCCCATAGCCACTTTCCCATTCGGGCCAGAAGGATGGGCTCAGGCTTGGCAGTACTTTATTGAATTTGAACCCTCTCCTAGGCCAGTGCCACGCCCACAGTTTGATCCTACGCAGGGTCCAAAGTTTGACCCTACGGGTGTCCGAACATCCGAACCGACCACAAGTATTCCGCCGGGATATGCACCTCCCCAAGGGTTCAATCAACCATCGACCTGGGGAGCCACTTCCGCAGGACCAGGCGCAGGTCCACCGAGAGGTCCCTATCAACCAACCTGGGGAACTTCGTTCCCCAATGGGCCAAATAGCAATGGCGCTTCAGGGGTAGAAGTCGCATTTGAAGGTCCTACCAAGCAACGCAGACTTACCGTTGCTTTTAGAATCATCCTAGCTGTTCCACAACTGTTCGTCCTGTGGGCATTGACAGTTGCTCTGTTCGTTCTTGGGGTTATTTCCTGGTTTGCAGCACTATTTACAGGTGCGGTTCCCGATGGGCTAGCTGAGTTTATGAGGTCAGTAGTCATCTATAATGGCCGTGTCTCTGGTTACTTGGCTTTACTAACTGATCGGTATCCACCTTTTACCTTGGCGTTAGTTCCTTATCCGATATATATAGAGATTTATTCATCTCGGCTAAACAGGCTCGCCGTATTTTTTAGAATTATTCTTGTAATTCCGGCCTACTTACTCATCTCCTTGATGGGGGTTGGCCTAGAAATTCTTTTCATTATTACATGGGTGATAGTTTTGGTGGCTGGCCAGATGCCAGATGTGATCTATCGGGCCATAGCAAGTATTACGCGTTATCAGATGCGACTCGGCGCATACTTTTTCATGCTGACATCGACATATCCCTTTGGGCTCTTTGGCGACAGCGATATTGCCCCGGACCAATATCGACGCCCACTGATTCTTCCAACAGGCTCAATAGTTATTATTTCAATATGTATTGCTATAGGAGTATTGCAGTTTATTTTGTCTCACTTTCAGCACGGTGGCATAGTTACGCCCGGGCCACATCCAGTTTGGCTTTAGCGTCCGGGGACTCTACGGCCCACCGGGGCTAACCTTCTCGCTTTCCCGGAATGAGAATTCTGTCCATGTCTCCAAGCTCTGAAACTGGCCCGGCGAGAATAACCTCACCTTTTGAGAGAACAACTGCTTGGTCCGCAAATTCAAGAGCTCTATTTACATGTTGTTCTATTAGTAAAATTGAAGTGCCTAGTTCTTTGATTGCACTGAGTCCAGCAAAGACTTCATCTACTATCACTGGGGCAAGTCCAAGTGACATTTCATCGACAATAAGTAACTTTGGCGGTATAAGCAATACCCGAGCAAGTGCGAGAATTCTCTGTTCACCACCCGAGAGAGTTCCAGCGAGTTGCAAAGCTCGCTCGCCAAGACGAGGAAAGGTTTCGTATGCTTGGTTCAATAGAGATGCTACCTGGGATTTGGAACTCTGACAGCGAAGAGCAAGCTGTAAATTTTCACTTACGCTAAGAGAGGAAAAAATGCCTCTCCCCTCCGGAACTTGAGTAATTCCCAATCGCGCGATCTTCCAGGCGCTAGTTCTGCTTATATCGGTCGAATCAAAAATAATAGAGCCTTTGCTTGGTCTGACCAGTCCTGAAATAGTTCTTGCAATAGTGGACTTGCCGGCACCGTTCGGGCCTAGTAGGGCAACGGTTGTTCCCCTGCCAATCGAAAATGAGACACCAAAAATTGCGCGAAAAGGTCCATATTGCACCTCTATATCTCTTACGTCGAGAGTTGGGGGATTTGGCTTACTCATGACATATTACGGTTTCGAGGAATCTCTTACATTGCCTAGGTACGCGCTACGTAGCTCCTCGCCCTCAATCACGCTCTGCGTTTCACCTTGGGCAATAAGTTTTCCAAGGTCTAGAACGTATAGTCTATTTGTTAGTTCAACAACTACGTCGAGGTCATGCTCAACGATCACAATCGCCATATTAGTGGCTGATTGTAAAGTGACAAGAGTATCAATCAATGAGTCAGTTTCTATTGAGTCCAATCCGGATGACGGTTCATCCAGTAAGAGAAGTTTAGGATCTCGGATTAAAGCCCGCCCGAGTTCCACAAGTCGTCCCTTGCCTAGAGAAAGAGTGTCGACAGGAGCGCTGGCCACGTCAGCTAATTCCAGTAACTCTACCAGCGTTTGAGCTTGAGCGATCTCCGATCGGGTCGGAGCACCTAAATTAAGCAAGTCTTTCCATAACCGTCCTGACCCTCGCTTTGCTCTGGCCGCTACAATGAGGTGCTCTCGAACTGTCATTGAGCTAAAAAGCTCAAGTCGTTGAAATGTGCGCCCAATTCCCCTTGAGGCCCTTCGGAAGACAGGAAGGTTTGTTATATCGCTACCTTCAAAAAGTATCCTTCCCGTATCTGGCGCTAAGGTTCCGCAAATGCAGTTGAATAGAGTTGTTTTACCTGCCCCATTGGGTCCAATCAACCCAACTGATTCGCCTGAGTATATTTCAAGTGAGACGTTAGTAACTGCTTGAATCCCACCAAAGCTTCGTGATAGGTCTCGGATTTCGAGTAGTGGCTGAGTGCTCGCACCCAAGTCTGTGGCGTGAGTATCGTTGGAGGCTGGAATCGGCTGAGTGCTCACGGTTAGCTCGTTGGCGCAGGTATCGTTGGAGGCTGGTGACGATGATTCTTACGCTGCCTAGAAGCCTCAATTCGTCCCTCAATCTTGACTACAGACTTCTTACGGAAATACTCGATCACCCCTTCGGGATGCGATAGAAAGCTCAAGGCAGCCAGGCCAAATATCACTGGTTCGAATGAATTGAACCAACTAGGCATGAAGCTCAAATTGAGAAATTGGGCAAGCAAAACATATGCAAATCCAGCCTGAATTGCACCCCCAACAGTACGCGATCCAACAATCATTACCACGACTAGAAAGATGAGTGAAAACAAATATACAAAATCGTTAGTCGAAACCGTACTTTGGAAAGAACCATATAAACCCCCACCAATCCCAGCAAAAAAACACGAGATACCAAATACGAGTACCTTGTACTTGGAAACATTTATTCCGATGGACTCAGCTGCTAATTCACTTCCCCTTATAGCAGTAATATACATTCCAATTGTGCCTTTGCGAATTAGATAAATTGCACCGGCGCACAGTAGCAAGATTATCAAGACCAGCGCAAAAAATGGCCGTGCTGTTGAAAAATTAATATTACCAATTTGGGGACGCGGAATATTGACTCCGGTAGCACCGTTTCCTGCCCACGGATAAGGGAAAAGTACATTATCGCAAAGCAATGCAAACCCGAGTGTGGCAAGTGCGAGGCTAATTCCACCTAGGCGCAATGTAGGTAGTGCAACCAAGACACCAACTAAGCCAGCCAAGATACCACCTAATAAGGTACCAACCAATACCGGAAGTCCGAGACTTCCCGAAGCAAGGTGCCCGGCCGTAAAGGCACCAATTCCTGCAAACGTCATTTGGGCCAGAGAGATCTGCCCGCTCATACCGGTTAAGAGCGTAATCGAGAGGAATATAATTGCAAAAATCATCGCCTGGCTGAAGTTATCCACCCAGTTGCTAGGGATCCAAGTCAATGATGAGCCGACTAGAAAAGCAAGTATTGCTAGCCACCAACTCTTTACGATTGACGCAGTTGCCACGCTAACATGGGGCGATGCCGTTGATGGCGTTGGGGGGTCGCAGCCACTCAAAGGGTCAGAAGTTCGAGAGAGTTTGCGTAAGGATGGAAGGGTGATAAGCAAAATAACCAATACCAGGAATGGAAACCCAGGGCGCAGTCCTTGAGCCAAAATGGTGCTGGCAGGAAGATAGCCACCTAGAATCTCTTGGCCAACTCCTAGAAAAATACCTCCAAAGAGGGCTAGTGGTAGCGAGAGAAAACCTCCGAAAGCAGCTGCTGCAATAGCGGAAACTAATAGTGTCGTAAAGTTTAGAGAACTAAGTTGGGCAAAAAGTGGGGCAAGAAGAACACCGGCCAGTCCCGCAATAAAGCTCGATAGAGCCCACGCAAAAAGCGAAAAAGATGACGACCGTACGCCGTAAAGCTCTGAAAGTCTTGGGCTTTCCACGACCGCCCGAATACTCAATCCAATGGAAGAAAATCGAAGCAAGACCCATAGCGCTCCGACAGTTGCAAAAGTAACTATAACAGTTGAGAGTTCCAGGCCATTTAGCGGATATCGTCCTATCGAAAAGTAAACCTTATTTGGGTTTAGAAATAAGCTTGGTGGAGCTATCCGATTGGAAGTTCCGGCAATGGCATCGGCAATCTGTGGGATTGCAATGAGCATTCCCAGCGATGCGGTAAGTTTCACTACTGCAGGGGCTGTACGAATATGGCGGAATATTACTAAGTCCAATATCACTCCAACCAGAGGCCCCACGACTGCTACAGCAATGATGAACGACCAGAAACTTCCCCAGCCATTTTTCATGCAAACGTAGAAGACAAGAGCAGAAATATAGGCCTGGGCTCCAAAAGCAAAGTTGAATACTCCAGAGGCTTTGTAAGTAAGTACTAGGCCAACGGCCAACAGAGAAAAAACGCAGCCCCAAGGAATCCCAGGCAGTGCGTAGTTCAGGAAATTATTCACGTCTAGGGCTGTTAGCCGATTATTCCGGGTTGAAGTGCAATTGTGGTTGGTGTCGTGACATTTGGATACGGATAGTTAAAACAAGTAAATGTCGAGCCAGAAGTCCCAAAGACTGGTACAAACTTTGAGCCTTGTACTTGGACAAAAGCATCACACAAAGGACCTTTAACATCATTGTGGCCTCCACTACGCCAGTTGATCGCCGGGATTATTCCTTGGGCGGTAAAGTTGGTTTCGGTGTTGATTGCGTTGACCAATCGAGACCTAGTCACGTTTCGCCCAATTGATCTCAGTCCAGTTACAAACTGGTCAGCTGATATCCAGCCATTGAGAGCAACCTCGCTATAAGTTTCACTAGGAAAGTATTTATTCATCTCGGTAAGATATTCTTGCATACCTGGGTACTTACCCGGATAAGCTGTAACAGCTTCAAAGGGTGCATTCCCAAGTAGGAAGTAGACGCCTTGCATTAGAGACTGATAGTCCTTCAAGTATGACTGGTCATAACCGTCTAGCCAATACTGGGTTAGGCCTGTGAGACCTGCTTGCTGAAGTTGTTGCGCAAGTCTTATATTGCCATCGATATCCATGCAACTGGCTATGAAAGTGGCTCCTGAATCTCGGATATGGGTTATGTCGGAAGATAGATCGCCAGCAGGGGCAGGAATTGACAGGTCCTCATAGGCCACATTGAAACCAAACTGCTTGATAGAAGAAGCTATGCCTTGGCATGCCTGAGAGGATTGGTTGATGTTATATGCCAAAATCGCAACATTCTTCGCGTGAGACTGAGCTGCGAGGAAGGCAGCTTCGGGCTGGGGAGAGTTGAAATCGACGTATGATCCAGTACTACCGAATAAGCTTTTCCCATCGGTCCATTGGGTCTCTATGGGATAGCCAAAGGTAGGAACATCGTGCTGGGCTAGGTAGGACGCCCCCGAAAAACTAGGAGTTGCAACCCCAACTACGGCAAATACGTGGTACTGGTTGACCAAAGCACGCGCTTGATCAACATCTTGAGATGGACTTGAAGCGTCGTCAAGATTGAGGTTATTTGGTAAAACAATTTTGCGACCGTTTACACCACCTTGGGCATTGACCATATTGAAGTATGCTTTTACTCCATCAATAATAGGGGCGAAGTCGGCAGGCAATGGACCCGATTGAGAATTTAGCGCACCGACTAATATCTGGTGAGCGCTAACACCGTCAGTATTGCCAGATGAGCTAAATTTACTTGTTGCATTCGAGCAACTGGTTAGCGCAAGGACCACTCCACTAAGCAATACCAAGGCGAATCTCGATCCAACATGAGGCCTGGTTCGCGCCCGGAGGGTATTTTGTGGCGACATGATTTCCTTCCCTAGTTGAGTACTCGTAATTGTTAACTTATCGCTTTGCGCAGCTAGTATTGAGCAATCGATAGTTAGTATTGAACAATCGATATTTTGACCAAATTATTCCGGTCCTAATTATTGGAAAGATTTAGAGGATTTTCGTGGAAACCAGTGCTCAGATACCCCTGAGCCAGTCAGATTTGATTGAGAAATCGATTCGTCGCTGCCTGGAAGCTTTGGGATTAGACCTTTCTGACCAGCCAATTCATGTTGAAAGAACTGCGCGGCTTGAGCTTGGGGACTTCTTTACCAACTGCGCGATGGTAAATGCCAAGAACCTCGGGCAGCAGCCTCGTCAGTTAGCACTACGACTAGCTCAGCAAATTGAAAAGGAATCTTTCCCAAATTTGGCAAGGGTTGAAGTTGCTGGCCCCGGATTCATTAACTTCTTTTTGGAACCTAGTTGGCTCCACCAGTCCTTGAGGAGGGTTATAGAACAAGGAGAGGGTACCTATGCCCGAGCCGATATTGGAGGCGGAGAACGTGTTCAGATCGAGTTTGTCTCAGCAAATCCTACCGGGCCGTTACATGTAGGCAATGGTTGGCTTTGCAGCTTCGGCGACACACTTTCGCGTCTGCTTGACTGGTGCGGCTGGAATGTAACCAAGGAGTATTACGTCAACGATACAGGCAATCAAATTCGCACTCTTGGGATGAGCCTGTTAGCCCACTGTGAGGGCCGAGCGGTTCCTGAAGGAGGTTACAAAGGACAATATGTCGCAGAGTTAGCCAAAAAGTATCTGGATGAGAGTAAAAGCGCCAACAGTTCACTAGATCTTTCCGATGAACTAGTGGCAGGTAAGTGGGCCGGTGAGAAAATATTAGCCAATATAAGAGGTTCTCTCTCTCGTTTAGGAATTGAGTTCGATGTTTGGTTTTCTCAGGCCGAGATAGAAGAGGGCGGTGCGACCGCGCAAACAATCGAATATCTTAGCGTGAAGGATCTTGTATACGAAAAAGATGGTGCCATTTGGCTAAACTCGATTAGTCTTGGCGACACCAGAGATCGGGTTCTGGTCAAGTCCAATGGAGATGTGACCTACCTGGGAGGTGACATTGCCTACCATCGCAATAAGTTCTTAGTTCGCAATTTTGACAGAGTCATTGATATTTTTGGAGCAGATCACCATGGCCAAGTTGCGAGCCTTCGGTGTGCAATTCAAGCACTTGGAGTTGACCCTAGCCGACTAGAAATTTATTTGGGCCAAATGGTATCGCTCGCCGATAAGAAAATGTCAAAAAGAGATGGCAACTTCGTAAGTTTAGATGAGCTATTGGATGATATCGGAGAGGATGCTTTTAGATTTCTCTCTCTTGCCAAGTCGATAAATGAGTCGACGACACTGGATCTTGACTTAGTCCGCTCAAAAAGCATGGATAATCCTGTTTATTACGTTCAATATGCTCATGCCAGAATTGCCTCGATTGAGCGTGTTCGTCAAGAGAGGGGTATAGATCGAAGTGAGATTGAAACAGTTGATCTTAGCTGCCTGGTCCATCCGAGAGAGTTAGACCTAATAAGGTCTATTGAAGAGTTGCCTGAAGTGATAGCTGATTGTGCAAGACTTAGAGAACCCTTCAAAATAACCAATCAGTCTCGCAAGATTGCAGATCGTTTCCATAGCTTTTACCATGACTGTCATGTGATCGGTGAATCCGTGCCTCCAGAACTCACTCAGGCAAGGCTTTGGTTAGTCGAGGCTTGTAGAATTGCATTAGCTATAAGCCTGGGGCTACTTGGCGTTTCTCTTCCAGATTCGATGTGATCAGTGTCTAGTAATCCTCTCCCTACATATCTCCTTCCGGATTGCGCATCTTCTTCTCCTTCGGGAGCATTGAAGATCGGAGGTATCTTGCTTGAAGATCTGGCAGAGGAGTTTGGTACTCCGTTATTCGTATACGATCAAGAACATATCGAACAGAGATGTAATGAAGCCGTCTCATCGTGGGGACCGGGAGTAGCATACGCAACCAAAGCTTTCCTGTGCAAAGAAATGGCCCGCTTAGCTTATGAGATGGGTATGGATTTGGATGTCTCTACGGCTGGAGAACTCTACGTCGCCTTGCAGGCTGGGGTCCAGGGATCGGCAATTGTGTTGCATGGAAACAATAAATCAGACGAGGAGTTGAAGCTTGCGCTTGACAATTCAGTAGGGAAGATCGTAATTGACTCTTTTGACGAAATCGAGCGTTTGCGCAATTTATCCCGAAAATGTCGTGTGATGATCCGAGTTACACCTGGGATTGAAGCTCACACCCACGAGTTTGTCCAAACAGGTCAAGATGACTCCAAATTTGGATTTGGCCTAAAGTCGCAAAGCGCGCAAAAGGCCGTAAAACTAGTCGAGCAAATAAGTCATCTCGACTTAGTCGGGATTCACGTTCACATTGGTAGTCAAATCTTTGCGGAGTCTTCCTATGCTCTAGCCTTAGAGACAGTGGCTGATTTTGCAAAAAGCCTCGATATTGGTGAAATCTGCATCGGCGGAGGGCTTGGGGTGGCATATGTTGAAGGTGAAGTTGCTCCTTCCATCACGAGTTGGGCACAAAGCGTTCGTGATAGCGCTAACAGGGTAGGAATTGCTCCTGATGTGAAACTCACAGCTGAGCCAGGACGCTCAATTGTTGCTCAGGCCGGGATCACACTTTACAGCGTTGGAACCATCAAAGACGTATCGGACTCAAAGACTTTTGTTTCAGTGGATGGGGGCATGAGCGATAATCCTCGACCAGTTTTATATGGAAGTGGGTATGAAGTATTTTTGCCTCGAGAGTATATGGTGGTTCGTGATAAAGTTGTAGACGTTGTAGGCAAGCATTGTGAGTCTGGAGATTTCATCGTGAAAGGAGCAAATATACCGGCAGATATTGAAGTCGGTGACATCCTCGCTACCCCAGTATCTGGAGCATATGGATACTCTATGGCCTCAAATTACAATAAGGTTCCCAGACCTGCTGTAGTTTTTGTTCGTCAAGGAGATGCACGACTGGTCGCACGTCGAGAAACCTTAGAAGACCTTATACGTTTGGATGAGTAGAAAGACTGAGAGTTATGCAGCAAAACTATACTGAAATAATTTTTGAGGTATCCGATAAGGTGGCGACCTTGTCTATCAATCGACCCTTTAAGCGTAATTCACTTTCAAAGACAACCATTGATGAGATGACCAGTGCTATTGAGTTGGTTAGAGTTGATAGGTCGATTCGTGTCTTGGTGCTAACAGGTGTTGGGGGCAAGGCTTTTTGCTCAGGGGCTGATTTGTCGACGATGTTTCACTCAGAAAAACATGACAGAGAAGTTGGTCAAGGGCAAAGCACCATTGAACATAAACTGACCTCCCAGGGCAATTCAACCCAGAGTAATTCAACCGTAGACGATCACGCAGCCCGCGGCGCATTGGCAGATCTATTTATTCGGCTATGGGAGTTGGGGAAACCAACGATCGCTAAGGTGAACGGTTACTGCCTTGCCGGTGGCTTCGGATTAGCAATGGCATGTGACATCGTTATTGCATCACGAGATTCGCAATTTGGGACGCCAGAAATCAATGTGGGTCTGTGGCCGTATATGATAACAGTCCCACTTTTGCGTTCTATGGCGCCGAAAGTCGCTCTGGAACTTATGATGACTGGCCGGAAAGTATCAGCAGATGAGGGCTTTGAGCTGGGATTTGTCAATAAAGTGGTAGAAACTGACCGCTTAGACGAGGCAGTTGCTACTATTTCTAAACAGTTGGCTTCTTGTTCGCCTGAAGCTATGGCTCTAGGCCGAAGTTCGTTTTACAACGTACTAGGTTTTGGCTGCCGAGAATCTTTGAAGTACTTGCAAGCGATGTTGAGTGTGACGGCAATGAGTGGTGATGCCCAAGAGGGAATCACAGCTTTTATGGACAAGAGAAAACCCAGCTGGCAAGAGTGAGAGAAATCGGTGGAGAAAGTTCGGCTTGGTAAAAAGAAAATTGTTGATACCAGTTCCAATAAATAGTGGAACAATAGAGATAAAGGAAATTGGGAGATGGCTGGGCCAAAAAAGGCACTAATAACTGGAATCACCGGACAGGATGGTTCCTATTTGGCTGAGTTCTTACTGGATAAAGGCTATGAAGTAGTCGGGATGGTGCGTCGTTCATCGACTGTTAATTTTGAGCGAATAGCGCATATCCAGGATCGAGTAAATCTTGTCGCTGGTGATTTACTTGACGAAGTATCTCTTATTCGCCTACTGCAAGAGTGGCAGCCTGGCGAAGTTTACAATCTGGCTGCTCAGTCCTTTGTGCAAACATCATGGAATCAACCAGTGTTCACAGGAGAAAGTACTGCACTTGGCGTAACTAGGTTGTTGGATGCGATACGTATTGCAAATCCCGAAATCCGCTTTTATCAAGCCTCGTCTTCCGAGATGTTTGGCAAGGTGGTAGAAGTTCCTCAAAAAGAAGACACACCGTTTTACCCAAGAAGCCCTTATGGAGTCGCAAAAGTTTACGGTCACTGGATAACCGTTAACTATCGAGAGAGTTATGGTCTACATGCCTCGTCGGGAATTTTATTCAATCATGAAAGTCCGCGCAGAGGATTAGAGTTTGTTACCCGTAAGATTTCTAATACGGCTGCGAAAATTGCATTAGGCGTTGAGAAGAAGATTAGTTTGGGCAATTTGGACGCGCGCAGAGATTGGGGTTACGCTCCAGATTACGTCAAAGCAATGTGGCTCATGCTTCAACAAGATGAACCGGATAACTATGTTATTGCTACTGGCGAGACCCATTCGGTTGGTGAGTTTTGTAAGTTAGCATTCACCTGCGTAGGATTGAATTACGAGGATTACGTTGAGGTCGACAAGAAGTTTCTTAGGCCAGCGGAAGTTGACCTGCTGGTTGGGGATCCTTCCAAAGCAGGCAAAGTCCTTGGGTGGACCCCTGATGTTGCTTTCCAAGACTTAGTAGAAACAATGGTTGATGCAGATATGAAACTGGTGAAAGCCCAGTTGTGAACTTCTCGGGCCCTAAAGGGTCCGAGTTCGATGGAACTTTCCGACCCGACCTGTCACACGGCCGCAAGTCCGATCAGATGGATAGCCCGTAGTCTAGTAGATTGACAGGCCGATGGCTACCCGATAGACTGGAGCAGTGAAGCCGATCAGTACCAGGGCCTTGCGTATCTTGCTCCAAGCGATGGGTTGCGAGAAGGTGGCGGTGGTCGGCTCCCATGAGAAGTGGCGAGCCCCCGGAGGACATAGATGCATAATCAAAGCAGGCGTAAAGCAGCAGGCCCCGGGAACCTTACGGGCGATCCAGGCGAGCTTGGCCACTGAGTTTGGCGAGAGATGGCTGGAGGAAGGACGATGAAGACCTACACGGTGCAATGCGAGTGGGACCCCACTGGCTGGTGGGTGGTGACGGTACCCGAACTGCCAGGCGCGATCAGCCAGGCGCGACGCCTCGATCAGGTGCCAGGTGATGTAGCCGAGGTTATTGAGTTGATGACCGGGGAGAAACACGGCACGTACACTCTTGCGACCGAGGCGCTCTACCCAGGCGTAGCTGGCGCCGTCGCGCGTGAAGCGGTCGCCTTGCGTCAGCAAGCCGAGGAGATCAAGAGCGCGGCGAGCGACGCCGTGCGCAATGCGGTAATTGCCCTGCGCAGAGAGGGTCTCACCCTGCGAGACGCAGCAGCCCTGACAGGAATCAGTTACCAGCGGGCGCAGCAGATCGAGCGCTCGGCGCTCAAGCACGCTGGTTGAACGGACGATCTCGATTCGCGACAAACGCGCTGGTAGTGCGAATATTTGAAAACAATTTTCAAGGCAAGCCACAAATATCAGAGCTTTCCGGCGCGTTTGGTAAACTATTAGACCAACGTGCCTGTTTCGTTGGTTCTCACCATTTCCGCTAATCCATTAGGGATGCTCACCGCTTTCGGGGCGGGCATGCTGTCCTTCATCTCTCCGTGTTGCCTACCGTTGGTACCTGGTTACCTTGGAATGATCACCGGGATTGAAACGCCCAATCTTACATCTGGTAATGCGCAGTTGAAGAGGGTTCTTAGAACAACGTTACTTTTTATTGCTGGCTTTACTTTAGTATTCGTCCTTCTCGGTGCCGCAGCCTCATCGCTTGGAGGATTATTGGTTTCACATCGTCGCGTTTTGGATATCGTTGCAGGAGTATTAATTGTAGGTGTTGCCCTTTTGATTGTTACCGGTATAATGCCCGGGGTCTTATCAATGGAGCGACGAATTCATATTTCACCAAGTCGCTTTGGTTCTATCGCTCCTCCGATTATGGGTATGGCGTTCGCGTTTGGATGGACACCTTGCATAGGACCGGTTCTAGGGGCGGTACTTTCAATTGCGGCACTGAAGGCAACACTTCCCGGCGGAATGGCATTACTTTGCGTCTACTCGCTTGGTCTGGGAGTCCCATTTATTTTGGCGGGAGTTGCATGGGGGAGGGCCAGCACCATCTTCACTTGGCTCAAATCTCACTACCGTTCAGTTTCGATTGGATCGGGTATTGTCCTCGGCGGATGGGGAGTTCTATTGATCTTGGGAGATACGACTCTGGTTGCATCTTGGTTCAGCCAAATTATGAATGACCTTCATTTATCTCGTCTGACTGTTAGCTAGGCCGCTGAGGAACTTTTGTGTCAGACAATAAAGTCATAAGCATGGAAAATGTAATCTGTTTGCTGGGGAATTTCCCGGCTTTGTCTGGCGTGAACTTGGATGTTGCCAGAGGAGAGGTCTTGGCTATTTACGGTCCAAACGGTGCAGGCAAGACTACTTTATTGCGAGTTCTGGCCGGACTTGTCCAGATAAACCATGGTAAAGCCTCCGTTTTAGGGAGTGACATAGTTGGCGAGCGGGATAGCCTTGCAGGACGAGTTGCAATCCTGGGCCATTCTAATCACCTCTACGCTGATCTAGGTGCAGAAGAGAACGTACGATTCTTTGCAAAGGCCAGCCGCTCTGACTTGAATCTTCTTGAAACGACTCTTGAGAAATTGCAAATAACCAATAGGGTTAGGCAATCAAAAGTTAGCCAGCTGTCTACAGGTCAAGCAAGAAGAGTAGCAATTGCGACGTTGATGGTGAGGTCGCCGCAGTTATGGCTTCTCGATGAACCCCACTCAGGGCTGGATGCCAAGGGGCGAGAGTTGTTTGATGGAATAGTTGAGGATTTGTCAAAACAGGGAACGACGATACTTATTGTTAGTCATGAAGTTGATCGAATAGAGAAACTTGCAACACGTCGAGTCGAGATGGTTGGGGGAACTATCATTAGTCATGGCGGTAGCGATGTGGCGTGATGCGTTACTTATAGCCAAAAAGGATCTCATTATTGAGATGCGCTCTCGGGTCATCCTAAATCAGGTTGTACCATTTGCATTAGTTGTAGTGATATTTTTTGGGATAGCGCTCAATGCAAACTCGACTTTGTTGAGAGATGCCGGTGGCGGCCTCTTCTGGGTTGCGATACTTTTTGCCTGCGTTTTAGCAATTGAGAGATCGAGCAGTATCGAATCTCAAGATGAGGCAGGTGAGGCCCTTAGGCTTTGCGGAATTGATTTGGGCGGTATGTTTCTAGGCAAGACTCTTGCTGTCGTATTAGAGCTAATTGTTTTAGAGATAGTTCTTGGGGTAGCTACTTTTCTCGTTTTTCATCTTGTGCTGAACGGATTGGCAATACTGCTTATCTCTGGGTTCTTTGCAACCGTGGGGCTGGCTAGCTCTGGGACAATTTACGGAGCGCTGACTAAATCTTCGAACGTCAAGGAAACTTTGCTGCCTCTTCTCTTCTTCCCAATAGTTGCACCAGTCCTGCTAGCTGCCAGTCGAGCTTGGCAACTTGCCATCAATGGCTATTCTTCCCAGGGAGCTGTCTGGCTCCGAATTCTCATTGCTTTTGCGGTAATCTATTGTGTTCTAGGAACAATTTTATATGAGCAGATTCTTGAAACAACCTAATCGGGTGGAGACCAACTTGATTGAGCCACGTATTCCAACAGTTATTAGGGTTGTCGGATTTGTCGCCATTGTTGGTGTGGGATTGACAGTTTGGCTGGGACTCTGGGTCACGCCTCCGGATAAGTTCATGGGTAATTTAGTCCGATTGATATACCTGCATCCTCCTGTAGCATGGGTTGCCTTTCTGGCCTTTGGGGTTACCGCATTAGCCAGTGCGCTATATCTATGGAAGCGTACTCGTTCTATGCTATGGGATCGGATAGCTGGGGCATCAGGAGAAGTCGGGGTAGTTTTTACTGGGTTAACTTTGGTATCTGGGTCCATCTGGGGACGGCCGACATGGGGAGTGTGGTGGACTTGGGATCCCTTGCTGACTACTACCGCATTACTATTTCTCCTCTATATTGGTTATCTCGTACTGCGTAATTCAATAGTTGATCCAACTCTAAGGGCAAAACGTTCTGCTATAGCAGCGCTTGTCGCTGTTGTAGATGTACCGATTGTACATTTTTCTGTCTTGTGGTGGAGGAGCTTACACCAGCCTCCTACGGTATTGAATCCTACGCTCAGTCCTGAAATACACGGCCAAATGGCTTGGACATTGCTATTAGGGTTTGTGTCATTTACTCTAGTTTATGTGTGGATGGCTTGGGTTCGCTATGAGACAATAAGGGCTCAAGACTATTTGGCCTCTGTCTGGCTTGATAATGCTCTTCAAGAGCGACGTGACGAAGCTTATGTTTCTAAATAGTAATAAGGCGATTCATTGAAATATATTGATGCAGGATATATAATTGTGCTTTCAACATTGACTCTATATTCAATGTTTATTCTCATAAAGAAGCAACGGCTAAAAAGTTCAATTGCTAAGATTTCGGCCTCCAATGTTGAGCGTGATCCATCCGATTCAATTACCTAATGATTCATTCATCAGCAACACAATGAGTCAAGGCTGCGTCCGGATTTGAAAATGAAGAAGAGGAAGAAAGTTCGACTCGCCATTGCTATTTTATTGATCGTTGGGGCAATTGCATTTGTTCTTGCTAAGGGTTTGGGGTCGTCTTTAGAGTATTTTCAAACTGCAAACCAAGCTGTTGCTGACCGTGCCCAACTTGGTTCACAGGACTTCAATATCGAAGGTGCAGTAGTGCCGGGAACAATTCGGCGATTTGGCAATAAGTTAACTTTTGAGATTCAAAGCAAGGGAGTAGTGGTGCACGTTGTAAGTACCGGTTCACCACCACAACTTTTCCAGGCAAAGATTCCAGTAGTACTTGCTGGTCATTTTCAGGGAATTACCTTCGAGAGTAATCAGATCATGGTCAAACATTCGGCCCAGTATGTCGCTGCCCACCCGAATCGGGTTCGGTCGCCTTACAGTTCAAAGTAATAGTTATAGGTTGATGCACGATATAAATGTAGAAATTGGCTACAGTGGCATACTCATTGCTTTCTTATTCTCGCTTTTCGGAATCGTTGTCTTAGCACGAAGCATCTATCACCAGGTCAAGACGAGCAATTCATCAGGCCAAGTTTCCTTGGAAAATCGATCCTTGCCTGTGATTTATGCTGTTGGGGTGCTCGCTGGTGCTCTGGTAGCTACTGGAGCTCTTGAGCATGGTCTGATAACTCACGATTTTTCTCTTGTATATGTTGAACAAAATAATTCGTTACAGACCCCACTCCTTTATACAATAACGGGTATGTGGTCCTCACTGTCAGGGTCCATATTACTCTGGGGTTTAGTGCTGGCTATCTATATTGCATGCGCCAGCTGGTATTTATCGAGGCGCAATAACACACTAGTTGCTGCTTGGGTGATCTTGGTGGGGTTGGTGGTATCACTGTTTTTCTTTGGTCTCATGCTTGGCCCGTCTAACCCATTTCTGACGCTAACCCATCCGCCGGTCAATGGGCTCGGTCCCAATCCGCTACTCCAGGACTATCCTCTAGTTGCTTTTCACCCGCCACTTCTCTACGCGGGTTTGGTGGGCTTTACTATCCCTTTTGGATTTGCTATTGCCGGACTCGCCACAGGTGACATTGGAGTTGAGTGGTCGAGGGATGTTCGCCGGTGGACACTAGTTGCCTGGGGGTGTCTTGGGACTGGAATACTGCTTGGGGCTTGGTGGTCCTATCAAGTGCTGGGTTGGGGTGGGTTCTGGGGATGGGATCCAGTTGAAAATGCGGCATTCGTCCCCTGGCTCGTTGCAACTGCATTTCTTCACTCGGTGATCGCGCATAATCGTCGTGGGATATATAAAATGTGGAATGTATCGCTTATATGTTCAACATTTGCACTCACAATTCTCTGTACCTTCCTGACGCGCTCAGGTGTTCTTGAGTCAGTACATGCCTTTTCCAACTCTGACATTGGTCCTTATCTAATAGCCTTTTTTGGTCTAAGTGTCGTTACGAGTGTTGTTTTGATTGTATGGAGAACAGATCGGCTTCGATCTCCATCTCAGATTGATGCGCCACTTTCTCGCGAAGGTTTATTTCTTGCTAATAACTTTGCATTTGGCGCTTTGGGGCTGGTGATCTTGTTAGGTACTATATTTCCACTTTTTGTAGAAGCAGTTACATCCAAACAGGTGACAGTGGGCAGCCCCTATTTCAATGAGATGACCATGCCGATAATAGTCACGTTACTTATTCTAATGGGGATAGCGCCGGTTTTACCCTGGAGGACTGCAACTACCGAGCTGGCAATGTCGCGACTAACTATTCCACTTTCGAGCGGTACAGTTATTCTCCTAGTCTGTGTTGGATTTGGAGTGCGAGGTCTGGGGCCATTAATCGTTTACTTTCTCGCTGGCTTTGGGGCAACATCGGCAATTCGGCAGCTACTTATTGAGATTAGGCGCAGGGGTATTACAGGCCTGCTTGGACGCAGCGGCGGGGGCATGATTGTGCATCTTGGCGTACTTGTTGTTGCTTGTGCAATGGCATCAAGCTTATCATTTGGGCATCGAGCCGAATTTGCAATGAGACCTAATGAGTCCGTTTCATACTTCGGACATAGAATCGAGTACATGGGTGTCCAAGACGTGAAATATCCTAATCGTGCAGCGATAGAAGCTAAGATTTTGGTTGATAATTCGAGGATCCTCAAGCCAGCGCTATCGCAGTACCAAGGAGGAGGTCCAAGCGTTGGGACTCCTGCCGTCGATTCATCGGTTACAAATGATCTTTATTTGACAATTGATATGACCCCGGCCAACGCGAATGGTGTGGCCGAGATTGGGGTCGTGGTTCAGAGTATGGTTGAATGGATTTGGATCGGTGGAGCTATTGTGGCCTTAGGCACTCTGATGGCGCTCTTGGATCCAACCGCGTTGAGTTCTAAGAGAAAGCTAGCGTTATCTATTGGCAGGAGCGAAGATGAGCGTTAGAAAGAAACTGATAATTATTGGCGCTGTAGTTGTGGCAGCTGTGATCGCATCGGTTGCCATCGGGGCGAGTCTACCCCAGGCAACTGATTATCAAGCCTACTCTCCATTGGTCGGCAAAGTTGCCCCTTCGATCGAAGGAAAGTCCCTTGTTTCAGGCGCAAATGTGTCGCTATCTAAGTTTCGGGGCGAGTATGTTGTGGTTAATTTTTTTGCGTCGTGGTGTACTCCATGTGAGCAAGAGGCTCCATATCTAGAGGAGTTCTACTACCAAGAGTCGCGGGCCGCAATTGCAACGTTGATCGGCGTAGAGTTTGAAGACGTCAATTCAACCGCGGCTAACTTTCTGCGCCAGACGGGTGCTACCTATCCTGCCATTTCTGATCCAGGCGAAAAGATTGCAATACGATATGGCGTAACCGGCCCCCCCGCCACTTTTATCATTTCTCCTACCGGAAGAGTTGTTGCACATATAAACGGACCAGTTACAAATACGGGACTTGAAAAAGTGATCAATAGACTAAGACGAGAGCGAATGTCTTAGTTGCTAAATCTATGAAGAAAAGACACATTTACGTAATCTGGATACTGTTGGCGGTTGCTATCGCAGCAAGTCTTTACGTTGGAGCTAGTGGAGGAAGCTCTGGCACTTCGGTAGCTCAGAGAGTATCTCAAATTGCTTCTCAAGTACGTTGTCCGGTATGTGATGGACTCTCTGTAGAGGCATCTTCGGCTCCTATTGCCAAGGATCTCAAGAACACAATTACCAAGGATGTAATTGGTGGCATGACCTTGGATCAAGTAGAGCATAGTCTTGTGGAACGCTACGGGTCATCAATACTTCTCAGACCGCAGAGAAGTGGTATTACTTTATTTGTGTGGTTAGTACCCGTGATTGTGATTTTGGCCGGGTTAGGAGTGCTGATCCGGTTTTACTACCTCAGGTCCAGGCGCAAGAGTTGGGTAAAATAGTGGACTTTGCCGAGCCGGGCTCCAATAAGCACGAGGAAGTATACCTTTCTCTCCGTGATCTGGAACAGGAGTTGGACGCAGGGGAGATATCCAAAGACGACTTTGAGTTACTCAAGGCCAAGTATGAAAAGATGCTTTGTCAAAACGAAACGGAGGAGCACGAGTCAGGTATGTCTGAAGTTCTCAGTGAGTCACTTGGCAACTCCCGTTCGACTAAGCCAAGGGGTCGGCGACTCAAGTTTTGGCCCATCACACCTTCGACTAAGCCAAAGGGTCGGCGACTCAAGTTTTGGCCCATCACACCTTCGACTAAGCCAAAGGGTCGGCGACTCAAGGCTTGGGGCGTCACATTGGTACTGGTTGGCCTAGCGCTAGGCAGTTTTCTAGTGGTTGAGGCAAACCTTTCAGGTAGGCTTCCCGGACAGTCTGCGAGCGGGTCACTGGATCTGTCATCTAAACAGAAGTTGCAACGAGCCCTTTCGCAGGCCCAGACTTTGGAGATAAGTGGCAAGTTTAGTCAAGCACTGAATCTCTATAACCAGATACTTGCTAAGTATCCTAGCCAGCCAGAAGCCCTTGCATATAGCGGCTGGATTATCGAACTTGCATCAAGAAATATTACGGCCAGCCAGGCAAAGACAGGCACCGCCAAATCAAGCAACCAGATCTCCAAAAAGTCAAGTGTGCTTATTACCCAGGCCAGAAATAGGGAGGCAGCCGCTGTTGACTTCGCTCCAACATATCCGGATGCAAGATACTTCTTGGGAGCGATACTTTACCAAGATTACGGTGAATTATCCCAGGCCATAGCGCAGTTCAATGAATTCTTGAAATACAACACGTCAAAAAGGTTCCTTAGGGTTGTAGCACCCGTGCTCGAAAGCGCATATAAGCAAGATCACCTACCGGTTCCTAATCAAATTAATCATATCTAGGCTTGGTAACATGTATGAAATAATCGTGAAACGCGTTGTAAGGCTTAAATTGAAGTAGCTACCCACTGTATTGAAACTTCGTATATTACTCGCGGAGCTTGATGTGAGCGATAGATCGGCGTATACTGATGGCATGGCTTCAGCTAGTGGCACTACGAAGATTGCTAGATCCGATAGCGGGAAAGGGCTGCGGATCCAAGATGCTGGTGATGCAGAGCCCGCCGTTGTTTGGGGGTCGTTAGGCCTTGTGCCTCCTGACTCAACCGTTTCCAGTACCAAAATAAGTGAGCAGCGAGTCGAACAGCACCAGGTGCCTACCGGATCCAATAGTTCTGAAGACTAGTTACAGCAATTACCTTAGCTGGAGAGGCAATGGTTCCAACAAATCGTTCGGCGATCATCGCGTTCCTGATTTTTGTCGCCCCAGGCATCCCGTGGGCTGAGCGAGTCCAACAGCGTCAGAGTTGGCGGTCTAATGACTCAACATTTCGCGAAATTGGTCGCGGTGTCCTATGGAGTATCTTATGTAGCCTTCCGGCTACGCTCGTTACTGCAGCCTTGCTTTATGAATTTGATCGAAATGGATATCGCGATCTGCGGCAATGGTTCTTGAGCGGGCGACCACCGAACATCGCCACACTATTTGTTGCAACTGTGTGCGGTTTTGTCGAATTGCTAATAGCGATTGGGATTCTCCGGCTGTACTGGAAATTTCTTGCCAATCTTCTCTATGGGCCACTTGAGTCATCACGAGCATCTGCCTGGCAACAATTCCTCGCTAAAACATCGCCTGACGACGTTGTATCTGCTCAAGTTATTGTGACTGATGGGTCCAGTTGGATCGGTCAAGTCCAAGCGTATTCGACTGATAATGCCTGGGAGGATCGCGAGATCGTCCTTTCCAATGCAGCCCGTGCAGACCTTGATCCATCTGGGGGTAAAGGGCCTATCCGTCCTGGCCACCTGGTAATCCCCTCTGTTTGACCTCCTCCCAACGACTAAAGTCGTGGGATTCCCTCGGTGGCGACAACTTACGCTGCCTCCACTTGAAGAAGTTCTCGCTGCCACTTTAGGTGGACTTAGACGAGCAACATCGGTTGTTTCTCCGATGCCATGCCCCAGGCCCTGGGGTATGCGCGGAGCCAAAGCTCCGGGCGGTACTGCTAATTGTTGGTGGCTTGGTTCTCGCCACCAGTTAGAATCAACTATACAACTGGGGTACGACATCGTCAAGCGATCCTTGACCCACGACTAAAGTCGTCGGCTTGCGGCTCGATTTCGGTCAATAGTTGCCATGCATGTCGCCCACTCCGAGCAGCTAACCTTTCAAAAAGGATGATTGAGGAGCAGTCGAGCGCCAAACAAAAAGGGCAGTATCCACCACATTGGTGTTGCGGCGATTTAGGGTTTCTATCGGGTAGAGTAGTAGGAAAAAGTAAATAGTAAAATTAGATTGAGGACTGCCTAAATGATCTCTGCCCATTCAATAGCTGACCGGATTACCCATCGCCACCGTCGCCCGAGTCAAAGAAGATCTCACCATGATCTGGACAAGAGAGGTCCAATCCGAACTCCTGGCAGAGGAGCGAGTTCTACTCCACACTTTGGGTTAGACGATGATATCGAACGAGTTGTAATCATTCCATCTAGGCCAAAATTGTATTGGCCGATAGCACCTCCTTCAAACTACTTAGGTCAACTTGAGGATTCTTTTCAGTTGCAGTTGGTTCAAGAGCGATCATCGCTAACGATGGAAGACTGTATTTTTACTCAGAGCATAAACAGTGAAGCTGGAAAAACAATTGATGGTCTGTGGGATATCCGTGGTCGAGAGGAACCATATTTAGGTGTATCCAATTTCCAATCGCGAAGAGTTCTAGAACTTGGGCCCCAAAGTGGTTATCTAACATCATATATGGCTTCCCAAGGTGCTCAAGTAGTCGGGTTTGATATTGGCTATGACCTAACTCCCGATGTAATCGTTGCTAAACCTGAAGAGAGCGTGTCGTGCGCCAATGAACTACTAAGAGCACAAGGAGCGGTCCAAAATTCTTGGTGGTATCACAAGAGGATCGGATGCTTTGATGCAAAAATGGTTTACGGCGATATTTATCATCTGCCAGCCGATTTGGGAATGTTTGATATTTCTATTTTCCCGAACTATCTGTCCTTCCTTCGCGATCCATGGGAAGCAATGTCGCAAGCTGCATCAATTACTCGAAAGCGAATAGTTGTAACCGAAGTTTATTCCAAGGAAAGTTGTTCGTTTGCGCGTGACTCACTTGAGCATGTCTCGTTATGGGCACCGGGGTCGAGACAAGTTTCGAATCTATGGTGGGCAATGTCTCCTGGCTCGGTAGTTGATTCATTGAGACAGTTAGGCTTTACCCGCACTAGAGTTACATTGCACAACCAATTGCAGAAAATCACCCAGGATAGTAGTGATGGCTCAGTTTCATTTTACTCAGAAACACCTATGTTCACTGTAGTCGCAGACCGAGAGTGGTCGATTTAACCAAGATCGCAACACTCAAGAAGTAACTAGCTGTTTCAACTTATCTCCAGGCAGAATTGGCCCTGGTAACCCTCCTATTGTAGTAGTATAGTTGGAATATGCCTCGTGGAAACCCGTCACTAAATTGGCGATAACAGTTGATGCTGACCCAAGCAGCCCGACGTGCGTTACTTATCAAAGACGGGTTGCGCGCTGTTGCAGCGTGGGAGAAGCAGCACGGAGCATTTACCGAAGCCGAACCTGAAGCTTCTCGCCGTCGCGTAGCCGACGAAGTTGATCGGATGTTTTCGACGCGCACCTAGTCGCTGTTGCCTCGGAAAGTAGGTCGACCATTCTAACGTCAGATCCGGACGATCTGAGCCAGCTCTCGAATCGACTCCCTAGGCCTGTCGCCATTCGATCTATTTAGTTTGGTCCTAGATGAGGACTACCGAGTTAATTATAAACTTGCAATGTTGGTTGAAAAATTAGGGGATTTTTTTCAGAGTAAGGGTTGAAGTTTGAACTAAGCTGTAGTGAAAATGGGCATACCGGCTTACTACAGCGACTTGGGGATTTTGGGCACATTTGCTAGCGCGTTTGCCGCGTTTTTAGCAGCAAGAGCGACCAAGAAGACTGCCCAACAGTCCTTTGTCGAACAACGACAGGCGGCGACCCTTTCCTATCTTCAATCCAACAGAGAAAGAGCAAGAAACCTCAGGTACGCCATAGGTCCACTTCAAGGAGCTATACCGCGTCTGGACGAGGAGACCGGGAAAGACCTACTTAATCTATTGGAGATTTGGGAGCACCAAGCTGCAGGTCTAAATGACGGGGCGTTTGATCTTGAGACTTTCAACAAAATGACAGGTGGACTCCTATTGAGAGTCTATCGAGATTACGCATCGTTTATTCGGCATATCCGCAGGGAAGATCCAACAATTTATGATCAGTTGGAGGTTCTAGTTGATAAACTAATTGTAATGAGATCATCAGGTTTCTTGATCGATCGTAAGGCACTTGCCGGATTGAAGCAGGATGTATTAACCCGAGCCGAGATAGCTAGGGTTCGAAAGCTAAGGAGTAACGATGAGTACGCGTTTAGTAAGCTTCAGCAGGCGCTCGTGGAGATAGACCTTGATACCGAGAAGAATAGGATTACTAGGGTTACTCGTATGAAACTCGGCAGAATTGTTGCTTTAGAAAAAAGCAATGAAGGCGCTGTGGTCAAGCTTTTTGATGAAATTCAGAGAGCGACTAAAGGAAAGTATCCGCCGAAGAAGCTTATTGACTCCACATATGGACCTGGTATTGGCGGAATTGAGAAGTGGCTCGATCGCGGATTCGAGAGTACTAGATTTGTATACATACTTGGGAGGAATAATCACGTAATAGGACATATAGAAATTCAAGATCTGAGGAGTATCTCTGGAGAAGATTCTAAGAAGTATTGGGAAAGAGTATTCTCAGAATCAGCGGAATTTAATAATGAGAAGAAAGGGGATAGGCCACTAAGGATTGACGATCTGGCAATTATCAAGAGACTTGGTGTTCATCCTGATTATACAAGACGACAAATTGGTAGACAGCTTCTCCGACGTGCAATCCATGTCATCGAAGAAGAGTTGATGCAGGTTCCAGCATTGGTAGTTCTGGAGGAGCTTTCCCCAGCACGGCGTTTATATGAATCTGAAGGTGCGAGGCTTATCGGTGCATTTCGGGAAGAAACGGGCGAGCAAATGCTGTCGTATATTTTCTAAGTCTTCAAGTCGCACATATACAAGCACGGGGGTAGGCTCTGGTACGTGGATATAGGTTTAGGAATTATGTCAGGGTCGAGAGCTTCCCAAGTTCTCGATGAAGTTTCGAAAGCGACCCAGGATGGGTTTGATTCGGTTTGGTTCTCCAATATTTTTGGCTTTGATGCGCTGACCGCAAGCGCATTAGCGGGGTCGAGCGTGCCTGAGGTTACAATCGGCACTTTCGTCGTTCCGATCTATACCAGACATCCCTTGACTATGGCTCAACAGGCTATGTCGGTTCAAGATAGTTGTGATGGACGATTTGTTCTTGGAATTGGATTATCACATCAAGTAGTTATTGAAACCATGATGGGTATCGACTTTTCAAAGCCAGCATCAACCATGAGAGAGTATGTTCAAGCTATTACTCCATTGCTGAAAGAAGGTTCAGTGAGCTTCAATGGAGATTTTTACTCTGTGAACGCAATGCTAGAAAGGCCAGGGGGTTTCGTTGCGCCTAAGATCATCATTGCAGCCCTTGGAAGTGTCATGCTAAAACTCGCTGGCTCTCTAGCAGATGGTACAGCAACCTGGATGACTGGTATCAATACATTGAAAACACACATTGTTCCCACGATTCGCAACGCTGCTGAGCAGGCTGGTCGTGAGTCGCCTATGGTTGTTGCCGGTTTACCGATTTGCGTTACTTCCAACGAAGGGCAGGCCCGAGAAAAAGCAGCTTCAATTTTTTCGATTTACGGTACTCTACCTTCTTATCGTGCAATGTTAGATAGAGAAGGAGCTAATGGACCGGCTGAAGTTTCTCTAGTTGGCACTAGTTCAGAGGTTAGGACACATCTTGAGGATTTGGCTGAGAGCGGCGTTACATGCTTTGTGGCTGCACCTTTTGGGAACGAAGATGAAGTCAAAGAGACCAAGGGAGTACTAATGGATTTTGCAAAGAGCCAATGAGAAATTTTGATGGACGGGTTGCGGTAATTACCGGGGCTGCAAGCGGAATTGGTCTAGCGCTTTGCAAGGCTTTTTACGCCCAAGGAATGAAGCTTGTAATGGCCGATATCGAAAAGGATGCACTTGATAAAGCCGTCAGTTTACTAAGCAAAGACCCAGACAGGGTTGTCGGGGTACTATGTGATGTTTCAGATGCGGACTCAGTGGATAACCTAGCCAAGGCAGCACTTGAGAGTTTTGGCGCAGTACACTTAGTGTGCAATAACGCCGGGGTAGTGACTGGTGGTCCTAGCTGGGAGCAAACCCATGAGCAGTGGGAGTGGGTATTGGGCGTTAATTTGTGGGGTGTCATCAATGGCATTCGGAGTTTCGTTCCCATCCTCCTTGAACAAGATGAAGCCCATATTGTAAATACTGCTTCGATGGCAGGCTTGGTTGCACTTCCTATGGCGACTCCGTATACGGTTACTAAACATGCAGTCGTTGGTTTATCTGAGTCGTTGCTTTTAGAGCTAGAGATAATAGGAAGCACGATAGGTGTGTCCGTGTTGTGTCCCGGTTGGGTAAAAACATCGCTTGTCGATGCACAACGCAACAAGCCCGCTTACGTTCGTACAGATACAAGTCAAGAAGTCGGGGCGTTCACAGAACATGCAAGAGATCTTATGCAAACATTGATTGGAAATGGGATGGACCCCGATACTGTTGCTGGGCAAGTTGTCGATGCAGTTAGCAACGGTAGGTTCTGGATTCATACTCATCAAGAGATGAAAGGTGCAATATCGGCAAGATTTAAACGTTGTGTCGAGAGTGAGAATCCTCAGTTGGCCCTCGAAGGACTAGTTGGTGGAAATATCTAGACTTGGAAACAAGTTAGAGCTAGTTGCTAGTTATAGCGTTAGGTTTCTAGCTTGAAGGGGATCATTCTTGCTGGTGGCTCTGGAAGCCGTATGCGTCCTCTAACTCGAATCACCAACAAACATCTGCTACCTATCTATGACAGACCAATGGTTACCTATGCGATTGAGGCATTTGTAAATTCAGGAATAACGGAGATAATGCTGGTTACTGGTGGAACCCATGCGGGGGAGTTCCTACGTCTATTGGGCAATGGAGAGGATTGGGGCGTAGATAGGTTAATGTATAGCTATCAGGACCGTCCTGGAGGCATTGCTGAAGCTCTTGGCCTAGCCGAGAAGTTTGTTGAGTCAGATAAGTTAGCAGTCATACTTGCAGATAATATCTTTGGACAATCTATAGCGCCCATGGTGAGCAATTTTAGCAACCAAAGCATCGGAGCGCGAATTGCCCTTGCGCGGGTTGATGAGTCCGATCATCTGTCAAACCTCGGAGTGGCAAAGTTCGATGTCGATAAAATCATTGAAATCATAGAGAAACCGATTGATCCACCGAGCAACTATGCAGTTACCGGACTTTATTTCTATGATTCAGATGTTTTTGAAATTGTTGGGCGCCTAACTCCTTCCGAGCGAGGCGAACTGGAAATAACTGATGTGAACAACTTCTACGTTTCCAAAGGCCTAATGTCTTATGACATCTTGGACGGATACTGGGGAGACGCCGGTGAGTCGATTGATTCCTACTATGAAGTAAATGATTACGTGCGGGAGAATGGAGCAAACAAGTAGTGGTAAATAAGAGTTCCGTTTCGATTGGCGGGGGTCAGGGTTTTTATGGGGATGGACTTGCTCCATTAGCCGATTTATTGAATGTAGGTTTGGACTACCTGATTTTTGAAGGATTAGCAGAGCTTACACTCGCTATATTGCAAAAAGATAGACTCCGTGATGAATCGCTCGGCTACACTAGGGACCTTCCTCTTTACTTGGCCAACGCACAAGAGGTGCTTATTGGACGCCGAACCAAGGTAGTAACCAACGCTGGAGGCATAAACCCGATTGCTGCTGGCAGGGTCGCGGTAGAGACCTTGAGAAGTCTAGGAGGAAACGGGCTCAAAGTTGCAACTGTCGTAGGTGATGACGTACTTTCTAGGCCCGATGATTTTGCGCTTGAGCAAGATCTGCTATTTGCCAATGTGTACCTAGGTGCTCTTCCAATTGTCCAAGCTCTTCAATCCGGTGCTGATATAGTCATCACAGGAAGAGTAGCTGATGCGTCGTTATTTCTAGCTCCACTTATTTATGAATTTTGTTGGGACTTTACAGATTATGATCGTCTGGCATCAGGAGTAGTTGTTGGTCACTTGCTTGAATGCTCTGGGCAGGTAGCTGGAGGCAACTATTCGGGTGCTTGGTGGGAAAACAAAAATCCTGACAGGATAGGATTTCCATATTGTGATGTCGAGCCAAATGGGCAAGCGATTATTTCAAAGCCTAAAGATACGGGTGGACGTGTGACTTTTGATACGGTTAGAGAGCAGCTACTCTATGAGGTCCATGATCCTAGTAGTTATTTGAATCCAGATGTGACATGTGATTTTACCTCAGTAACCCTAGAGGATCTTGGTGAAGACCGTGTTCTGATTGAACCATCACTTGGTGGTCCGCCGCCAACTACATATAAGGGTTTAGCCTGTAAGCCAAATGGTTTTAGCTGTGAGGTGAAATTAGGTTACGCATGGCCAGACGCCGAGGCCAAGGCTCGTATAGCGATACGTTATATAAAAAATCGAGCTCAAGCAATCGGAGTTGAGGTCCTTGAGTGGTGGGAAGAGTATTTTGGGGTAAACGGATATGGAGGTCCAACTGTTGAGATCGATCCACTTTATGAGCCGCCAGAAGTGATAGGTAGGCTTGCATGGCGATGTGCACAGCCAGCCCAGGCCCAGGCACTGTTCAGAGAGGTTGGTGTACTCGGTTTATCCGGCCCTCCTGGGTTTGCCTCAATTGGGCGGGCAAGAGACGGTAAACCAACCCAGCTCTTGAAAGTTACGCAGTTTGCCGCGAACCGTTCCAAAGTTGACCCGTATGTAAAAATTGAGATTACCGAGGTATAGAAGTGGAAATAGCGCTTAGAGAGCTTTATGGGGTGCGTTGCGGAGACAAGGGCGATATATCGGATATTTCGCTTTTTGCTGATAGTGAGAAGGCTTATGAGTGTTTGGTTGAGCAAGTGACTTCCGAACGCGTGAAGAAGCATTTTGGCTCAATGGTTTCTGGTCACGTGGAGCGTTATCTGGCACCTAATGTATTAGCAGTCAAGTTTGTCATGTACGGTGCCCTCGGAGGAGGTGCTCCTTCGAGCTTACGTAGTGATAACTTAGGGAAAACCAACGGTGCTTCACTTTTGAGGATGAAGATAGATGTTCCAGAGGAAATCCTTGCAGGTTCTAAGCGTGCCAAAGCTCCAATCGAAGAGATACGAGCGACTAGCAGTAAGTAAAGTGTTCAGACTTCAATAATTTTGTAGCCGATTCCTCGTTCAGCTTCGATTGAACAGGTACATCCAGGAATTTGGGAGAGCTTTAGACGAATACGACGCACGTGTTCAGTTACTGTAGCTGGATCTTGCCATTCATCTTTAGATCCCCAGGCGCTATTGAGAATCTCTTCTCGCGAGAAAACTCGTCCTGGTTTGGTAGCCAACAAGGCCAAGAGGTCAAATTCACGTCTGGAAAGTTGAATCGCAGCTCCTTCAATTTCAGCGACCCTCTTCTCTCGGTCCACGATAAGATTTCCAATCTGTGAAACAGAATCTGTTTCCATCGAAGAACCCGTTCTTCGCATTACCGCTCTCACACGAGCTTCTAGCTCAGCAATTGAGAACGGCTTGGTCAAGTAATCATCCGCACCTAAGTCCAGTCCTAATATTCTGTCTCGTTCTTCATCGCGGCCGGAAATTACAATTACTGGTACCTGTGTAGTTGTCCTGAGCTTTTCTAGTACTTCAGTTCCATCCATGTCTGGAAGGGTAAGGTCGAGCAGAACAATATCAGGTAGATCACTTGAGATTGCGTGCAAGGCCTCCAGGCCCGAAGCTGCTTCAAGTATCTGGTACCCAAATCTTGAAAGCACCTTACGTACTAAAAGTCGCACCGAATCATCATCGTCGGCAACCAGGACGCGATATTGGCCGTTTGAGGTATCTACCACGTTTCTAGTCCTTGACGCATTCTCTTTTGTTCGCCTGCCATATAATGGATGTAATAACCTCGTTGTGTAAATGTTGTTTATTGTTGTGCGTGTGTTGATCGACATTTTAGCTTATTAGGACGATAAATACATTAGACCGGCTGATGAAATCTGGAATGGTCTAAGTGGTCCGAATGGATTGGACCGGCCCAATTGGACTGGGTTAATTCTTGGACATAGCCAGAGTGGGGCAGCCACGTTAGCGAGTCACAGACTAGCGCCTGGCTTTTTGACTAATAAGTCGAAAACCGACCGTGCCGGTTCATAACTACAAGAGAGACGAATGGCCCGGGAATGACCGAATCTCGGGTCATTGTCTTTGTAATGCGGAAGAGTTTCAAAAGTGCCTCCCCTTCAAAGTTATCGGCCAAGTCCCTTGAGGCCGTCGAGCGCTGAGGCAAGCTCGGTCATAAGTGCGTCTAGGTCTTTTTGAGAGGTATCCCACCCAAATGAGACACGAATAGAGGTGTCTGGATTTCTCCCAACTGCTCGAAGTATTGGAGAGGGTTCCATCACTTCAGACGAGCAAGAAGAACCGGAGTGGATTGATATACCTGCTCGATCTAGAGCGATCACAACGGCTTCGCCCATAATACCGTCCGTTTCAATGCACACTAGATTGGCTAAGCGCTTGTGCGGTTCCATTGGACCAATAATTGAGAGCAAGGGATGTCCATCGACAAATCTTGTTAATTGGCGCATCTGACTCGTTTGCTGGACCAATTCGGCTTCAAGTGAGTCTTCTAACTGGTTACACACCTCGGCAAATCCCAGGATTCCGATAATATTCTCCATACCCGCTCGCCGCATTCGCTCTTGTGATCCACCTTTGAGTAAAGACGTTAGACGTAGACTCTTCTTGACAATTAGGACCCCAATACCGTGTGGCGCTCCCATTTTATGCCCGGATATTGACATGAGATCGCAACCGATTTCATTGAAATCCACCCTTACGTGTCCTGCAGCAATAGCAGCATCGCAATGCGAGAGTATATTATATTCACGTGCCATATCAAACACTTGCCTAAAAGGTTGGACCGTTCCCAACTCATGGTTTGCGTACTGACAGTTGATGAGTGCATAGTTATTTGTTGAACTTTGCTTTGTGAGCAAATTACCTAATTCATCAATGTCTATTTCGCCGCTCGGTGTTGTTCCGAGCGTTACTACCTTTGAAAAAGTTGCCGCCGCCTCTTTGACGCTTGAGTGCTCAACGGCCGAAGAAATTACTGCAATTTCAGGGCTTTCAGCTGAGTTTGTAAGCTTTTTTACTGCCCCATATGTTGCTAAATGAACAGATTCGGTAGCTCCTGAGGTAAAGATAATCTGTCGAGAACTAACTCCAAAAAACTTTGCAACTTTATCCCTCGACTCTTCAATAAGAAACCGCAGACTACGACCATCACTATGTACACGACTTGGATCACCTATGTAATTGGAGTCTAGAAAGTCTAAAATTGCCTTTTTGGCAGCGGGCCTGAGCGGTTCAGCTGAAGCGTAGTCGAAATAGTACTGGTTCATTAGTTGCAAGCCTAATTCTTACTCAATGTAATTTCTTGGTCGGTTCGGTCTTATACGTAATAGAAGGCTAGTCTAGTTCCGTGGAGTTACGAGAGATTTTAGAGTCGGTTGAAGATCCCGAATTAGAGAGAACGATGGGCCAGCTTGGCATGATCAGCGAGGTGAAAGAGTCTCGCAAATCGATCTCCGTCTCAATACACTTACCAGGTATCGGCTACTCGCAGGTCGATGAACTACGTGCAAGGATAGTTTCTGGCCTTGAGTCGGCTGGGGTGAAAGCAAGTCTAGAGATTGATTTTGTTCCAATGGATGAATCCGAGCAGTTGGAGCTATCTCTCAAACTCATCGGGGTCGTAGGTGGGCTAGCTGAGTCAGCTCCAGGCTCAGATTCTCACGGGGCAGCTGGGCATGATGGGGCCGGGCATGGGGCAGTCGATCATGAGGGGGCAGGGCACGGGGCAGCAGGGCATGGGGCAGCTGGACACAAACATGGTTCCGACACTGGCGTGGCTACAAATTTGCCTGCCCATACCAGGGTCCTTGGAATTGCTTCCGGTAAAGGCGGGGTTGGAAAGTCATCTGTATCGGTGAATTTAGCTCTAGCGCTGGCGAGCATAGGTAAGAAGGTTTCTATTCTTGACGCGGATGTCTATGGTTTCTCAGTACCGGCGATGCTTGGAATTGATCATCCTCCCATGGCAATTGACAAACTCATCATTCCTCCCATGAAATCAGGCATAAGATGTCTCTCAATGGGATATTTTGTTGCTGAAGACCAGCCTGTAATTTGGCGGGGGCCAATGCTCCATAAAGCCCTCGAACAGTTTCTCACTGACTCATGGTGGGGCGCGATTGACTATTTGATAATTGATATGCCTCCAGGCACGGGTGATGTGACTCTTTCTCTTGCGCAGTACCTTCCCAATATGGAAATTTTTGTAGTAACAACTCCTCAACCTGCGGCCCAAAGGGTTGCTCAGCGTTCAGCGTATGCATCCAAGAAACTTCGTCTATCGGTCCGCGGTGTTATCGAGAATATGTCGTGGTTTACAGGTGATGATGGCACTCGCTACGAGATTTTTGGGAGTGGGGGAGGAGCGCTTTTAGCTGATACTATCTCTGTAGCCTTGATCGGTCAGATCCCAATATCGGTAAACCTGCGCAAAGCCGGAGATACCGGCACCGCTTCCGAGGACTTCGATGTCAACCAAGAGGCAAAGCAAGCATTCATTGATATCGCTACCAGGATAGATCAGATGAAGCCTACTAAGAGGCGAAGCCCAGAACTCAAGTTGGTCTGATTATTTTGACCGGGAAGCGTTGATTTTCGGTCACAATGTAAAGATAGCGATACATGAAATGGGGCATTTCATTACCTCACCGTTTCCGATAGACGACGTCACGGTGCTGGATCCGATGGACAATCACGACTCTGGTGTCGTCGTCGATTTCGTTGATCATTCGATAGTCTCCGCGCCGAGCAGAGTACAGGCCAGTGAGTTCACCGACGAGTTTTTTGCCTGATCGTTGTGGGTTCTCACTGATCGATCCCGAAAGAGCCGCAAGTGCAACGTCACGAATCTTTGCTGGGAGATTGTTCAGATGGCGGAGGCCTTCGGGTGTGATCCTGATTTCATACACGGGGGCGGGGGACCCCGCTGTATGGCATCGGTACGGTTTCGCCTTGCGCTGCCTCGGAGCGAGAACGCGCGATGGATGCGACAAGATCCGGATCCCGCAGGATGTCCAGCGTCTCTTCGATAGACTCAAGATCGTCGGGACTGACCAAGACAAATGAAGGTCGTCCGTTGCGGGTTACCAAGATGCGTTCGTGCTCTCGCTCAACAAGTTCAGCCAACTCCGACAGATGCGCCTTGGCCTTGGAAAACGTTATCGATTCGGTCATTGGTCAAAATTCTAACCTATTTTTGGTCACACCGTAAATCTCGCCTGTCCCTAGCGGGACTTTCCTGGCTAGCGCAGTGCCGTTCCTTCAGTCTGTTGGCCGGTTTTGTCTCACCCTAGGAGTACGCTCTAGTTTATGGGAAATATTAAATCTAGGTTACTTACGGGTCCTGAAGTTTCTAATTATAAAGCGGTGAATTCTGAGCGCAATGAACAGTGGGCATCCACGATGGGTGGGGTAGCTCAAGGTTCGATCTGCCTGGCTCATGGAGATGACGACCTTTCAATCGCCCCAATAGTACCGATCTTACGTGGCCAGCGCGAGGATATTGAAGAGTCTCAGCTGGCTCGTGGGGCTACTCTCTCTCGTTCAAGTAAGGGAAGAGCTATACCAGAACCCGAAGATGAATTTCGGACTTGCTTTGAGAGGGACCGTGATCGGATCTTACATTCGTCGTCTTTTCGTAGGCTGGCTGGCAAGACGCAAGTCTTTATCTTTCCCGCCGATCATCAGCGAACACGACTTACCCATGCTCTGGAAGTAGCTCAAGTTGCTGTTTCGATAGCGCGCGCATGTGGGCTGAATCAAGTGCTGGCAGAAGCCATTGCTCTTGGGCATGACTGTGGGCACGGTCCTGGTGGTCACGCAAGTGAAGATGCGCTCAGTATTTACGTTGAAGGTGGGTATGACCATGCCGTGTGGGGAGCTGACGTAGCGCTCTCTCATCTAAATCTTTCGTACGAAACTCTCGACGGAATTCGAAATCATTCATGGTCGAGGCCCTCTCCATCTACTCCAGAGGGAATAGTAGTATCGTGGGCAGATAGAATAGCTTACTGTTGTCACGACTTTGAAGACGCTGTATTGGCTGGAATTATATCCCAAGATCAACTTCCCGAAGAGGTAAGCTCCATTTGCGGGACCAAGAGGAGCAGCCAGCTGAGAACTTTTATCTTAGATATAGTGAACAACACTTGCGAGTCGGGAATTATCTCCATGTCAAGCCGGGTGGCTGGGGCTTTGTCTGGTCTGAGGCAATTCAATTATCAGCATATTTATCAGAGGCAAGCCTCAAAAGCACAAGAAGAACGTGTAATAAGAATGCTCCGTGCCCTGGTGGACCACTATTTATCCAATCCCAACCTGCTACCTGACAAGGCTTTAGACTCGTCGCGAGATCTTGCGACTAACGTGGTGAGTTACGTAGCAGGTATGACCGATCGATACTGCTCTGAACAGTCTCTTGAGCTACTTGACTGGTCTGAGAACGATTTACCTATTGGGATAAGTGGGAGGAGTATTTAGCTCTTACCAATTCGGTACCTGCAGGTAAGCTATTGCTATTACTGCGTGGGTACTGTAATATAAGCAATACAAGTTGTGTTGTGGCCTAATTGTGCCCAATGTAAATTTCGTTGCTCTAGACCTTGGCAGCGTGAAATCTGAGAATTTTGCTCGGATCCCACCAAGGTAGTAAGGAGCAGCGTAGATGTCATTATCAAGCGAGGACACACCGGCCAATGTCGGCTTTCACGCAAAGTTTGGTTTGGAAGCCAAGCTTGCAGGGTATGGAGTAGTCGTCAAACTTACGGGTGGCATTGCTAATGAGGATGCTGGCGAAGTGGAAAAATTTTTTGATGCTGTTATAGCGTCTGGCTACTTTTCAATAGTACTAGAACTAGAGAGACTCGATTTAATCGATTCTGCTGGTTTGAGGGTCATTACCAATTGTGCAAATAGCTTTATGGCATCGGGAGGAGAACTTATTCTTCGCTCGAGGATTGGTCAGAGTGATTTTTCAAGTGAGGAATACAACCAAGCGAACATCTTGGTCTCTGGAGTCTCGGGAATTGCAAGTGACGAACAAGCAAACATAACTGACGATGAGCTTGGAGAACGACTGCGGAAAGTTTTGTTAGACCAAGAACTCATTCCGCTGGCTCAAGGCATAATCATGGAGCGTGAGGGAACTGATCCTCAAATGGCCCACAAGATCCTTATTGATTTATCACAGGAACGTGGTATATCGCTTCTTGAAATTGCTCAGGCGCTAGTTACTTCAACAATGTCTAGTAATTTATCGACGATTCGAGAGTCGTGAGAGGTAGTTCGACTGAATGGTCTTTTTACAATACAACGCAATTAGTCATCGACTTGATGATGTGTGGCCAGAATGAACGCTGATCTTATTGTAACAGATGGCACCCAAATTCTTTTTTATGAAAGGAGATACAATGTATCCAAAGAAGAGAGATAGTCATATACAACGCAGCAGGCGAGCAAGGAGGTTATTGGCCACTTTAGTGTCATTGTTACTAGTAATGGGCAGCACACTTATTGTGCTAAGTCTTGCCACGATCGGGGAAAGCTCGGCAAGTGTTTTGCATGCAACCAATCCCGGCCTAGGAACCGCTGGCTCTTATTCGGTTCTAGCTGCGACAGCGGTGACCAATACTGGACCCAGCGTGCTCTCTCAGGATCTGGGCTTGACAAATTCTGCAGTATCCTCTTTGACGGGCTTTCCGCCAGGGACAGTACTTGGTACGACTAATCAAGGAAATGCTCAAGCAGCTCAAGCCGAAAGTGATAATACAGCTGCGTATCTGAACTTGGCCGGGCAGTCAGGCGCTACATCAGAACCTGCCGACTTAGGTGGGCTCACTCTCGTTAGTGGGATCTATTCAACTCCTGGAGGGGCAATGTCTCTCACCGGAACGCTAACGCTTAATGGACAGGGCAATCCTAACGGAGTATTTATTTTCCAAATGGCTTCGACGCTTACTACAGCAGGTTCGAGTCAGGTGGTGTTAATCAACTCCGCCAACCCATGTAATGTGTTTTGGCAAGTTGGAAGCTCAGCTACTCTTGGAACGAGTTCATCAATCCAAGGTTCTGTCTTGGCTTTGACATCAATTACCGCTACTACCAGTGCTGTAATAAATGGAAGACTACTAGCACAAAATGGGGCAGTTACTCTTGACGACAACTCGATTACTAATCCAACTTGCGCGCTGCCTCCAACAACAACTACGACAACTGCTGCGCCAACGACTACAACAGCTGCTCCAACAACTACAACAGCCATTGGAAGTACAACTACTAGCGTACCTGCAACTCTTGCACCTGTAACGACTACGACGATTTCACCAGTTACCACAGGTTCAACGACATCTACCACTACGTCGACGATTGCGCCAACGACTACAGTGATTGCTCCAACAACTACAGTTATTGCACCAGCCACCACGACCACTCTTCCACCTATAAGTGTAGTACCGGCCGCTGGTGTGGGACCGACGACAACACTCCCAGGTACAACTAGCCCTAGCACAACCTTTACTGGAATCCCGTTAGGTGCACCTGCAACAGGCGGCGGAGGAACTTCCAGAGGACCGAACAAGTTCTTACTTGGGGCTGGATTACTATCCATTTTAGGTGCGCTTGTAGCAACAAGTGTAGGAGTATCGAAGCGCAGGAGGATTTTGCGTGAAAATATTCAAGAGGACTAGAACCATGAATTGCAATATCGAAGAACGTTAGGACTTTTAGGTGGGATTTCCCAAGAGAAGTAAAGATAGAGTCAATAGTGAACCAGGCAAAGCTCGAAGGATCAATGTCTGGTTCGCAATAGCAGCTGCATTCGTACTAAGTGCCTCGACTTTCTTTGCTCTGGCGGGAATATATGATCCGAGGCCACCTCCTGCTCCGAGCACTAATGCATACTATCCTACTACGATAGATAGTGTGCGAAGTAATGGGAATGCTAATAATACTGGTGGAGCTGAGGCTGGGAATGGGTCAAGTTCTAACTATCTTGCCCGATCTCTGCCAGTGTCACTTTCAATTCCATCGATAGGAGTTACGAGTAATCTTTCCTTGTTGGGCCTAAACGCTGACGGAACTGTTCAAGTACCTAACAGTTGGACTGAAGCTGGGTGGTACCAATTCGGTCCAACTCCGGGCCAACAAGGATCGGCAGTTATCTTGGGGCATGTGGATTCAGTTAGTGGGCCAGCTGTCTTTTATGAGTTGGGCTCGCTGGTCCCTGGTGATATAGTTCAAGTTAGCCTGGCCGACGGTACCGTTGTACAGTTTAGAGTTTCCTATCTTGCAAGCTACGTGAAGAGTGCTTTCCCCGCAAGACTGGTTTATGGCAATACTAACGGCAGTACCTTGAATCTAGTCACATGTGGCGGGAGTTTTGACAGCTCCACTCATCAATATCTGTCAAACACTGTGGTCTATACAACTTTTTTCAGTTCAGCGAAGTTAGCCAGTTAGTTCGGTAGGAGCAAAACAGCGTGATAGAGAATAAATCATGACCAACAAGAGAATGCTTAGAATACTTACTGAACTAAATAGTGCTGGTGATGAAAGTTCAAGGTCACGTAGCTTGTGCTTAGTTTGCTCAAAGATCGTCGTAGTAACCGGGGCTGGAATCATGATCATGACTGACGATAAGCAGCGTGGATCGATATGTAGCTCCAATTCTGTCAGTGCACTTATCGAAGATTTGCAGTATACCCTAGGAGAGGGACCGTGTATAGATGCGTACAGGGATGACCAGCCAGTAACGGAGGCGGACCTTCAAGGAAATGGCTTCGCGCGATGGCCCGGTTTTGCGCCTGCTGTGCTTTCAGCTGGTGTAAGGGCAGTTTTTGGCTTTCCAATGCGAGTCGGTGGGATTCGCCTTGGGGCAATGAATCTCTATAGAGACAGGATAGGTCCATTGAGCGACGACCAGCATGCTGATGCTCTCGTGATGGCTGGAGTTGCAGCGCGAGTATTCTTGGGCATGTCGGCAAAGGAACTAGAAGACAATTCAGATCTTCGACTAAATGTTCATCAAGCTGCTGGTATGGTATCAGTTCAGCTTGCAATTAGCGTGGGAGATGCATTAATCCGGCTTCGAGCATATGCTTTTGCTAATAGCCGTCCGCTAGATAATTTAGCCAACGATGTAGTTTCAGGAGCAATTCGTTTTGAGAATTTGGGATATAATTGAGGCGCAGGGATCTATCACATATTGGATGGTTGCACTTCTTTACCGAGTGGAGGCCGAGACTCTTAAGAAAGAGAGGACATCTCAAATATGACAAATGCAAGTAGCGTTCTAAAACATCCACTATTGGCCCGTACCTTTGTCGAGCTTGCCGATACGTTAGTCGATGATTTCGATGTGGTTGATCTTCTCTCACTGCTCAGCGAACGTTGTGTCGAGATTCTTGGGGTATCATCAGCGGGTTTGCTCTTGACCTCGGCGGAAGGAGAGCTGAGAGTCATGGCTTCATCGAGCGAGGCGATGCGGGCCGTTGAACTTTTTGAGCTACAAAGTCAAGAAGGTCCTTGTTTTGATTGTGTATGTAGCGGTAAACAGATTACAAACTCCGATTTGGCCACCGCCCAGGAGTTGTGGCCGCGCTTTGCCCGTGAAGCTCTAAATGCAGGGTTTCACTCAGTACTTGCCCTCCCGATGAGTTTGCGTGGTTCGGTCGTCGGGGCACTGAATCTATTTAGCGACCAAGTCGGACTTATGGATGAGCAAGATGTAGTTGTGGCGCAGTCTCTAGCAGATATTGCTACAATTGCAATTTTTCAACAAAGAGCAGCATCTGAATCTCAGGTGATCAATACGAATCTAAATATCGCCCTCAACAGCAGAGTGACAATTGAACAAGCCAAAGGTATTCTGTCAGAGCGACTTGTAATTGATATGGCGGAGGCATTCTCGCACTTGCGCGGTTACGCTCGAAGTCATAATCTCCTATTAGTCAACGTTGCGCAAACAATCATTGATGGGACTTTGGAGATTCATCGATAAGCGCTAAGTATTTTCTATAAAGGCGTGGCCAATGAGTCGAGAAGCTGATAAGCAAATAGAGTCAACAAGGCGACGCCAGATAGCCCTTGGTACGGCATGGTCAATCATCCTGGTCATTGCGTTAGGAGCAGCAATGCTTCCAGTGCGCGGCCACCTGAGTGTGGCAACAACCGCTCTTGTTCTCGTCGTACCGGTAGTAGTGGGGGTGGCTACTGGAGGTCTTGTGGCTGGGATAATTGCCACGGCAGCAGGGTTTTTAGTTTATGACTTTGTATTTATTCCACCTTACTATACGCTCTCAGTTGGCCAAGCACAGAACTGGACTGCTCTAGCAGTGTATGTAGTTGTTATGTTTATAGTTGCACAGGTAGTTGCTCGTCTGGATTTGACCAAGGCTGAAGCTAATAGACGTGCAACGGAAGTTAGACGACTTTTTGATCTTTCTGAGTTGCTGGTACGTGAGTCAGGCGCTGCTGAGTTGCTTGACACTATTGTAACTACTGTTAGTCAAGCATTTGACTTAGATGGTGCTGCGCTGCTCTTGCCTATTGAAGGTCGATTAGCGCTAGCAGCATCAGCAGGAATAGCGCTTTCAGAGCAAGAACTCAGTGAGATCTCCGCGGCAACTCAGGTTCCAGTCCGCTTGGGGACAGCGTGGATGGAGAGCGAGGGAGTTCAAGTAGTTCCCCTTTCTCCATCTGGCCAACCTATTGGGCTTTTAGTGTTGCGCGGACTGACTAGCGGACGTAAAGATCAAGACCTCCTTCGAGCTTTCGCCAATCACTTGGCGCTCGCACTCGAACGCTCTCAACTACGCGAGCAGGCTTTGCGGGCGCAGCTTTTGGAGGAGATTGACCGTTTGCGGCGCTCTTTGGTTGGAGCTGTATCACATGATCTTAGAACTCCGCTGGCTACCATCAAAGTTTCTACTTCTGCTCTGTTAGACTTAGATGCACCAATTGCTGGTCCAGATGCGCGAGAGCTAGTTGGACTTATTGATGTACAAACAGATCGTTTGGACAGGCTAGTTTCGAATTTGCTCGACATGACCCGGATCCAATCTGGAGCTTTGGAAGTTCGTTGTCAACCTACTACTTTGAGTGAATTGCTGGACGAAGCTTTAGAGGTACTTGGCCCTTCAGAAGAGTTTCAATCAGTTATATTTACCCCCCAAGAGGATCTTCCATTTGTAAACGTTGACCATGTGCTAACCTGTCAGGTTATCGCCAATTTGATTGATAACGCAATACGATATTCACCAGCAGGTTCTCCAGTAATTGTGTCAGCAGAACGTGCATCGAATGACACTATCGAAGTATCTGTAAGCGATAAGGGGCCCGGAATTCCAGAGGCTGAGCGTGCAAGTATATTTCATATGTTCAACCGCCGAGAAGCTGGTGGAAGAGGAGGACTAGGACTTGCGATTGCTTGGGCATTTATCGACGCTCATAAAGAGAGAATTTGGGTTCGTGAAAAAAACGGCGGAGGCTCGTGCTTTGTTTTTACACTCCCAATTGCAAAGTCGGACTCAATAATAGATAAGTCAGAGATTGCCTGATGGCCCGTGTACTTGTCGTAGATGACGATCGATCTTTGTTGCGAGCACTAAGAGTTGGACTATCTGCCCGAGGGCATATAGTAACTCTGGCCGTAAGTGCTGAAGAGGGACTTTCAAAAGTGGCGCTTGAAAGTCCAGAAATAGTTATCCTTGATCTCGGCCTTCCAGATATTGACGGACTTGAAGTTTGTCACCGGATACGACAGTTTAGCGATGTTCCCATAATAGTACTTTCAGCTACGAGTCTTGAAGATCGTAAAGTAAAAGCACTTGATGGTGGTGCCAATGATTACGTAACGAAACCTTTTGGCATGGCTGAACTAGAAGCTCGGATTCGTACTGCAATTCGAAATCGCCCAGTTGATAGCGAAATTATCGAAGGTAAAGTAGTGGTCGGAGAACTAGAAGTTGACCTAGTTCATCATCAAGCACAATTTCTAGGCAATCAGGTCGAGCTTACGGCAAAGGAGTTTGACCTGCTGGCCTTTTTGGCTCAGCACGCAGGCAAAGTATGTACACATCAGATGATCTTGGGTCAAGTTTGGGGTGGTGAATATTCAAGTGAATCTGAGTATCTTCGGGTCTATATTTATAGGCTTCGGCGCAAGCTTGGCGACACCGAGGGTCATTTGCTGCGTACTTCTCCGGGAATCGGTTATTCAATTCAGTCTGAGTGAGTTTTATCAAATCTGGTTTGTAGATTCACAAATTATTTACGCTAACTAAGGTCAGGTTCACTCCCGGTTAATGATGTCCGGCTTATGGTGGCTATATGGCTGACTTTTTTGCAGTTGTAAGCGTCGTTCTATTCGCGGGTGCAATGCTTGGGTTGATACGAGCACTTGAGCGAGTATGACTCCGGTACAGGGTATCCTGCTTGTTCTCTCTATAGCTCTCCTTGTCTATCTTGGCTTAGCACTTTTCAAGCCTGAGTGGTTCTAATGAATTGTTTCTTTCTTCGCCAATCACTTTTCAACCCAGAGTGGTTCAAGTGAACGATCAAGTTACTACTTTCAAGGAAAAATCCTTGAGTTACCCTGGAGAGAAGTAGTGGGCTACTTCTGGAGCATCCTTCTTGTTTTGGCGGTACTGGCTATTGCCTGGCGTTATTTGGGCTCTTATATGGCAGGTGTTTACGAAGGCCGCGTTACTTATCTCAAATGGGTAGAGCGTCCAATATATCGTATTCTCTCAGTTGATCCGGAGGCCGAACAGACCTGGCAACGATATGCCGGAGCACTGATTGTTTTTTCGGCAGTGGCAATTCTGGTCACCTATTTGCTGGTGCGATTCCAGGGTTCGTTGCCACTAAATCCTCAGCATCTCAAAGGAGTAACTCCGGCCCTATCTTGGAACACGGCAGTATCTTTTGCCACCAATACTAATTGGCAGAATTACGCAGGTGAGTCAACAATGTCGTACCTGTCCCAAATGGCAGCGCTTACTGTTCAACAGTTTGTAAGTGCCTCAGTTGGCATAGCGGTGGCAATCGCTCTAGTTCGCGGCTTTGCGCGCAAGGGATCGTCTACGATCGGCAACTTCTGGGTTGACCTGGTACGAGGAGTTCTCTACATACTAATTCCAATTGCATTTATCTCTGGGCTTATTTTTGTTGGGCAAGGAGCAGTTCAGACACTAGGCGGTCCTGTCACGATACACAATGCACTAACAGGCGCTACTCAGGTAATTCCTCGTGGGCCAGTTGGATTTATGGAATCCATCAAAGAGCTCGGTACTAACGGTGGAGGCTTTTTCAACGCTAATGGTTCCCATCCCTTTGAGAATCCGACTCCTCTCACTTTGCTGTTGTCAGTATGTTTGATACTGATAATTCCAGTCGCGCTCACCTATACTTTTGGCCAAATGGTAGGTAACCGCCGTCAAGGTCTAACGCTTCTAGCTGCTATGGCGGTAATTTTTGGAGTTTGGCTTGGCTTTACTTCATACGCTGAGTCTCACCCTAATCCTGCAGTCGCGCATGCACATGTTGTGCACCAGGCGAACGGAAACATGGTTGGTAAGGAGGTTAGATTTGGTCCTCGACTTACCTCACTTTACAATGTCACGTCGACGCAAACCTCCACTGGTTCGGTGGCTGGTGCCAGTGACTCATTTACACCCATGGGTGGTTTTGGTCTAATGACTGGGATGATGTTAGGGGAGGTAACCCCAGGAGGTGTAGGAAGTGGTCTTTATACGATATTACTGTTTGCACTCATTACGGTGTTTATTGGAGGCCTCATGGTTGGTCGAACACCGGAGTATCTAGGAAAGAAGATTCAGTCCAAAGAGGTAAAATTGGCTGCTTTAGGCGTATTGGTAATGCCCATAACAGTTCTTGTGCTGACTGCAATTGCCATGTCGATTCATGCAGGGCGAGTAGGCCCAGGGAACAGTGGCCCCCATGGATTTAGTGAAATTCTCTATGCATTTACTTCTCAAGCAAATAATAATGGATCAGCTTTCGCGGGCTTGAATGGTAACACTGCGTTTTACAACATAGCTGGTGGGATAGCTATGCTAGTTGGTCGTTTTGCAATTATCGTGCCTTGCCTTGCATTAGCTGGATTACTTTCGGCGAAGAATATCGTCCCAGCGGGTCTGGGTACTTTCAAAACCGACACACCTCTCTTTACCGGACTCCTAATCGGGGTAATCCTTATTGTCGGAGGATTGACGTTTTTCCCAGCTGTATCGTTAGGGCCAATTGTCGAACAGCTTAGCCATGGGAAGCTTTTTTGATGGCTGAAACAAATCTCGTCCAAGAGTCAGCACCAGCTTCAGTACAAGCAAGAGGGGTAGCCCAGGCTCGCGGCCTGTTTGATCGTGAGATCTTAGCGCAGGCTAGTCTCGGAGCATTCGTAAAGCTTGATCCAAGAGTACAAGTCAAGAATCCAGTCATGTTTGTAGTACTCGTTGGCACTGTAGTGACATTTGTCGAAGCGATAGCGAATCCGGGTGTCTTCACCTGGAGCATTACTATCTGGCTATTCCTGACCGTTCTTTTTGCCAACTTTGCCGAAGCAATGGCCGAAGGTAGGGGGAAGGCTCAGGCAGACACCCTTCGCAGAATGAGGGCGGAGACTCAAGCTCGACGATTGCTAGCCGACGGCACTCAAGAGCAAGTCCCTGCATCCTCGCTTTGTAAAGATGATCTGGTGGTCTGTGAGGCAGGTGACCTGATCCCATCAGATGGTGAGATTACTGAAGGCATTGCGTCGGTTGACGAGTCGGCCATTACCGGAGAGTCCGCACCAGTTATACGCGAGTCCGGCGGTGATAGATCAGCGGTCACTGGCGGGACTAAAGTCTTATCAGATCGTATTGTGATACGAATTACTGCCGAGCGTGGACATACGTTTATGGATCGAATGATAGCGCTTGTGGAAGGTGCTAATCGTCAAAAAACTCCTAACGAGATTGCTCTAACCATCCTACTTGCTGCTCTGACAGTTGTATTCTTGCCAGTAGTCGTTGCTCTACAACCATTTGGCCACTTTGCTGGTGCTTCTGTTTCAGTAGTTATCCTGGTAGCACTGCTCGTCTGCCTTATCCCAACCACTATTGGGGCCTTACTATCAGCTATTGGGATCGCTGGCATGGATCGTCTGGTGCAGCGAAACGTCTTGGCGATGAGTGGCAGGGCGGTGGAGGCGGCAGGTGATGTTCAAACGCTCTTACTCGATAAAACTGGGACAATCACACTCGGGAACCGAATGGCATCAGCCTTTATAGCAGTTGGTGGGCATAGCGAGCAGGAACTTGCAGAAGCTGCTCAACTTGCATCCCTAGCCGATGAGACACCCGAAGGACGATCCATTGTGGTACTTGCAAAAGAACGCTTCTCTATTAGGGAGCGTGACCTCGGTGAAGCACGAGAGTTCATCCCCTTTTCTGCAACGACGCGAATGTCGGGACTCGATGTGGGAGGGCGGAGTATTCGTAAAGGTGCTGCAGAGGCAGTTTGTCAATGGGTTTCAGAGCGGGGGGGCAAAGTTCCGTCCGAGACTAATGGGATTGTAGAAAAAATATCGCGCGCTGGATCAACTCCATTAGTGGTTGCTGATGGGAAAGAGATCCTTGGGGTAATTGAGTTGAAAGATATCGTAAAAGACGGAATTCGAGAGCGTTTTGACCAACTCCGAGCTGTGGGCATTCGTACCGTGATGATTACTGGAGATAATCCGTTAACGGCAGCTGCGATTGCTGAGGAAGCTGGAGTTGATAACTATCTTGCGCAAGCAACACCCGAGGCGAAATTAGAGCTTATCCGTGCAGAGCAAGAAGGGGGAAGGCTTGTTGCTATGACTGGAGACGGGACCAACGATGCCCCTGCCCTTGCTCAAGCTGACGTGGGAGTTGCTATGAACTCCGGTACTACTGCTGCCAAAGAGGCTGGCAATATGGTAGATCTTGACTCCAACCCGACCAAGCTGATCGATATTGTCGAGGTTGGCAAACAGCTCCTTATCACCAGGGGATCACTAACTACTTTCTCGATAGCTAATGACGTGGCGAAGTATTTTGCGATTATTCCGGCACTATTTGTAACTACTTACCCCCAGTTGAACACACTAAATATCATGAAGCTACACAGTCCTCAGAGTGCTGTATTGTCAGCAGTGATTTTCAATGCACTGGTAATAGTTGCGTTAATTCCTTTGGCTCTGCGAGGAGTCAAGTGGCGACCTTCGAGCGCGGCCGCAATATTACGGCGCAACGTTATGATCTATGGAGTCGGGGGAGTTCTCGTCCCATTCATTTTTATCAAGTTGATTGATCTACTCCTAACAGCACTGGGTTGGTACTGATGCTACTGCACTTGCGCCGAGCTGTTATCGTATCTGGGATCTTCTTGATCATGTGTGGGATAGTTTATCCATTGATCGGGACTGGATTGTCACAGCTTGTCTTCAAACATCAGGCCAATGGATCATTGACGCAATATGGATCTACCCTCATCGGTCAGTCTTGGAAGGGTCCTATGTGGTTCCAAGGACGTCCAGATGGAACAGTACTTACCACTGGCCCAGGCGGCGTCATTGTTTCCGGTACAAATCAACCTGGCCCACGTTCGAAGTCCTTGGAGCAATCAGTTGCCAAAGTAGCGCAAGTTCTCAAAGTTGAAGGTGTAATTCCTACTAATGACCTTGTTACGACGTCAGGTAGCCTGGTTGATCCAGATATAACTCCTCACGATGCATATGCACAGATTAAAGCAGTAGCATCTGCAAGGTCTATTCCAGCCGCTACTCTTCGCCGTTTAGTCGCGAGTCAGATTCATGGCAAAGAGCTTGGTTTCATGGGAAGAGACTATATTGATGTACTGGAACTTAACGTAGCACTTTCACACTTGCAATGACCGATTGGGAGTTTACCGACTCGACTAGTTGGGGTGGCAAGCCAATCGCAAGGTGTATCGCCGATATATCAGGTCGTTGCCGTGTTATTATTAGCGGAACTATTGTGAACGAATCACAAGTGATGATTGGGAGTTCTCAATCTGTAGTTTTTGTTCTTGACGATAGTACTGGCGAGATTGATTTACTTTTTGTTGGGCAGAAGTCCGTGTCTGGAATGGTGCTTGGAGCGAAATGCAAGATAGAAGGTACTGCAAGAGAGGATTCTGGCAAGATTGTTGTATGGAATCCAATCTACGAAATCAACTATTATCCGTGAACCAAGTGAGTCCTCGGATTTCGCCAATATAGCAATGGCTTTTGAAACGAGCGAGGTAGAGGAACGAGCCATCATTTCTGAAAAGGTAGAGGAACGAGCCATCATTTCTGAAAAGGTAGAGGAACGAGCCATCATTTCTGAAACAAGCGAGGTTTCTGATATATCGGAGGTTGTTGAAGCTGCTGGTCGCTTTCGTATTTACTTAGGTGCCTGTGCTGGGGTTGGTAAAACCTATGCAATGCTCAACGAGGGCCATCGTCGCTTTGGACGCGGAGCCGATGTGGTAATCGGCTTTGTTGAGCACCACGGGCGGGAACTAACCAGGGAGCTTATCGAAGGTTTAGAAGTTATTGAACGGCGCGGCGTAGAACATCGAGGCAGTACTTTTGAGGAGATGAACCTTGATGCGATACTTGCTCGTCATCCTAGAGTAGCGCTGATTGACGAGCTTGCTCATACGAATGTCCCAGGTTCAGGCCGCAACGAAAAACGTTGGCAGGATATCATGGAAATCCTCGATGCTGGAATTGATGTGATCACAACCGTTAACATTCAGCACTTGGAAAGCATTGCGGACGCAGTCGAACAAATGACGGGAATCAAAGTACGTGAGAGGGTTCCAGATTGGGTAATACGTAAAGCAGATCAGATCGAGTTAGTTGACGCCTCCCCAGAGTCATTGAGGCGGCGAATGCTACACGGAAACATTTACCCGAAAGAAAAGGTTCCTCAGGCCCTGACTCATTTTTTTCGCGTTGACAATCTAACTGCACTTCGTGAGCTGGCCTTGCGGTTCTTGGCCGACGAGACCGAAGAGACCCTTCTGGAGTATTTGAAAAAGCAACATTCCGAGGTTCTATGGGAGACGACCGAGAGGATTATGGTAGCAGTTACAAATTCTCTGGGAACCGACATACTTTTACGTAGAGCAGCTCGGATAGCATTGCGCGTTAAAGCAGAATTAGATGTTGTCCACGTAGTGGCTGGAGATGCAACTATTCAAGATGAGCGAAAGACAATGGATAATTTACGTGAGTTGTGTTCCGATCTTGGCGGACGCTGGCACGAAATACGAGGCCATGATATCGCTCGTGATCTAATAGGTTTTGCACAAGAGCACCAAATTACCCAGATAGTCTTAGCTTCGAGCACGCTTAGCTGGTGGCAAAAGGTCATGGGTCGAGGATCAGTCATCCGGAAAGTACTCCTCTATGCCAGCATTGCTGGTATTGACGTTCACGTTATTGCACTGTCGAGGTCACTCGCTGGCGGGAATGATATTGATCGAGGAACCGATGGGTCGGCTCGATAAAAGTCTGAGCACTGATGTCGTGAGTTCAACGGATCCAGAGAAAGAAGTGACGACTGCAACCACGAAAGCTTCGCTCCGAAACAAGATCACGAGTATCGAGGGGATCCCTGCTCTCTCACTAGATGCAATCAGCTCAGTGGCTTATGGTCCCGAAGCAATGCTCGTGGTGTTGGCAACTGCTGGAGCGGGAGCATTAGCGAAGATTGAACCGATCACAATTGTAATCGTCGTCCTTCTTTTCATTCTCGTGTTCTCTTACCGACAAGTTATAAGGGCCTATCCTGGTGGAGGAGGCTGCTATGCGGTCTCCAAGGCTAATTTAGGAAAGCGAGCAAGCCACTTGGCTGCTGCTAGCCTTGTAGTTGATTACGTCTTGACCGTTGCTGTGTCAATCTCTGCTGGGGTTGCGGCACTTGTGTCGGGCTTTCCATCTCTAAGTCCGTACACCCTCCTTATTGCGTTGAGCTTTTTAGTGTTACTGACAGCCCTCAATTTACGTGGAATTGCTACAAGCGCACGGACGTTTCTCCTACCTACTGCAGTGTTTATCATCGGTATCTATGTTGTAATTGGTGTGGGATTATTTCGATCTCATCCAGCCGCTGGAGCAGGGATTCACCATGTGGTTGTCACTAAGGTGGCGACTATTGGAGTATTACTTATTCTCAAAGCATTTGCTGCCGGGTGCAGTGCTTTGACTGGTGTTGAGGCAATCGCAAACGACGTACCAGCTTTTCGTGCCCCAAGAGCACGTAGGGCAATGCGTACCGAAGTGCTTCTCGGAGGCATCCTTGGAAGTATGCTTCTCGGTTTGGCGTTCCTTACGGTTAATTTTCATATCGGACCGACGGCCAACCAGACCGTGCTCAGCCAGATTACAGGCGCATCGTTGGGTCGAGGAACCCTGTACTACATTATCGACTTGTCCACCACTATAATCTTGGCGCTGGCTGCCAACACTTCTTTCGGCGGGCTCCCTGTTTTAGCAAGTCTCATGGCACAAGACAACTTGGTACCTCACGTCTTCGGACTTCGAGCTGACCGGCCTGTTTATCGCTATGGCGTAGTGGTGCTGGCAGTGCTTGCGGGAATTCTGCTTATAGCAGTTGATGCGAATACCAATTCACTAATTCCTCTTTTTGCGATAGGAGTATTCACCGGATTTACTCTGTCGCAGACTGGCTTGGTCCGGCACTGGCAAAAAGAAAAACCCAGTCATTGGTGGGCCCATGCGCTCCTCAATGGAACTGGTGCGTTGATGACCGCAACGGCCACGGTGATCTTCTTAGTGACAAAGTTTTCCGGAGGCGCTTGGATAGTTGTGATTGCAATCCCTGGTTTGATACTTCTCTTTTCGCGCGTTTCCAAGTATTACAATGACGTTGGAGCCGAGCTTGGTCTAGGATCAACGCCTGCACATCCACAGACCCGCGATAGCCTGGTCCTGGTACTGGTGGCGGCGGTTTCCCAGATGACCGAAACCGAGCCGCAAGCCGATGACTTTAGTCGTGGGTCAAGGCTCGCCTGTCGGTGTCATACCCCTTTGGTAAACTTTACTCAGATGTCCCATCGCTATCGCCTCTATCCAACTGATATCCAAAGTCAAGGCATGTCTGGCCATTGTAGTGATGCTCGATTTATCTGGAACTTAGCTCTTGAACAGGCAAACCTCTATAACCCGGCCTGGGGACCAACACCAGGACCTACCTTACGCCAAAAACAACTGGCCGAGGCACGCAAAGACACATGGTTAGGCCAAGGTTCATCATCAGTTCAACAACAAGCCCTTAGAGATTTTGAAAAAGCACTCAAGAACTGGTGGGCAGGTACCCATCGAAGACCTACTTGGCGTAAGGCTGGAATCAATGAAGGTTTTTGTGTCCGAGACGTGAAAGTTGTAAAACAAAATGGTAAATGGGCAAAGATTTTAATCCCTAAGATTGGAGAAGTTCGCTTTCGACTCTCAAGGGCGTTACCTTACAAATATGGAATGGCACGAATAACTCTAGACCGAGCTTTGCGTTGGCATGTTTCTTTCACCTCAATACCTATAGACAAGAATCGAATAAAAACAGGAAACATTGTCGGTATAGACCGTGGAGTTACAAACACACTTGCCACTAGTGATGGACAGATGTTGCAAGTTCCAACTTTACCCAAACTTATTACCAAACAAAAGCGCTTGGCTTCAACAATGAGTCGCCAGGTAAAGGGATCTAAGAGACGAGCTAAGAC
>JAKAVM010000044.1 GCA_021827485.1 Actinomycetes bacterium
ATAGTAATAATCACCTTCGCCATATCAATGCTAGAAAGCTAAACAGCGCTTTTGCCAACAAGGACATAAGAACACCGACTTTCAGTGAGTCGACTCATTCAATGCACCAATATACCCTTGTCTTTCCATCTAGGTCGCAACGTGACCAATATCAACAAGCGATTTCAGATAGAGGTATTGAATCACGAGTATTCTATCCTTATACGATTTCTTCTCAACCTTGGGTAACGGCGCGCGACCTTGCTAACTCCCAACAATTATCGCAAACCGTGTTGTCTATTCCGGTTCACCCACAAGTAGATATTGATGAACTGATTAGGGTGCTTGCGTGAGGTTCATTGACGCATGCAATAGACGCCCTGTCGACAAAACTCCAGTTTGGTTCATGCGCCAAGCAGGGAGATCTCTTCCTGAGTACCGAAGGCTTCGAGAGTCAAACGATATTCTCCAAGCAATCAAGAATCCGGAGATAGCTTATGAAATAACTATGCAGCCAGTAAGACGACACAAAGTCGATGCGGCCATACTATTTTCAGACATCATCGTACCGTTGGCTGCTCTTGATCCAACTATGACAATTGTTCCCGGGAAAGGTCCGGTCATTTCAAAACCATTCAGGTCCAGTTCCGACCTTTCACGGCTTCGCCAGCTAGAGCCGACAGAGGATATTCCATACGTCATTGAAACAGTCAAAGAACTTGCCAAATCGCCAGTTCCACTAATTGGTTTTGCTGGTGCACCGTTTACCCTTGCAAGCTATCTTATTGAAGGCGGACCTTCACGGGATCATCGAAATACTAAAGCCCTCATGGCGCAGGATCCAGTTTTGTTTGAGAAACTTCTCGATATACTTGCCGGTATTACACTTACATTCTTGAAAACACAGATTGACGCGGGGGCACAAGCGATTCAGCTTTTTGATTCTTGGGTCGGAACTTTGTCGGAGTATCACTATCGCAAGCACATACTTAGAACTACCCAAGCAATTCTTGGCGCAATTGAAGTCCCTACAATTCACTACAGCCTCGGGACATCTCATCTACTTAGTGCAATTGTCGAAACCCAACCTAGCGTCTTGAGCCTGGACTGGCGCGTACCACTGTTACGCACACGTAGTGACTTTGGAGATAGGTTTGCCATCCAAGGCAATCTCGATCCCACCATACTCCTTGCACCTTCGCAAATAATAAATAAAGAGGTGAATCGAACCTTGGAAGAGGCCGGGACGGCTCCCGGATATATTTTCAACCTAGGCCATGGAGTGTTGCCAGAAACAGACCCGCAAGTCCTCACCAACATCGTTGAGTGGGTGCATGAGTATGGTCTGTCCGGTGATTCCCTGTCCGGTGATTCCCTGTCCGGCGAGTCAAGTTCGCCTGTCCCCTCGGGGTGTTCTGATGGCAGTTGAGTTTCATCGTACCGGGATATTGGTTATGTCTCATGGGACCCCGGAGAGCCTGGATGAAATCGAAGATTTTTATACCAAAATCAGACGCGGTTCTCCTCCCCCGCCACACTTACTAAATGAGCTAATCTCACGATATCAAGCTATAGGGGGGCTATCTCCACTTCGAGAAATAACATTTGCGCAAGCCAGAAACCTTGCTATTGCGCTCGGGGGGGCAATACCTATGGCAGTAGGAACCAAGTTCTCTTCTCCATCCATCGAACAAGCAATTGACAGCCTTGCGCTAAGGGGAGTGAATAACATTATTTGTATTGTTATGTCGCCACAGGATGCTTCAAATGATTACTTTGAGCGAGCAAAGCTCTATACTGGTGCAACCCTTACCTTCCTGAGGTCCTGGCACACTAATCCCCACTTTTTAGAGTTTCATGCCAATCAAATAAGAACTCTTCTAACTAGCTACCCAAATGCGAAAGTAATATTCACAGCTCATTCCCTCCCAGTAGCATCTAAAGGAGTATATTGTGATCAGGTAAGCTCAACCGCTAACTCAATTGCTCAACTATTGCCAAACCTCAACTGGACCCTAGCCTGGCAAAGCGCAGGTCGTACTGACCAGGAGTGGCTCGGACCCGACATTAGAGACGTACTCAGGAACATCAACGAAGACTCTGTGATTGTAGCTCCGATTGGATTTGCTAGCGATAATTTGGAGACTTTGTACGATCTTGATATTGAAGCCGCTGGAGTTGCCAAAGAGTGCAATATTGAATTTGCTCGCACCCATCCGCCCAATAGCGACCTAATGGTAATGGCATCGTTAGCACAAGAATTACTAGCGCTTATCAAACATGAATGATAGATCCAAGAAACAAGTTGTTGTAGTAGGTGCGGGCATTACTGGCTTGGCTGCAGCGTGGGAACTCTCAAAGTCCGGACAAGTGCACGTTACTGTTATTGACAAAGACGACCGTGTTGGCGGAAAAATATCTTCCAATGATATGGATTTAGATGCAGGTCCAGATGGGTTCATCGCGCGAGGAGCACCTGCTATTGAGTTGTGCAACGAACTTGGACTAAGTGAAGATTTAGTTTCGCCCAAGAGCTCCGGGGCCTTTATCTTGACCCAACACAAACTACGAAAACTTCCAGGCGGGCTTTTCATGGGGATTCCATCTAACCTCCGCTCCATTGCGCTTTCCAAAATCATTTCTTACAAGGGACTGGTGAGGGCCGCTCTGGACTTGTTGCGACCAGCCACCTCAATTGGTGACGACATAAGCGTATATGATTTTATCGCCTCACGATTAGGCGTAGAAATATGCGAAAACTTGGTTGAGCCACTCTTAGGGGGTATACATGCTGGCAATGCACACCAGTTGAGTATGAAGGAAGTTGCCCCATTTATCCTCAATAACTATAAAAGAAGTCTGATAATGGACCTTTCGAAAATTAGGTCCAAGGCCCCATCGCCACCTGGTCCGGCATTTACAACCGTAAAGGGAGGATTGTATAACTTGCCTTTGAGTTTATATCGAGCACTTGTGAGCAAGAATAATGTCACCTTTATGTTAGGTACGCAAGCATTGCGCGCTAAGGGTTTGACTCTTACTCTAGACAACAGCCAAACGGTTCAGTTCGACTCATTACTACTTGCCACGCCAGCATGGGCTACTAAGAACTTTGTAAACGCTGATATTGCAGCAAGACTCAACTCAATTTCCTACGCATCAGTCGGAGTTGTCAGCTTTGAGATCCCTCGTATAGATCTACCTGAAGCAACCGGCTTTTTGGTCCCGCCAAGGGAGGGGTATCTCATAACCGCTGCAACTTGGCTATCAAACAAATGGCCCTATTTCGATAACTCTAAAACTTATTTACGCGCCTCAATTGGGAAAATTGATAACACTCACTGGCAGGAGCTTTCTGATTCACATCTGATTGACCAAGCTTACATGCAACTTCGCCAAGCCACCCTAAGCCTAGGCGTAGAACTTCCAGTAAGTCCACGCCAAGCGTGTGTGACGCGTTGGGTTGACGCGCTGCCACAGTACAATGTCGGTCACCGTAAACTGATTGAAGCTATCTCACCCTCGCAAGGTGTCTTTCTCGCTGGAGCATACCTAAATGGTGTTGGGGTCCCGGCCTGTATCGAATCTGGACGAGAAGCAGCTCGCACGATACTCGATACTCTGGACTTGACCCCTACCTTGCGTCAAGGAGATTGCGGCCGCAGTTCGTTCAACAATTCTTGAAGTACATATTGAGCTTTTGGCAGCCAACGGTTTTCTAGAATAGGCCAACGTTGCACTAAATCCTCCACGATTTCGTCTATTTTGATACCGTTAGGGTAGCCACAAAAAGTAAGTAAAGTTCTAATGTCTTCAACGTCATCATCTACTCTGCTTGACGCTAATTTCATAGCTAATAAGCACTTTGGAGACGCGACAGATACCTTTAGTCCTGGCTTGTCAAAGAATACAGTGGCATCTGGATCTTCTCCCAACTGAAAGCTTTTTACTGCATCATTCAGCCAATCTTCAGGAATACTATTTTCTCTTGCTATCGCTTTCGACTCTGAATAGATAAGAGATTTTGGCTCGAAAAGCGCGTCTAGGTCTCTCGTCCAACGTTCAGGATTGAAGGCTATTGCAATAGCACCTCCGCCTACAAGAAATAGTTGACCTTTGACGCCTTTGACGCAAAGTCTATCACTCAGGATGCTCAACAGTGTTTCAATCTTATTACGATTGAAACTCATACACTTTCCAGTGCTGTACCATCTAAGAATACATTTCTAGCTAACAGCGCTGGCGGAGTATCTCGCATGACAACTGCTCTTAATCCTTCAAGGTTTGTAACCCACCATCCATACTCTAAGAAACGAGAGGGGAAAAGTGCCCATCTAGGAACGCGCAATGATTCACCGAAGGCAAGATATTCACAAACTCCCGCTAATAGAGCATCCCAGCGCTCGTCAAACCTAGCTGGCTCAGATTCAATGATAAGAAGTTTAGCCCAATCCGGCGCACGCCTGAACTCATTCACCCATTCACGCACAACCCCAAATCCACCGTGCACTCCAGATATTCTTAGTGCACTCTGAAGAGTTGCTGCGATATTTCCTGAACTCGTAATCGGCCAAGGTGGTGAATAAACTTTGATATTTTCCACCGATTTAAGTGCCATACTGTTTTTGTACCATTTCTGATACAATAATTCAAGTTTATGCCGTTAGTTCACCTTGGTCGGGCGCGTTTGAAAAACCTGAGTCCTTTGAAATGTCTCGTGGCGGGTGTAATTGTAGCATTTTCACTCCCACCTTTTGGATTCTGGATTCTTGCCCCAATTGGCATTGCAATCTTATATAGGCAGCTAGATAATACTACATATCGCCAGAGGTTTCTCTTGGGATTCATTTTTGGTATTGGTTATTTTGGAATTAGCTATTACTGGATTACAGCTTTAGTCGTAGCCGGATATATCGTTCTATTGATCTTCGAGAGTCTACTAAACGGCGTTGCTAGTTCACTATCTAGAACAGCAATATCTTCAACATCTAGGATAGGCACGAAGGTCCTAAGATTTGCAGCAATATTTACACTAATAGATGAGTTTAGATGGTCATGGCCATTCGGCGGGATGCCAATGGGATCCATAAGTCTTGGGCAAGCTTCATCTCCAATTGGCCAGCTCGGTCGGGTTGGCGGCCCTTTACTCGTAGAATTTGTGGTCTTTTTGCTTGGGGCATCAATAGCAGAGATCTTCTCCCGCAACTTCACTTCGGCGATCAAACCAATAGGGGCTATAGCGCTTATTTCTCTTATTGCTATTGCATTTGCACCGAATGGGGGGGGTCCAATCAGCCGCCTAAAAGTTGCGTCAGTACAAGGTGGAGGAACCCGAGGTCTCCATGCGATATATACAGATGCCAACTTAGTGTATGAGCGTCAACTTATACCGACTGAAAAACTAAAGCCAAGTGAACATATAGGTCTCATACTGTGGCCCGAAGACGTAATTGCTCTTTCTGAACCACTAAATGTCTCTCAGGCCAACTGGCAAGTTGCTCAGATTGCTAAGTATCTACATACGACATTAGTTGCAGGGGTAACTCAAACAATTGGAGCAAGTCATTTCTTGAATGAGGCGGTCTCGTGGGGACCTACGGGTGGGATTGTGGGTAGCTATGAGAAGGTCCATCGTGTTCCTTTTGGTGAATATATCCCAGATAGATCTTTCTTTGCGCACTTTGGCCCGACTTCACTCGTGCCTAGAGATGCAATTGCTGGCAAAGGGCCAGGCATCTTTACTATAACCTCTGCCGGAGGAGCCCAAGTTACGGGTGGTGCCCGAGCTGCGCGAGGAGCCCAAGTTACGGGTGGTGCCCGAGCTGCGCGAGGAGCCCAAGTTACGAGAAAGCTTGGAGTCGCAATCTCATTTGAGGTTCTATTTCCATCCAGAGCGCGCTCAGGGGTTGAAAACGGTGCTCAACTAATCATTATCCCTACAAACGACGCCTCATATAAAAGTGGACAAGTACCTGCTCAAGAAGTTGCGGCCGATCAGCTTCGGGCTATTGAAGAGGGACGTGACCTAATCCAAGCAGCTCCTACTGGATATAGTGATTTCGTCAACAATAAGGGTACAATTTTGGCCCGGTCTCGTCTTGGTTCTCAACAAATCCTTATTCGCACGGTAACCTTGAGGACTGGTCGAACTTGGTACAGTTACTTAGGAGACTGGCCCATGATTATAACTCTATTGATACTTGCACTTATATGATTGAAATTACCGAAGTCCTCGAATACAAAGATGATGTCTTGAACACAATCAATCTCTTGCTCGTCCAACTTTCGAAATCGGCTCCAGCGCTTTCTGAGCAACATTTGCGTGAGATTATTGAATCACCAGCGTCAAAGCTCCTTATCGCGAGTAAAGATGGGAAACTCGTCGGCAGCCTAACTCTGGTTGTTTTCAGGATTCCTACTGGCGTAAGGGCTTGGATTGAGGATGTGGTCGTCAATTTTGACTACCGAGGAGAGGGAATCGGCCAAGCATTGGTTAGTGAAGCTGTTAGAATTGCGCAAGTGTGTGGAGCGCGCACCGTCGATCTGACCTCTAGACCCGATCGCCACGCTGCAAATCAACTCTACCGAAAGGCAGGTTTTGCGCAGCGTGATACCAACGTTTATCGCTTTGGCAACCCAGAGAGCGGCCCACAGTAAAGATGTACTTGAGACCAACTCATTTTCAGTGGTACAATATATTGTACCATCTAATCAGAGGATAACTGGCATGGCAATTACGGCAAGCGAAGCGCGTAAGAATCTCTTTCCACTTATAGAAAAGGTTAACGACGATCGTGACGTTGTCGAGATTACTTCCAAAAATGGCGATGCTGTCTTGATCTCAAAACCTGATTACGATGCGCTCCAAGAGACAGCATGGCTTCTGCGTGTTCCGTCCAACGCCAAGCGTCTCCTAGAAAGTCTGGCGCAAGCCCGTAGCGGAAAGCGCGGAGAACATAATTTAGCCTCGACTGATTGATGCGATTGGTTTTCACTCCACACGGATGGTCTGATTACCTGTATTGGCAAACATCGGATAAGGCGAAGCTCAAGAGACTCAATCGGCTCATTGAGTCCACCTTGTCGGACCCCTTCAGCGGGATCGGTAAATAGGAGGAATCCTCCTCTTTGATGTAGTGTGCGCAGACCAACAACTATAAGATATAAGCCATGAACGAAACAGTAACCATCACCGATAATCGCAGCGGTGACTCAATTGAAATCCCCATAGTCAACGGGGGCATTGCGGCTGACCAATTCAAGAAGCTTCTTCCTGGTATATGGTTTTATGACCCAGCTTTCATACAAACTGCAGCATGTTCGAGTGCAATTACCTTTCTCGATGGCGACAAAGGAATTCTTCGCTACCGTGGCTACCCCATTGAACAGCTTGCTGAGAAGTCAACATTCTTAGAAGTTGCTTATTTACTAATTCACGGTGAGCTTCCCAACCAATCTCAAGCGCAAGAATGGACCCATGAAATTACTCATCATACTTTCATCCACGAAAATATGCGGAAAAGATTTCTTGAAGGATTTCATTACGATGCCCATCCTATGGGAATGCTTGTCTCGGCAGTAGCAGCACTCTCTACCTTTTATCCTGAGGCTAAAGAGATATTCAACCTTGAGTCTCGTAAGAAGCAGATTGTCCGTCTCATTGCTAAGATGCCAACGCTAGCTGCTGCCGCTCACCGCTTTTATGTAGGGATGCCTTTTGTCTATCCGGAAGAT
>JAKAVM010000086.1 GCA_021827485.1 Actinomycetes bacterium
TTGGATTATCCAACTTTGGAACAAGGTTTTCACATTCTTTTCCAGCCTGTTGGAGCTGGAAAAGAATTACTGGAATAGGTGGTAAAGAATTAGCGGAATGGGTGGTAAAGAATTACTGGAATATTCACCCGCCACGACCACATGGTCGAGGAATCGGAGTCCGACCGTTCGAGCGCCCCCGACAATCTCGGCGGTCGCCGCTCGGTCCTCCAGGCTGGGTTCCGGATCACCACTCGGGTGATTGTGCGCCAAAGCAAAAGCCCGCCCATCGTGTCGCAGCACCGCGTTCAGAATCTCGCGCACCGGGAATATCGAACGATCCACCGCTCCCTCGGCGACCCGGACCACGTGGCGCACCCGGTTCCGGCCGTCGCATACCAGCACGATTAACCGTTCACGCCGGGCGGTGCCGATGTGGAGCTGTGCGATCCGTGCCACATCCTGCGCCGAGCTGATCACCTCGGGGTGCACTTGTGCGGAAGAGTTGAGCATTCCAAGACGCAGAGCAGCTACCACGGCCGCCGCCTTCGCCTGCCCGATCCCGGAGACCGAGGCGATCTCCTCGGGCATTGCCGCAGCGAGTCCCGACACTCCGCCGAAGGATGAGAGGAGGGTGGCAGCCAGGTCGAGCGCGCTCTCGCCCTGCCGGCCGTTCCGCAGCACGAGCGCCAATAGCTCCCGCTCGCTCAACGCCTCCACCCCGCGCGCCCACAGCCGCTCCCGCGGCCGGTCATGCTTGGGTAAACTGGAAATGGTGGTACTCACTGGTTCATTCTCCTCCGAAAGCGTAGACGAACGGTACGACATTCCCAGAAAAACTAGTGACTGATTTCCTCCTCTAGATAAGGAAATCCATTATATAGTTACCACCTGCTCTGCACTTGTGAGACCCGTTTCCAAGTGGTACCTTGAAACTGGATTTGAACGGGTTTGATACGTGGTGCATCTTGGTAGAACTTCACCTTCATGCATCGACCCTACCAGGAACCCGAGCTTGGACAAATTTCAACAAAGAGTCATAAAATGTCTGCATATCCAAAGGCTTTGTCAGATAGCCTTTCGCTCCACGATCGATACATCGTCGTATCGACACATCTGAAGCATCCGCACTAATCATAACAACCGGAATGTGTTGAGTTGACCTATCCTTCTTCAACGCAACTAATACATCTTCACCAGAGATATCTGGAAGGTGTAGATCCAAAAATATCAGATCAGGATTGTAGTCTTTAGCCACGCGTAACCCCTTGGTTCCATGCCCTGCTGTAAGCAGATCTACACCGCTCACCCTATCCAAGAAGCGCTTAACCACTGCAATGTTGGCTGGATTGTCCTCTATATAAAGTACGGTTCCTTGAAATCTTCCCTCTCTATCGTCTAAAACAATAGGTGACGGACTTGTATCTTGATATACGAACGACGACAGAGGCGGTTCAGCGATCGGAAGATCAACCCAAAAAGTTGATCCTTCTCCTTCTCGACTATCAAAAGACAACTCGCCTTCCATTGCTTCTATCAGCTTCTTACAGAGTGAAAGACCGATGCCTGAGCCTTCTACGTTAGATTTCTCGGCACCCAGCCGCTCAAACGGTGCAAAAACAGCGTTATATTTATCTTTCGGTATGCCATTTCCAGTATCAATTACCGAAATTCTGGCCGTTTGATCAGAAACTGGAACTGCCCTTATTGTAACGGTTCCACCCTCACGATTATATTTTATGGCATTCGACGATAGATTGAGAATCACTTGCCGAAGTCGTTGTATATCTGCTTGGACCCATCCTTCGCACTCATCATCTACGATTAGAGTGATTGATCGTTCAGTTGCAAGTGGAGTCATTAGGGCTATGATGTCGCGAGCCATCTCCCCAACATCAACAGGTTCAATAGTCACATCCATTCGACCAGCTTCAATTCGTGCAATATCCAAGATCTCATTAATTAGTTGTAAGAGATGGCGGCCAGCTTTCAAAATATGTTGAACGTTCTCTTTTTGTTCTTCATTGAGGTCATCATCTGCTTCGAGAAGTTGGCCAAACCCTAAAATTGCATTCATTGGTGTGCGCAGCTCATGATTCATCCGAGAAATAAAATCCGACTTAGATTGATTAGCCTGCTGGGCTGCTTGACGTTCGGCCTCCATCTTCTTCATTTGGCGTTCCATGATTGACATCATGCCTGTAGATTTGTCTGCTTTAGGAATTCTCTTCAAGTGCTGAGAGGCAACAGTGGCTACCCACCTAAGCGCTTCTGCACGGGCCTCTAAGTCATTGTCTCTCCCCACAACACCCGAACGAGATTTGCGTTCATACATAGAGGCAACTTCTCGAAGTTCAGACGGTAGGCGATCAAACTCAAACCAACCCCTCTTAGCCTTGTCCAAAATCGTGAGAGCTTCTCTGGCCCCTTGAACCAAGCCGTAGACTTTCAAGGCATCCCACTTCTTGTTACTTGCCTTTAGGCGCTTGGCCTTGCGCTCGTGATCCTCAATAAATTTTATGACTAGGGGCTCAAACTCAATTGGGATAGAGCTTGGACGGTCATTTCTCCTCATTGAACGCACAGCCATCAGAACACCCTTGCCTTATTGGGGATTGGAGAGATGTAGGTTACGAGAAATGGCCACGGAACAGAAAAAATCATCACTTTTAACTTTACCACTAGAAACAAGGGCGAAAGTTACCACTAATGAATAGAGATTCGTCCCTTGTCCAATAGGTCGCAAAAAGTCGCCAACAGCTCTGGATCGAACTTAGTGCCCGACTCGGCTTTCATCTCTTCAACAACTTGATCCAGAACCAAAGCTTTGCGCCACGGACGGTCATGAAGCATAGAGTCAAAGCTGTCAGTAATGGCCACTATCCGTGCCACCTTAGGGATTGAGTTCCCACCTAACCCATTTGGATAGCCTTGCCCATCAAAGCGTTCATGATGGTTCAAGGAAATAACTGCAGCCAGCTCTAAGATAGGATCAGAAGTCTCTTTCAACATCTCATATCCGATTAGGCTATGTCGCTCTACGATTTTCATCTCTTCATCAGACAACTTTGATTCCTTGAGCAAGATTGACTCAGGAATGCCAATTTTCCCAAGGTCGTGAAGTGGCGCCCCTTTGCGTATGTAATCAACTTCCTGCGCTGCAATTCCACTTGTGGCCGCTAAGATTGCCGAGTACTGCCCAACTCTGCGCGTGTGCTCTTTGGTCTTGTCATCACGATATTCCGCAGCTAACGCCAGTTTATCGAGAACCTGTACCCGCGTAACATCCACTTCAGTAGTTCGTAACCCAACCAAATCCTCAAGCTGATTGTTAGCACTTTCAAGATCACGGTTGAGATGCCTGGTCTTCAGAAGATTATTTGTCCGTAGTACTACCTCCACCGGATCGAATGGCTTAGTTAGAAAGTCGTTAGCCCCAACTGCTAATGCCCTTTTCTTGGTTTCAGCTGAAGGATCAGCAGTTAGAACGAGAATTGGAAGCGATTGATATCTCTCGCCTTCAGATCTAACTTCCTTCATGAACGCAAAACCATCGATCTCAGGCATCATTAGATCAAGCAGAACTATATCAGGCTCATTTGAACGGATCATAGATAGGCCATCTCGAGGTTTAGTTGTCGAGACAATCTGGGTGAACCCAGCTTTAGCCAATAGCCGCTCCAACAATGCCACGTTTGCCGGTTCGTCATCTACAACCAACACTTGAGACGTCAAGATTGCTTCACTCACAATTACTTTCCTTGCGCTAACTCTAAGTCCCATAAGGCTAGGTGACCGAACCGAAATACCCGCCACTGCTCCGCTTTGAGCTACCTGAAAATCCTAAGAAGTCCACGCTAGCTCGGCATCAACACTGCGAATCCCCGTCCTGCCTACTGGTCTTTTACACTATGTTAGGCGAAATCTTACTTACTTTCTTCGATTACACAAAATTCTTGGATCCAACTACTCAGCGTGAAGTTGCAACCAGCGATTCCCGAACCTAAGCCTAACTTTGATGCAATTTGGCCCGTGCGAAACCAAATAACTTCAGCCTAACTTTGCAGCAATTTGCCCAGCAGAAGTCAAGACCGTCCCATCGGCTCCAAGAGTCGAAAAAACACTCGGGATAGCGTTGTTGGCTTCTTCAAGCATATCAATTAGTAGTTTCGAAAAAGCGATGTCTGGGTTGACCCATAGGTGCTTCGAAAGCGAACCTGGTATGGTATTGAGTTCATTGACGAATAATTGAGTTCCATCAGAAAGAAAGTCAAGTCTTGCCACTCCCCGAACCATACACGCTTTCGCAATTTGAGAAGAGTACTCACAGATCTTGTCTTTGAGGTCTGGCGAGATATTTGCTGGCAACTCGCGAGGGGCAGAGGTCATTCCTTGCCCTCCAACATATTTGTCTTGATAGTTTAGAATTTCCGCGTCACTAGAGCGCCTAATCGGCTTTTCAATCGCAGAAAATTCCAATTGTGGCCACGATCTTATGGCGATATTTAGATCATATAAGTCCGTCCTATAAGGCTCTATTACAGCACCACGCTTGAGATGTGGATTAGAAGCAAGTAGGGCATGTGCGGTTTGGATATCCTCGACCGTTTGAATCCCAATTGACGAGCCCCCGAACCTGGGCTTGATAATGTATGGACTCGCAAATGCTGGTCCAACATCAAAACCTAGCAGTTCTCTTGGCAAAGTCGGCAGGCCCAACTGACGTACCAAAGCGCCAAAGGCAAGCTTATCCATACCTAAATAGGCCCCAGCAGCAGACGGGCCTGCATACCGAATCTGGGCTAGGTCTAAAAGACCCGAAAGTGTCCCGTCTTCTCCTGGCCCTCCATGGCAACAGTTGATAATGACTTCAAACTCAACTTTACGTTCTCTTCCAAGAGATCCTTTGGCATTAAACCCTCCACCCATTTGTGCTTGATACTTCAAAGGGATTGCTCCTTTCGGAACACCTCCTATGAATGCATCAGCTTCAAGATTACTTGCGCATTCAAAAAACTCCCCTGCTCCGCTCCAATAAATCCCGATCGCACCATATCCTTCAAGGCGACCTAACTCACGAAGTGCTTGCAGTCCGGTCAAGATAGAAACGTCGTGCTCGGGAGAGGGCCCTCCGAAAATAACGGCTACATTGATCAATTCGCGATAACTCCTAGCATGACTTCTCTGATGGCTTTACGCCACAGTTCCCTCGGGGTGTGCTGATGGACGATAACACTATAACCCATCGACAAACGGTAGTGGTGACAGCCAAAGTTACTTCGAAGGTCTCTTCTGGAGAGATTGCTATAGCGTCGGCCGCTACCCTATTTGAGTAGTTTTTCCACGTCGCGCCAGAACTTATCAAACGATGGTGAATTTCGCCGGGCCAGCGCCATGTCGAATAGCTTCGTGAGCGCCGGTTGATCTGTCGTTGGTGAGTAGGTCCGAGAACCCGCCATTTGCCGACCTAGCCACTCCTTGGCTCCTCGGATATTCTCCGGGTTATTCGGTTTAGAAATATTGTTAGGCAAGCCATTTTTCCCTGCAAGAGAACTCACCGACGCGATAAACCAGGCTTCGTACTCCATAGTCGCAAGAACAACACAGCTCACCCTGTCCGACCGGGCTGCTTTAGCCCGTGACGAAAGCGACGGCCCCAACTTCGCCGGGCAATCATCATCCGCATCGATCAGGACGAGAATTCCACCTCTGTCCGTCACCTTGTTAGCCGCGGCCGCGACTGCGCTCTCGAACTTCTGTCCCTTGAGGAGAGCTGAACGAGAAATACGGTGCGGCCTTGGAATCTCAACGTCCTCGGCAGGAACCACAGATTCCGCAATGCGTCTAAGAAGCACTGGCAATGCGGACACTTCACCATGTCCTTCAACTATTGCCGCAATCGTCCGAGTCACATTGAGCAAATTAAATCAGTCACCAAAAGCATCGAAGTTCGATACTTGTGCCGTTTGTCGGGCATCGGCATCAGGCGTCAGTTGATCAGCCCTGAGAAGCTCTCCGGGGGTGAACAGGCGATCGTGGAGTGATTGCTTACTCGCTTCGTCTATCTCTCCGATAGCTGTCTCACCATTCTCATATAAAGCAGACCGGATAGAGGACACATCTATGTCATCGCGATCCAGGAGATCGCCGCTATGGGTAGTCGCGACAATCTGAACCCAGCGGCTTGCCTCCTTCATGGCATCGAACAGGGCGCCTGTGGCTGAAGGGTGAAGTGCTATCTCGGGGTCCTCCATTCCTATTAAGGACGTTCGAGCATCGAGAACATCGGGTTGGAACAACGCCGCCAGGACTCCGGCGGCGCGCAGCGTGCCGTCTGAGATGTCCTGTGGCCCAAATCCACTCTGATCGGTTGCGAATGTTTCCTGTGTGTGCAACTCCACGGTGGTGAGCATCTGATCGAGGCGGCGATACATAGAGTGGTAGGAAGGGACTATTGCTTTCATGTATTCGTTGAAGCGATCCAATACTTCTGGGTGGTCTCGCCGGAGACGAACAAGGATATCACCGAGGTGTTCCCCATAGGGACCGAGCGGCCCAGCACTCTCCCGATCGGTAGCTCGGAGTGATCGAAGTTCGAACGAATAGAAGAACATATCTCTAAGGCGAACGAATAGAGGCGCAAACGACGGCTGTGCGGCAGCCAGCGGCAAGAAGAGTCGATCCGGTTCAACCGTTCGTTCTCCTATGGGTAGCGAAGAATACTGCTCAACTTGGCCGTCATAAACGGAAAAAATACTCTCAGGTGATTCTTTTATCATCCTATCGTCATCGGGCCAACGAACGCGACATATCTCCCGCGTGACGCGGAAATCCCGCTCTCCCGGCTCATTGGATCTCGAGATTTCAAATCCGTATCGAGCGACAGCTTGTTTCGTACCTTCCAATCCAGTCGGGACTTGTGCATCTAGAGTGATGCTGAACTGGGATGCTGGTTGAGGAAATCTGTGTACGATACTATCAAAACCATTGCGATCATGTATAGCCTGAGCTGGCGTTGTTGCAAGTGCCTGACTTACAAAGGCGAGGGCGTCGAGGAAATTCGTCTTGCCAGCTCCGTTGGTACCGATCAGAAAAGTGAGAGGTCCGAGGGATATGTCACAAGCGCGGATACTCTTGTAGTTGGCGATTCGCACCCGCGTGATGAATGGGACGGCATTAGGCATAGGTCAGAACTCTTCCATCACAGCATCCACCTGGCCATTCTTGCAGGCCTCGGCTCTGGTTTCAAGCAAATATTTGACCAAAATCGGCGGCCAAGCCGATGACTTTAGTCGTGGGTCAAGGCTCGCCCATCGATGTCATACCCCTTTGGTAAACTTTACTCAGATGTCCCATCGCTATCGCCTCTATCCAACCGATATTCAAAGCCAAGGCTTATCTGGTCATTGTAGTGATGCTAGATATGTCTGGAACTTAGCTCTTGAACAGGCAAACCTCTATA
>JAKAVM010000079.1 GCA_021827485.1 Actinomycetes bacterium
ATCTTGTATAGGGTGTGGGGCTTGCGAGTTTGCATGTAACCGTGGGGCCATATCTCAAGGTGATGAGTATCCGGTATTCTATAAGGTTGACCCTCTGTTATGCGATGACTGTGAAGATTGCGTCAGAGTATGCCCTGTTGATTGTCTAGTACCTGATCCAGAATACGCCGTTTGTTACGGTCGGGGCTGCCCGTTATCTTCCAAGAGGTACGAAGGTTGGATATGTTCAATCGGAACAAGTCTGTGCGAAAAATGCGGCTCGATGATGTGGCGAAATCCTGATGGAATTTGGCTTTGTAATTTGTGTACTGGCCTAAAGGAGAATCGTCGCTCCGCAAAATGTCCGAAGATAGGTAAAATACGAACTCAAGACCCTGCACACTCGCCCTCTCCAACTTCAGCCACATAGGCACTATCCTCTCCAAAGTCTCGGTAGAAATCAGGAGAAAGTATCGGATCGGGAAATTCATCAAGGTGACGGAGTTCATCGGCATAAAGCTGCGTCCCTCCACTTCGATCGATCCAGTCGCTAAAGCTTTCATTCTCGATACGCTCTTTGGAAAATCGGTCCACCATAAAGACCACAGCCTCAGGTGCATTCTTTGCGGGGAGCCGCATAGTTTTCTTCGCAAAAATAGCGCCGGTTTTATCGAGATGCCCACCTAGATAGAGCTGATAGCCTGGAGCCGACTTAGAATGCGCGCGACGTTCTGCTCCAGACAAACCAATATCGGCTATGTGGTGCTGCCCGCATGAATTGGTGCATCCCGAGATATTGATTCTTACTCCGTCGACCTCCTCCAATCCGGCCTTTTCGAGAGCTGTACTGATTGCTTGTGACAAACCTCGGGACTGGGTCACAGCGAGATTACAAGTATCTGCACCAGGGCAGCTTACAACGTCTTTGGCAAGATCGCATCCAGTTTCGTTTAGGTCCATAGCAACTAAAGCATCGTAGAGACGCTCAAGATCATTTCGTCCAAGACCCAAAAAGACCAGATTCTGGCGATTGGTGGTCTTAATCTCGCACCCAAGCTCTTCACCTATATCGGCCAGTGCCTCAAAGAGCGCGGAAGTTATATCGCCAAGGGGTAAAGTTATGTTTGCCATAAATCTCTCGTTTCCATTATCGTGACCTGATTTGGTCGAGCGGTAAACGTTCTTGGCAAACCACTGACTATACCCATCGTTAGGCTGTTCTATAGTAGTCTGTAGCGCTGGTCTTGAGATACTCACCCTCGTACGTTGAGGCTCAAAGTTCTGAATGCTCGCAATAAGAGAATCGTAATTAGCTATGTCGGGATATCTGGCTGAGGCAACTAGATACTTGCGCTCACGCAGTATGCGATTAAGCAGTTCATCTTTGCCCATGGTTTCAACAAGCCATTTCATTCTTGCTCTAACCTTATTGTCACGGTTACCGTAATGGTCAAAGGTTCGTAAGACAGCCTCTATGGTTGCAAGTAGTTGATCAGGGGGAGTGAACTCTTCTAATACAACTGCAGACTTAGGATTTGCTCCAAGTCCTCCTCCAATAAAAACCCTAAAACCTAATTCAACTCTACCTTGCGTAGTTTTATCGTCCACTTGACGACTAACCGCTATCACGCCTACATCATTGAAGGCCCCTTGACCGCAGTCACGCTCGCAACCAGAAAAATTGATTTTAAACTTCCGAGGTAGTCTCTGGGCATAAGGATGGCGCAAGAATGTGCGAAAGGCGGCCTCCACCCAAGGGGTTATATCTATAACCTCACTAGGGCAGTATCCGGCAAACGGGCATCCGGCTATATTTCTGACCGTATCACCGCATGCTTCACGACTCGTCAGTCCAGCCTTAGCAAATATCTGAAGAACCTTTGGGGTATCTTGAAGCTTTACAAAATGGAATTGAAAATTCTGTCGGGTAGTGACATGTCCCCAGCCTCTTGAATACTCTTGAGCAACTTTGCCCATAGCTCGGAGTTGAAGGGGAGTGACGTTGCCCGCAGGAAGCTTAACCCTTACCATTTGCATGTCGCCACCTTGACGCTGACCATAAATGCCATAGCCAAGTCGGAAAATACGAAATTGGTCTGGATCCATATCTCCGGCGAGATAATTGCCCAATACTTGTTCGTATCGTTCAATATCGTATGAGAGGGCGCTTTCTAATGTGTTAGTCATTTTTAGATTCTTTCAGTTGTTTTTTCTGGAACCGATTGGAGGATTTGGTGAAGATAGTTTTGAAATGCGATCTTCTTCAGAGCTGGTCTCTAAGACGGTTGCTATTTTTCTCAAAATGGTACGTATTGTAGTTGTCGCCAGTGATTGTAGTGATTTGATATCACTTTCAAGCCCGGGTGTTGGCGGGTGGGGAGGTCGCATTCTTCCGACGAAAGTAATTTCACTTCTTGCAAAATCAACTTCGGAAAGATCTATCAATCCGTCACAATGAAGCGACAACCCCTCAGTTGTGATTGCCTCCCAGTATATCATGAACTGTTCATCGGCATTGGGTGCTGCATCGCCGTTGTGAACTAGGTTAGATCCTTTGCTGTTTGACAGCATAGTAGGATCTGAATGCGAGATAGATATGTCCAAGGAATCAATTGCCCACGAAGGTGATGCACTGAGAGTTCTTGAGCGTATGGAATCAGCCTCTGTAAAGGCGGACTTGATGAGTGGCACTAGCCAGTTTTCGTGCTTGAAGTGGGATACAATTTGTGTCTTAGGGAACTCGACTTGGATTGAATCATGTAGTTCTAGGGTGGCAGTGATGGGCCGGTGCGAATCTGAGGGGATGATTGCCGTCCCTAGTTCAATCGCAAGATCCTTTTCCATCAGGTCTGCCAAGGTGGTTTGTTCGAGGACTTTTCGCATTGCTTGCGTAGCTTGGGTCCAGATTGTATGCAGAGGACACACTGCCTCCCAGCGACAAGGCCCATCCCCAAGGGCGCATCGGTCCGATCGTAGGGGGCCTTCGCCAGCTTCAACGATTGCAAGTATATTGATTTCTTTAGGGGCAAGAGAGAGACGATAGCCACCATCTTTGCCGGCTCTGGAAATGGCGAGGCGTGCATTTACTAGGTCTTTCAAAATCTGGGAAGCGAAAGTCTGGGGCACTCCCATTTCGGCAACCACCTCACGAATTTTGCGGAATTCGCCACTCGGAAAAGCCCTTGCCAGACAAAGTGCTGATCGGACCACATAATCACCTCTTTTTGAAAGGGTAAGATTCATAAATATAAGTATAGTAAAAGACTTGACGTAAAGCTAGAACATCTGTATATTTACTTATATACATGTAGTAACGGACTATACGTAAGGAGAGTTTGATGACTATAGTCGAAGAAGGAGTAGGCCAAGGAACTGCTCGGGCCAGAGAAGAGGCACCAGCCAACCCGATAGGTCCAGATTTGATTACTCAAGCTGTGAGACTCAGAGCTCCTTACCGCAAGGGGGCACAAGATCATTTCTCGCCTACGGACCCCAGTCCCGGCTTAGAACTTACCAAGAACTCTCATATAGCTAGGCTTGTTCGCAATAGGAAATTTCAGTTTTTGCTTATACTTCCGAATCAGATTATTTTCTGGATGGTAATAGTTCTAGGAGTCGTAGGAACTGTCGTACCGGGACTCAATTTTGGGACTGCAATTACTTGGTACCTATGGTTCTGCTTAGTTTTTGTAATGATGACAGTGGTTGGTAGAGCCTGGTGCGTTATGTGTCCGTTTGGAGGATTTGCCGAATGGATCCAACGTAAGACGTTCTGGCAGCGAACTCAAAAAGCATTAGGACTTGGCAAGAAGCTGCCTCAACCCATTGCACGTTATGGCTTTCTTCTTTCGGTCGGGACTTTTCTTCTGCTTACTTGGATTGAAGAATTTTTCAATATTGCAGGACCTGGTGCGCCACACGATACATCACTTATGGTCTTAGGTATTGTAGCGTCTGCTCTGATTTTCTTCCTTCTCTTTGAACGAAGGACTTTCTGTAGATATTTCTGCCCATTGACCGCACTTATTGGCTCGGTTGGTGCAATGGGTTCAGCCGCCGGCTTTAGGACAAAGGATCGTCAAGTCTGTATTGACTGTAAGACCAAAGACTGTATGCGCGGTGGGGAAGAAGGGTATGGCTGCCCCTGGTATACCTGGCCCGGCAGTGCAGACTCAAATCTTTCCTGTGGTCTTTGCTCAGAGTGCTACAAAGCGTGCCCCAGTGGCAATGTAGGGTTGTTCATTCAAAAGCCACTTACGTCGGTGATTGCACCGGTTCGTCGTCGGGTTGATGTAGCGATCAGTATTACCCTCTTGTGGGGTCTAGTCCTCTATCAGCAGTTCAATGCAACAAATGTGTATGGCACCATAGACGATTGGCTAAATACCAAAATGCACTTCCCGCAGTATCCAAACCCGGTCGACTATATAGGGCTCATCGGTTTATTCACCCTTGCTACGCTAGGTTTGATCTGGGTAATAGGACGGGTGAATATTCGCAAGGATATATCGCTTCAAGAACCTAAGACTTATGGAACCCTCCTAAGCGCCAAGACAAAATATACGAAGTACTTGCTACCTATTGCTTATGGTTTGATTCCGGTTGTTGGAGCAGATTACTTTGCCCGCCAGTTGCCTAAACTTCTAAAGCACCTTCCCCGCCTTTTCGTCTCAATTGGTGCTTGGTTTGGCCACGGAAATACTCATTACTCGCTCTATAGCGATCATCTGCTCTCAGTTCCTCAGATAGTAAATGTTCAGGTGGCTGTAATAGCTCTTGGAGCTCTTGCATCACTTTGGGCAATGTGGAAGATAACCAATAGAGAGTTGATAAGTGTATCGAGAAATGCTCTGTTGGTCAGGGTATCGACTCTAGCTTCTGTTGTGTTGTGTGGAGGAATTGCAATTGGCCTGTACATCATTATGCACGGCGCGTCTTAGAAGTCTCTTATTAGGAGGTATTTGAAAATGACCATACTTGAAACAAAAGATTCAACAATTACGATGGCGGCTCCGCATATTACGGTTCTCTCAGATCGGTGTGCCGGTTGCCAAGAGTGTTCGATACGCTGTCCTAGCGAGGCGCTGTCGTTCGATGAGACGACTTGGACAGTAATAGGAAATGATGCGCTCTGTGTTGGTTGTAGGCAGTGTGAGAGAACATGTCCTTTCACTGCAATCAGGATTGAAGGTCCAATGCTAGATGGTGAGCGTGTAACGGTAATAACGCACCATCTCGACAATGTTCTCGGAGATCGTTCTGAGATCCGCAAAGGAATTGATACTTGGGAAAAGGCGCTCAACGAAGCATCACGCTGTTTGAGCTGTCCTGACCCAACGTGTATTAGAGGATGTCCAACGCATAACGATATACCTGGTTTTATTGGGGCAATTCGAGATGGAAATCTAGACGAGGCTCACGAGATCTTGCGCCGAACCACCATAATGCCTGATATTTGTTCGAGGGTCTGTGATCAAGCAATTCAGTGCGAAGGTTCATGTAGCTGGTCGTTGGCTGGAGGAACCCCAGTTGCTATTGGCGCGCTGGAACGCTTTATCTGTGATAATGCTGCAATTCCGCCACTCAAGATTGCGAATAGCCAAGTCATAAATGGCTCCCAACACAAAGGCAATAACGCAGGCAATGGCTCCAATGCCGATAAGGCACCCAAGGCCCCCAACGCCGACAGCGCAAGTCAACGAAAGCAAGACGTAAGTACTAAGTTGGCTGGTAGTCTCAACGTTGCGATTATTGGCTCGGGCCCTGGGGGTGCAGGATGTGCATGGGAGCTAGCTCAGCAGGGAGCGAAGGTTACAGTTTTTGAGAAAGATTCTGACCCCGGCGGGCTTCTAGTCTGGGGGATTCCAGACTTTACGCTGCCTTCGAGCCATCCCAAGAGACTTTGGGATCAACTTAGTGAAGCGGGAGTCCGCCTTGAGTTGAACCATGAAGTACCACTGGATGATCTGGATAACTTTGCAAAAAACTATGATGCGGTAGTTGTTGCGTCAGGGGCAGGAAGTCCAATACGTCTGCCAGTAGCTGGCTCTGATCTAGAAAATATAATTGATGCATCACTGTTTCTTTCTCAGACACGTAAAGTATTAGCGGGCGATAAAATAGAGTTGGGTTTCCCGATTGAATCGGGTTCGACAATACTGGTTGTTGGTGGTGGCAACACTGCAATGGATACAGCTCGTATGGCGAGACGACTTGGTGCAAATCCCATTTGTGTCGACTGGATGAATGAAGAGTTTGCCCCAGTTCGCAAAGATGAGCTTCAAGAAGCGCGTCAAGAAGGGGTGCAGATTAGATTCTGCACAACGGTAGCTCGATTTGAGGGAGAAAACGGTAAGGTAACTAGTGCCGTATTGAATAAGACTCAGCAAAATGATCGAAATAAGCTTCCCGTAGTCATAAAGGGCTCTAACGAAGAGCTGGAAGTTGATCTAGTAGTTATGGCTATGGGATACCGTATTCCAAAACAGATAACGGAGCATTTCCCACATGTCCCTGTCAAAAAGCAGATACCTGTATTGCCTGAGCGTCAATGGACTGCCAGCGGCCTTCTCTCGCAAAAGAATGTCGAGTGGGGCCGTAACCTAGATGTAGGATCAATCGCCCTTGGTCGAGATCTGGCGAGAAATCTCTCAGGCATTCAAGCACAAGACAAAGTCTGGATTGTCGGCGACGCACTTGTAGGGCCTTCGACAGTTGTGGAGGCTATGGCTCACGGGAAGCAAGCGGCTAGGTCCATACTTGTTCACCATAGTGCCAATTCGGATATGAAGTCAGGAGGCACGCAAGCTCAGAAAATCAAGAATGCATTAGTCGTATATGACTCACTTGGAGGCAAGACGGCAAAAGTAGCTCAAACGATAGAGTCAAGACTTGTCGGAGAGGGGCTTGAAGCTCGCTGCAAGTCGATCTCTAGCGTGTCTACTTCAGATATTATATGGTCCGATACGATAGTACTAGCGACTTGGGTTGAAGGTATGGTAATTGCAAATGTCAAAGTTTCAAAGAAGACTCGTCAATGGATAGATAAACTTTCTTACTTAGGTAAGAAGCCGGTGTTGTTGACCTGCACTTATGGAGTTTCACCCAAGAATGCCCTTGAAAAGGCGGCGAAGGCTCTAGAGGCTAAGGGTGCTGTCGTATCAATTGTCGGTGGTATTAGAACAAGCAGTAAGAACGTCGATACCTATTTGGCAGTTTCCAAGATAGTCACTGAGATTGACCAGCTAAATCGAAGTATTTCCCCATAAAGAATGTTTTGAGCCCTGAGTTGATATATACTACTGATATATATCACTAA
>JAKAVM010000027.1 GCA_021827485.1 Actinomycetes bacterium
TGGATAGAGGCGATAGCGATGGGACATCTTAGAGGAAAGTTTACAAAAGGGGTGCGACATATTGGGCGAGCCCAGGCGAGCCTTGACCCACGACTAAAGTCATCGGCTTGGCCGCCGATTTTGGTCAGTGCCTTGGAGGCATTTCAATGTAGTTGCTGGTTTTTTGTTGTCAAAAAATTCAGGGTAGGCTCTGTGCTAGGAGAAGATGAAGCTTCGCAGACTGATGGAAGGTAAATGTAGTGCCGGATAACTTTGATTTAGTTGTAATAGGTGGTGGTCCGGCAGGTTATGGAGCAGCACTGTATGCAGGTTCGGCTGGACTTAGTGTAGGACTTATCGAAAAGGACAAGGTAGGGGGGACCTGCCTACATCGAGGCTGTATACCCGCCAAGGAATTTCTGGAGACTGCAACAATAGCCAGAACCGTTCGCAGGGCCAGCGAGTTTGGCATCGAGGCGAGTCAGCCTCAGGTCAAATTTGAAGTCTCTTACCAGAGAAAGAACAAAGTCGTTTCCCAGCTGCACGGAGGTTTGCAGGGTTTATTGAAAAAGCGCAAGGTTGTTACTTACCTCGGTACCGGCACCTTGCAAGCAGATGGTTCAGTTGAGATATTGGGCAACGATGGCTCGACAACACAAGTTGTAGGTAACTCAGTACTATTGGCTTCCGGATCAGTCCCTAGGAGCATTCCAGGCTTTGAATTTGATGGTAAATATATTTTATCGTCTGATGATGTACTAGATTTGCAAGCACTCCCAGAATCGGTTGTTGTGATTGGTGGGGGTGCTATTGGATGTGAGTTCGCGTCGATGATGGCGGACCTGGGAGTACAAGTTACAATGCTTGAGGCACTTGCCAACATACTTCCCGGGTGTGACCGAGAGGTTGCACTTGTCGTTGAGCAGGGTTTCAAGAAGAAAGGTATTGACGTTCGCACGGGGGTAAAAATCCTTGGATACACTGAGACGGCTAATAACACAGTTGTCGTTTCGCTAGATGGAGGCAACCAAGTTGAGGTTTCTAAAGTTATTGTCTCTGTCGGGAGGAAGCCGTACACGCAAGATCTGCTTGATGATTCGAGTGGGGTTGACCTAGACGAGAAAGGATTTGTCAAAGTTGGCCCTTCTTTAGAAACCTCTCGCAATGGAGTATATGCAATTGGTGACCTTATCAATACTCCTCAACTTGCCCATGTTGGCTTTGCAGAAGCTATGCAGGCGGTGAAGGTAATTCTAGGAGAGTCATGGCTGCCAATTGACTATCATCGAGTCCCGTGGTGCATCTATTCGAATCCCGAAGTTGCATTTGCTGGTTATTCTGAAGACCAAGCGAAAAGCTTAGGCTATGAAGTTGTAACTCATAAAACGAGATTTTCTGGAAACTCACGGGCAATGATAATTGGGGAGACAGAAGGGCTAGTGAAAGTTGTCTGCCAAGTTGATTCAACGGGGAAAGCAGGTAGTATCTTAGGGGTGCACATGGCGGGTCCCTGGGTAACCGAACAACTTGGTGCGGGATACCTTGCCACCAACTGGGAAGCGACTCCTGATGACGTTGCGAGCTTTGTAACGGCTCATCCTACGCTATCAGAAGCATTTGGCGAGGCAGTTTTAGCGTTAACTGGCCGAGGATTGCACGGGTGAGTGCTATGCATAGAATTGAAATTATCGACAATCAAGAGATTAAGCGGAGGAGCCAGTAGTGCCTGAGATTCTAATGCCCCAGCTAGGGGAAACGGTTACAGAAGGGACGATTACGCGTTGGATGAAATCTGTTGGTGATCATGTTGAGCGCGACGAGCCGCTTTTTGAAGTTTCAACAGATAAAGTCGATTCAGAAGTACCGTCTGCGCAAGCTGGGACCCTGACTAAGATTTTAGTTCAAGAGGGTGAGACTGTTGCGGTTGGTACGCCTTTGGCGGTTATAGGAGAATCTCAAGAGTTGGATGGGGCGGGGACAGCGCCAATTGCGCCAGCACCCGCGCCAGCAAGTGCACCTCCCGCTCCCGCGCAGGCAAGTGCACCTCCCGCTCCCGCACCCCCAGTTGCGCAGGCCCCCCCAGTTGCGCAGGCCCCCCCAGTTCCGCCAGCCCCCGTTCCTGCTCCCGCCCAGGCACCGCCAGTTCCGCCAGCCCCCGTTCCTGCTCCCGCGCAGGCACCTCAAGTTGAAAGCACTTTATCTCAAGGTGGAACCAGCCGAGAATCTTTGATTTTATCGCCGGTGGTTCGACGTATTATTTCTGAAAACAACCTTGACGTTTCTCGCATAGTCGGAACTGGGCCAGGTGGAAGAATAACTCGACAAGATGTTCTAGGACTCATCGATGCAAATCGTGCAAGTGGCGTTCAGCGAGAAGTTGTACCTTCCCCTCAGGTCACAGATGAGATCATACCTTTTTCTAATATTCGCAGACGGACGGCCGAGCACATGGTGCGTTCTAAACAAACCTCAGCCCATACGTTAGTGGTAACAGAAGTTGACTATGAATTAATCGAGTCGGTCCGACGTAACTTAGGTGAACAGTTCCGTATAGAAGAAGGTTTCGGCCTGAACTATCTTCCGTTCATAATTATCGCTACCGTTGACGCACTGAGAACTTGGCCGCAACTGAATTCATCTGTCGGCGATGATGCACTGATAGTACACCATGAAATCAATATTGGAATTGCAGTTGACCTACAAAGCGAAGGCCTTATTGTTCCAGTGATTCATCAGGCAGATGGCAAGCGCCTTCGGGCCTTGGCTCGTGAAGTGCACTCACTAGCTGAAAGGGCAAGAACTAAGAAGCTTTCAGCAGATGATGTGGCCGGTGGAACCTTTACTATAACCAACCCAGGGCCTTTTGGTACATTGTTGACGGCACCTATCATCAACCAACCTCAAGTAGCGATACTCTCGACGGACTCTGTCAAGCGAAAACCAGTGGTCCTTACGGGTCAAGATGGCTCCGAAGCTATAGGGATTCATTCAGTTGGAAATCTAGCTCTTTCCTTCGATCATAGGGTAATCGATGGTGCAATAGCTGCTCGGTTCCTCAACACGATGAAGTCAATTATTGAGACCAGGGACTGGAAGCAGGAATTATAACTAACGTGTTGCGAGTTAGATGGTTGGGTCGAGTCCCATTTTCTGAAGCGGCCACACTTCAAGAGTCTATTCTTGGCCACTCCAAAGAAAATTATTTACTCCTGATGGAACATCCAAGTGTTTATACTCTAGGTGCTCGCACCAATCCAGCTAATCTTCTTTTTGATCGTGGGTTAGGAGAGTACGAAGTAGTGGATGTCAACCGAGGAGGTGACGTCACTTACCATGGACCGGGTCAGATTATTGGATATCCCATAATTAATCTTGGCTATTCAAGTGGGTTTGTATCTCGCTACGTACATTGTCTAGAGGAGATGGTTGTTGCAACTCTCAGACATTTTGGAGTTGAAAATATCGGTTCTCGAGATGGGTGCCCCGGTGTCTGGTTTGAACCTGAGAGTGAAAGAGCACGTAAAGTCTGTGCGATAGGGGTAAGAATTTCGCGCGGGCGAACAATGCACGGTTTCGCTCTAAATAACACCGTGGACTTATCGGGCTTTGAGAAGATAGTTCCGTGCGGCCTTAGCTCACTAGGGGTAACTTCACTAGAGTTCGAAGGATATCATATTGAACCTTCGAAACTCATCGAACAATTATCGCTTGTCGCAGGTGCGTTCTTGTCGGACAATCGAATCGAGTTTCAATCTGACTCCGAGCGTGGAAGTACTCAGAGATTGGTACGTTTGAATTCATCACATGATCATGAAGAGATAACCCTAAAACCTAGCTGGATAAGACCTAGGGCTGTCATGGGCAAGCAATATCGTGATCTTAAAACCAAGATGAGAACTCTCAATTTGGTCACTGTATGCGAAGAGGCTGGTTGTCCGAATATATTTGAATGTTGGTCGCAAGGAACGGCCACCTTTATGATTAATGGAGATCGCTGTACTCGTGCGTGCAAGTTCTGCCTTGTTGATACTCGTAAGCCCCTACCAATTGATCCGAATGAACCAAGAAATCTAGCAACCGCTGTTGCGCAAATGGGGCTTGATCATTGTGTAATTACTGCAGTAGCGAGAGATGATCTGAAAGACGGTGGCGCAATTGGTTTTCGCAATTGCGTCGAGGAGGTGCGAAAGATTTGCCCGGATACAAGAATCGAATTACTTATACCAGATTGTAAGGCGGATCAATCAGCTCTGCAAGTAATATTTGATTCGCAACCAGATATATTGAATCATAATTTAGAAACTGTGCTTAGGCTTCAAAAAAGCGTAAGACCTTCCGCAAGCTACTCCAGGAGTCTTGGCGTTTTAGCTAGTGCTAAGAAGGCGGGTCTCATTACCAAGTCGGGACTGATGGTGGGCTTGGGTGAGACGCAAGAAGAATTGATCGGAGCTTTTTGCGATCTCAAAAGCGTAGGGGTCGATATTGTGACAATCGGACAGTACTTGAGACCCTCCAAAGACCATCTAGCCGTCCAAAGGTGGTGGCGGCCCAATGAGGTCGAAGAGTTGGCAGTTGCAGCAAGACAGTTTGGATTTCTTCATGTTGAAGCCTCACCGCTGACTAGATCTTCGTATCATGCCAAGGATGCCGTGGCAGATACTTCAGTAGGGGCTATGTGAAGGCCTTGAAACACGAAGGACAAAACTAAAGGAGTGTCCAGTTGGACTTAGGGATCAAAGGCAAAGTGGCCATTGTGGCCGCGTCTTCAAAGGGGCTCGGATTTTATAGCGCTCTGGCTCTGGCTAATGAAGGGGCCAAAATTATTATTTCCGGGAGACGTGAAGATGAGCTAAGCAAGGCTCTTGAGCAGTTACGGCAAGTAACTTCCGATGTTGAATCATTCGCCTGTGATGTAACGCTGCCAGAGTCGCCTCAGCATATTTACGATTTAGCCATTGATAGGTTTGGCCAAGTAGACATAGTGATTGCAAATGCCGGGGGGCCACCAAGTGGTAAAGCTTTAGAAGTGAGCGATCAAGATATTGCAGACGCGGTGAATGCTAACTTTATTTCAAGCGTACGATTGGTACGCCAAGCTGTCCCTGGAATGCTAAAGATGGGTTGGGGGAGGATACTTTGTATTGCATCTTCATCAATTCACCAGGCAATACCTACCCTACCCCTCTCGAATGCCGCCAGAATAGCGCTATGGGGTTGGGTGAAAGTAGCAGCGCGAGAACTTGCCGGGACGGGTGTAACTCTCAATCTGATTAGTCCTGGTACACATAGGACCGATCGAATGAAATATCTGCTAAAACCTGGCGAGCCACCGAGCTTTCCTATGGGAGAGCCAAGCGATTTTGGTTCTATATCTGCATTCTTATGTTCCCAGCAAGCCAACTATATTAACGGATCTTCCGTAGTGGTCGATGGAGGGGCAAGTCTAGCGCTCTGATTTAATTCAGTTCGCGAGAAATCTGACTGCGCGTCAGCTACAATCTACAGTTGAGGTGATCCGGTGCGGATTGAGGATTTACCACGTGTCAATGGAGCAATCAATGGTGCATGCTCCGATGTCGTTGTATCAATCGCGCAGGAGTTAGAAATCCAGGAGGCGCCAACTAGTTTGGACTACAACGTAAATAGTCGACCGAGGGCACGCATATGAGTCGCTTTGCTATGAAGCATTCGGGGAAGAAGTCGGGAAATATATGAGTCGCTTCGGTAAGAAGAAGTCGGATGAAGTTATTGGCCAAGCAGACACTAAGCACGAAGTGTCTGGACTTATGTCGCGATCAATCGTTAGATATCTTAGAAGAGAGTATGGCGACCAAGCCGTTCAGTCTCTGATAGAGGTAACCGGCGAAGATAGATCTCTTAGCGAGCTAGAAGATCAAACTAGCTGGTCATCTTATGAGAGATGTTGCGCATTGCTCGATGGTGCCGTCAAGGTTACCAATGATAATTCTATTGGGCGCAAGATCGGCGAATATATTATAACTGATTACGATACGACTGAGATAACTGATCTATTGCGGGCATTGGGCAATCCCGCAGAGTGTTTTCGCAATATGTCACGAGTATCTACCAAGTTCACAACGGTTGGTCCGATGGATGCTTTCGAAGTTGGCGAAGCACACGCAGTAATCAAATGTGAGGTGAATCAGGGTTATCGCAGACATGTCCAAGATTGCGAGATGACCAAGGGGGTTATTTCACAGGTTCCAGTGCTTTTTGATCTGGTGCCTGCCACGATTACTGAATCAGAGTGTCAAGCCCAAGGAGGTAGATACTGCCTATACTCAGTTGCTTGGGAGCAGGGCCAATGGTCAAGTTTTGTTGACGAGGGAACCAGCCTTTACGCAATGGCATGGGACGAGAAAGGCGTGGTAGAGGCTCAATCGGAACTCGACATTGATGATAGTACAAAGATCGCTCAGTTGGAGAAGCAACTTTCCGCAATGCAGGAGCGCTTAGAGGGTGTTTACGGGATAGCTGCAGATCTACTATCTGATGACGATATAAATGCAGTTCTATCTCGAATTGCAAATAAAGCAGCTTATGCGGTAAATGCACCAAAATACATTTTGGCAGTTAGACCAACCGACGACGTCGACGACGTGCGTACTCATTATCGAGGTTTTGAATTTGAAGAAGCCGAGGCAATAATTGATTCTCTCCTTTCGGATAATTTAGATAAATCAGCTGGCTCTATGTTGATTTCTGATATTCAATCGTCCAGGAGGCACTATGGGAGGATTGCCGCCGTTTATCCGGCTGGCAATGAGTTTTTTGAACAGGAGCGCGGAATTCTCAATGTATATGCAGACTATGCAGCAACTGCACTTGATGTTGTAACAGCTTTAGACGAAGCGAGGCGGTCAGATGCTACCGCTAGAGCACTCCTGGAGTTTGCAAGCGGGTTAGCGAAAGTTGCAAGCTCACTTGAGGTAGCTGAACGACTTGCCGAAGCAGTGCCTACGGTACTGGCATGTGATCGAGCTAGCGTGTTCTTGTGGGATAGCGATGAAGACGCATTTATCCTCAAAGCTACTTACACTGTTTCTGAGACCTTAGTGGATGGGAACGCTGATAAAGGTGGTTGGCTTACAGCTCAAGAGAATCTACCGGAGATAAAAGCATCGGTTGACGATAGTCCGTATGTGCGAGATCTCAAGGACGGGCACCAGGTGCTAATAGTTGATCGTAATGACGAGGACAGTTATGCGCGTACACTACTTGCAGAAGCGCAGGCCGCAACGTCAATCTTAGCTCCATTGGTTTCGCCAGAAGGAGTCATTGGGATTGTTGTAGCGCTTTATCAACGAGAGATTGCGGACCAGTTGCGATCTGACAAGCATGTTAGGGAGTTGATCGAAGGCCTATCTAACCAAGCTGTCGTTGCCCTCCTGAATGCCAAACTTTTGGATCGTATACGTGAAATGGCGCTACATGATGCGCTAACTGAGTTGCCTAACCGGAGATTACTGGAAGACAGAGTTAATACAGCGATTGCTCGATCAGACCGGACAGGGGAGTTACTCTCGTTGTTCTTTATTGATCTCGATCGTTTCAAGCAAGTAAATGACACATTGGGCCATGGAGCTGGCGATGAGTTGATTAGGCAAGTGGCCAAGAGACTACTGTCGGCAACCCGCAAACAAGATACTGTTGCGCGCTTGGGAGGAGATGAATTCTGTGTACTGGCTCCAGGAATGACAGATCCTCCGCGGATTACCGAACTGGCGACAAGAATACTTGAAGTCCTAAGTGAGCCCTTTGATCTTGGCGATGGGAATATTGCTGATGTTTCAGGGAGTATTGGAATTGCACTAGCTCCGAGGGATGGTCACACTTACGACGAGTTGGTAAGTTGTGCTGATTCTGCCATGTATATATCCAAGGAATCTGGTAGAAATACCTTTAGAGTATACGGTGCTTCCGAATCATGACGGTCAAGAAGGTCGTCGTACGATATCTGCCTTTTACCATATTTATTGTGGCGCTTGTCTTGGTTCTTTCTTTTGTGCCTTCGATTTCAAAATCAACAAGCTCGGCTAGCAATTCATCTGGAACCGGTAGTTCCAATCTTTCTCTTCCTCCGGGGGTAACTCCACAGCTTCCCTCGGGATCCAAGGGCCTGACGGTAGCGGGCGTAAAGTGTGCGCCTGGAGTTCGCCAGATTCCTTGGTCAAAGTACGCGCCTGAGTGTGAGCCTGCCTGGCATGGTAACAACGGGGGCGCTACGGCTCCAGGTGTGACAGGTTCGACAATCACAATCACATATCGAGAGTTTGTCTCAACGGATCTAAGTGAAATTTACTCACTGCTTCCTAAACAGATTATTGGTACTAACTCTGAAGCGGTTACTACACTCAAGGCTGATATAAAGGTATTCAACAAGTACTTTGAACTCTATGGGCGACATGTCGTACTCAAGTCATTCACTGGCAAAGGCGACCTTATCCAGGAGATGACCGGAGGTGACCAGGCTCAGGCTGAAGCAGACGCAGTTACTGCCAAGTCTCTTGGAGCGTTTGCGGATATGTCATTGGCTGATACAAGTGAATTTTATACCTCCGCTTTAGCAGACCAGCACGTAATCGCATTTCCACTCCTGTATCTTCAAAACAGAGCGGCATATAGGCAAGAGGAGCCATACATTTATACCCCAGGACCTGACTGTGACTCTGCCAATGAGGCAATTGCGGCAACTGTTGGGAATGCTATGAAAGGTCTACCGGCAGTGTTTGCTGGAGACCCGCAGCTGAAAACTAAAACGCGAACTTTTGGGATCATCTACAACGATAATCCATATGCTCAAACTTGTGAGAGCGATCTCGTCAATTCATTGAAGACTTATAACGTTTCTCCCGCAAAAGTAGGGAGCTTTAACTTCACCCCTCAAAACCTACCGGAACAGATCATAAATATCATCGAGCAGATGAAAGCGGCTGGCATTACAACCATTATCTTTGCAGATGAAGATCCGGTTTCGCCGGGACTTTTCATGCAGCAGGCTCAAGCGGACAACTACCATCCTGAATGGCTCTTTTTGCCCTCTTTTACTGGAGGAAATATTGATGCCGACGCACTAAATAGGCATTTTGCTTCTGAAGCCCCACAGGAGATGAGCCATGTCATTGTACCGGGAATTGCGTCTAGTAAAGCTTCTTCTCAAGAGGACTATAAAGTATTCAAGCTTGGTGCACCTCCGAAGGCCAAACCACTGCCGACCTACTCATTGGGTTGGGCTTACGCACCAGTAATGTTGTTGTTCTCTGCGATCCAACAAGCTGGGCCAGACCTTACCCCTACTACCTTTGAAAATGCGTTTCATCACTTGACCGATTCGGCCCCCAACGGAATGTTTGGCCAGTGGAACTTTGGACCTAATATTGTCGATCCAGCCGCAAGTTTTCAGCTCCTCTGGTGGGATCCAAATGCCATCTCTAATCAAGATGGGCTCAAAGGTGCTATGGAGCCTTGCTTTTCAGGAAAACAGTTTCTTTTTGCTAAGGCTAGGCAGCAGATCCCAGTTGGTAGTCAGCTTGCCTGTTTCGGGTCCAATGGATAGTACTTGCGCGCACGAAAAGAACTTATCTTGACTGAACGCACTTTGAGCTACCGCACCTTGACCGACCGCACTTTGACCGACCGCAAGAGATTAGCTTCAAACTGGGGGATAGCCGCGATTTGTGTCGTTGTTGTGTGGGTTATGGCTGGGCACTTTATGCCTGGTGGACTCCCTTTTGGTATAAGTCTACAGGGCTTGGTCTATGGGGCATTGAATGCTATGACTGCAATGGGGCTAATCCTGATATATCGGTCAACGAGGATTATCAACTTTGCTCAAGCAGAGATTGGAGGGTTGTGCGCCTCATTTTCGGTCATTATGGTTTCGGGATCTCATTTGACCTATTTTGAAGCGGTTCCAATCGGGCTGGTTGTAGGTCTTGCTACAGGAGCTTTAGTCGATCTTATCTTCATGCGTCGACTTGCTAATGCACCTAGGCTTATAGTCACCGTCGCCACAATTGGCATTGCACAACTGCTTGGAGCAATAGAGCTGGCTCTACCAAGTCTTTACGGCAATGGTGGATTGTCATCGGTGAGTAATTTTCACTTTCCTTCTGCGGTGAGCTTCCACCTTGGTCCAGTTCTCTTTAAATCCGATGAAATTGTAGTCATGGTAGTTGTCCCAATTATGTTAGTCGCCCTTTGGTGGTTTCTAGGCAGGACTGATGTTGGAATTGCTATTAGGGGATCTGCCGACGCCAAGGATAGAGCTACTCTTCTTGGCATTCCGGTAAAGAAGCTATCTATGATTTCTTGGATAGTAGCGGCAGGACTATCGGCTGTTGGTTCAATTCTTACTGTACCAATCCAAGGGGCGAATGTGGGTTCGGTGGTAGGTCCCGAAGCGCTACTGTTACCACTTGCCGCAGCAGTTATCGGAGGCATGGAGAACCTATCGGTTGCATTTGCCGCCTCACTAGGGCTAGGGGTTTTTGAAGAAGCGATCCGATGGTCCTATCCACAGTCTCAAACTGCAGCAGTTGATGTTGGAGCATTCGTAGTCATCTTGGTCGCCTTGCTAGTTCGTCGCCGACGTCGTCAACGGGCCGATGAGATCGAATTGGGTGACGTATATAATGTTAGGGAAATCAGGCCAATCCCTGTTCTGGCTAAAGAGCTTTTTGAAATAAAGCTGTTACGATATTTAGTCCCAAGTATTGTACTTGCCTTAGTGGTTTTCCTTCCTCTTATAGCCTCGGACTCGCGCATATTGCTCATCTCTGACATGGCCATATACGGAATAATAGCAGTATCTCTGGTCGTTCTAACTGGTTGGGCAGGCCAGATTAGCCTTGGACAGTTTGCATTTGTAGGAGTCGGGGGAGCGACCACAGGTGCACTCTTGGTCCATGATCATTTGAACATATTTCTTGCGTTGATTATTGCTGGGATTGTAGGTGCTCTCGGTGCGATGGTTATCGGATTGCCAGCGCTACGGTTTCCTGGACTCTACTTGGCGGCAGCAACCCTTGCATTTGCTGTTCCAGTGAATACTTATCTGTTGAGTTCAAAGTATTTCCCTACTCTCAATCCCTCTTATATTCCTCGACCGTTGCTTGTAAAACGATTTGATCTAAATCACCCGTTAGATTTTTATTATTTATGTTTAGGTGTTCTCGTCGTTGCATTCTATCTTGCATATAACTTGCGAAGAAGTCGCGCGGGCCGGGCAGTAGTTGCAGTAAGAGACAATGATAAGGCGGCTAGCGCATATGGTATTAGTCCACTGCGTTCGAAGCTGGTTGCCTTCGCAGTTTCTGGGGCGCTGGCTGGGGCAGCAGGAGGGTTGTATGTTGTCGGACTCCAAGGGATTCAGTTTGGTGGATTTGATCCAGAGCTGTCGATCGTTGTCTTTACTATGGTTGTAGTCGGTGGATTGGGAACACCCCTTGGGGCGGTTCTGGGCGCTGCATACGTATATGGAATTCAGTATTGGTTGCATGGGGCATGGGTTTATCTTGCCTCATCTACTGGGCTCTTGTTGGTATTGATGATTATTCCCGAAGGAATTGGAAGTCAGTTTTATAAACTTAGGGACTTGGTTGTTCGCCAGATCATCAAACGTCACGACATTCAAAGCATTAGAGGTAAAGTTGTGAGCCAACTGGATTCGGACCTAAAGGTAAGTGAAGCAACCCATCGGGCTGCGATTAGACTAGGAGCATTGGAGGACTTGGAGCTATCGGCTCCGTCTGCACATGGTGTTGGAGCGTCAGAAATTGAGAATCCGCTCATCAAGTGTGAGTCCATAACTGGTTTCTATGGAGAGACTCAGGTGCTTTTTGATATTGATTGTGCAGTTGCACCCGGTGAAGTTGTTGCGCTCCTTGGTACGAATGGGGCAGGCAAGTCAACTCTTCTCAAAGTGATGAATGGTCTTATCGTGCCGAAATCAGGAAAAGTAATTTTTGCCGGGGAGGATATAACCAGCTGGACTCCTCAACAAAGAGCGAAAGTGGGATTGGTTACGGTTCCAGGTGGGCGGGGAGTTTTCCCTTCTCTAACAGTTGAAGAAAACCTTCGGCTGGCTGGATGGCTAAATCGTCATGACAAGAAGTTCATCGAAGACTCAATACGTAAAGCACTCGATCTCTTCCCTTCGCTGGAAAAAAGATTCGCTACTCGGGCCGGACTGCTTTCGGGTGGTGAACAACAGATGCTAACGATAGGTCAGGCGATGCTCTGCAAGCCCAAACTTATGCTCATAGATGAGCTTTCCATGGGCCTTGCCCCCGCAGTTGTTGGTGAGCTGCTTAGAGTGGTTCGAACTCTGGCTGATTCCGGGGTAACTGTTATGGTTGTAGAGCAATCGGTCAATGTTGCAACCGTCATATCAAAGCGCGCACTATTTATGGAGCGAGGTAGAATTAGGTTTTCCGGGCCAACCCCAAGCCTGGCACAGCAGCCAGAGTTGCTAAAGTCTGTTTTCCTCAGGGCTGCTTCCAAAGCGCGTAAAGCAAGATCTGCTGTGTCCAATGGCGCTGCTGTAGGCGGGCATGACGCTGGCGGCCAGGACGTAGCCGGGCCTGACAAACTCGGGAAGGGAGTGGCCGGGCCTGACAAACTCGGGCAAGGCGTAGCCGGGCCTGACAAACTCGGGAAGGGAGTAGCCGGGCCTGACAAACTCGGGAAGGGAGTAGCCGGGCCTGACAAACTCGGGCAAGGCGTGGCCGGGCCTGCTCTAGATGAGAAGTTCTCATTGGAAGTCCAGAACGTTTCTAAGAGCTACGGTGGGGTAATTGCGGTCAGTGACGTGTCGATCTCCTTGAAGGAAGGGGAGATACTTGGGGTAATCGGTTCTAATGGTGCTGGCAAGACCACGTTATTTGACATTTGCTCAGGCTTTGTCGTCCCTGATAGAGGCAAAGTGTTTATCGATGGGCGAGATGTAACAAATCTTGGTCCAAACTGGAGGGCGCGAAATGGATTAGGACGAGTTTTCCAGGAATCACGAATCTTCCCGTCGATGACCGTTTCGGAGGCTCTAGCCGTTGCCTTTGAAACCCACGTCGATGTAAAGGATCCACTGGCATCAATGCTGAGGTTAGGAGCTGTAATTGACTCTGAAAAGGTCATCAAGGACAAGTGCCAAGCTCTCTTGGAGCAACTCGGTCTTGGACGTTGGCATGATTCCTATGTGGCAGAACTGTCTACCGGCACGCGAAGGATATTAGAACTTGGATGCGTTATGGCTCATGACCCGAAAGTCCTCTTACTCGATGAACCTTCTGCTGGGATTGCTCAGCGAGAAAGCGAGGCACTGTCTGAGTTACTCAGAGGAATTGCCGACCAAACCAGAGCTTCAATGGTCATAATCGAGCATGATGTTCCACTAGTGTCCTCGGTTGCCGATCACTTGGTATGTATGCATCTTGGCGAGATAATCTCCAGAGGTTCAACCGCTGAAGTTCTCAATGACCCTCTTGTTGTAGATGCCTACCTTGGACGTGACGAGGAAACACTCGTCAGTGCAGGCCCTGCGTAACAAGGGAACGATATTAAGTGACAGCCCTGCGTAGCGAGAAAACGCTAATAAATGTAGGCCCTGCGTAACAAGGGAACTGAATCGCCTCGAATTTGTTTGAGGTTGTAGCTAAAGAATATTGGACTAAGAGATATATAACTAGTCGCCTGGCCTCGCTAATCGTAGAGTCCAACCAGAGAGGACAACTGCTGTACCAACAAATATCCATAATGCCGCCAGGAATACTCCAGTATAGAAATTACCTGAAAAGATTCCTGGTGCGAGAGGTTGTGCCCAGCTCTGCCAATAGTAATACGGAGTTATTTTCATAAGAGAGTTCAATCCAGGAATCGTTAATGAGAATATTGCAAAGGTGTAAGGCAGATTCCCGAGAACCAATGCAGCTCCAGTACTTACTCCCAACGACAAACATGCTGTTAACATGCAAGTAACCATTGAAAGTAAAGCAACTGTAATTACCCCGTGAATTTCTACTACATGTGCAGCTGATGGACTAAGTATATTTCCGCTAGTTGCAGTCACTGGTCCAGATGGCATTAGAACCCTGGCGAATATTGCACAGCTAATCATAAAGATTGAAACAATAACGAAAACTTCGGTCACTACAGCAGCGAGACGTGCAAACAGAAGTTGGGCACGGTTGGTTGAATAGGTGACTTGATAAGCAAGTACGCCATTATCGCGATCACTCGCTAAAGTCCGCACTACGAGCCAGGCGCTTATAAATGCTGCGAAAATTGGAACCGAAGCAAGCAACATCGCAACAAAAAACTCTTGCTGGCTGTGGCTTCGGAGCAATAGGGCAACTTGAACAGTTGAAATTGTTCCCGAGTGTCGTGAAGTTCGTAAGAGTAGAGCTGAGATAAGTGGAAGAGCGGTTGTAGCTACGACTAGCACGCCAGTTGATCGTAATCGCAAACTCCTTCTAATCGATTCGCGATAAGCCTTCACGAGTAGAGCACTTGCAAGCAAATCCGAGTCATTGTTCGGAACTGGGGACTGCTGTTAGAGCAAGAACTGAAGCTTCGTTAGAAGTTAACTTGGTGAGTGCTAGCAATAGCTCGGGGCTAGTTAGATATCCTTCCATCAAATAAGTATGTTTATTTGAGTCCAACGTAGAGATATCAAAGTCACCAACATCTGGGGTTGTAGGCGATACACAAATGATACGTATTGACAGTGGGGTTTTCGTTGAACCGATAGTTAGTTGTTGGACTTGGCTAGCCCCCTCTGTCCCAGTTAGTAAGATTGCATGATGTGCCATGCCCGACACCAAGGTCAAATCATGGCTTGATAGTACTACTGATGATTGTTGAATAGCTAAAGTGTCGAGTGCAATCAAGAATGCTTTTTGGAATTCGGATGACAGAGCGCGAAAGGGCTCATCAAACAGGTATAGGTCTGCGCTAACAGCTAGAGTCATCGCCAGGCGGAGCCGCTGACGAGTACCAAGGGATAAAGTACGAACCTTTGAACCCATGTACATCGCAAGTCCTAAAGTTTCTTCACAGTAGGACCATCTTGATGAGATGGATAGGCATTCGCCTGCGTAGCTCTCAAAGTTGTGAATATTATCCTTGACTGTCATTCTTGAATCGAAGCCATGGAAGTCAAAGGCACTACTAATTCGCGGAACAAAATCGCTGGAAAGGTAATTAGGCCTTGTCTTGTATAGTCCGGCAAGCGTTCGAAGTAAGGTTGACTTTCCAGAACCGTTGGATCCAACGAGCAAGGTAAGCGCCCGCTTTGGGATCGTAAGCGAACATTGATCCATGAGATGTTTTTTCCCAAATGATATGTCGGGAAGTAGTACCGAAAAGGAGTCCATTAGCTAGTTTGAAAGTTTACATCTCTGCTATTATGCACGTTGCTTTGGCCTCCTCTCTTAAAGATTGATATCAGATCTATATGATGATATCATCTTATGGCAATGAAACAACTACTTCTCAGGGTTCCTGACGAAATCCATCGTCGGCTGGCGATGCGTGCGGCTAGAGCAGGAAGAAGTGTCAACGCAGTTGCCAATGAGATCCTTGATGCGGCTGTTGATATCGACGAAGGCGACAGACGCGTACGCCTACGATCCCGCGCCGTGATGTTGGATATCGCTCGGGCGACAAAGGGCCGCTCAATTAGTTCTAGTCGGCGCCGCCATATTATTGAGTCGACGCGAGGGACAGGGGCTGTTATTGATCGTTTTCTGGATGAAGAACGTGACTTACGGTGATTGTATATCTAGATTCCTCGGTGCTTGCACGCGCCTATTTGAACGATGAGATCGGGCACGATCAAGCAGTATCGTTGTTGGAAAATCAAGAAATCGGACTGATCACGGGAACTTGGACCCGCATCGAGGTTTCAGGTGCCCTTATACGTGCAGCCCGCGCGGGGCGTGGTGATGAGAAAGGACTTCTAGAACTACTAGAATTTGATTTAGCACAAGATGGACCAGTCACCGTAATTGCAGCGGATCAAGCACAGGTTGAAGAACATGCACTGCGTCTTGTTCGTGGACACGCGATTCGTGCGATGGATGCGTGGCACTTAGCGGTGGCGGCACTCACGTTGCCGGATCTCCTAGAGCCAGGAGAAGAAGCAGGGTTCGCAACCCGTGACAAGCATAAGGCTGTGCTAGCGGAAAGTCTTGGCCTAATTGTGGTATAAATTTGCCAGCATAAGTTTAACCGTACAGATGATTTAGTGTTCACTCCCTCAACTACCAGGTCTCAATCGTGGCGCGACAAAATACTTGGCTTGAGGGTGGTGGCAGATCAATGCAAGAGTGGTTTGTTCGGGGTGCAGTTGATAGCCCTCGGAAACCTCTACCCCGATTTGATGACCTCCAAGAAGTTCAACAACTTTCTCGTTGTCTTCTAAGTCTGGGCAGGCGGGGTATCCAAAGGAGTAGCGGCCTCCACGATATTGCTGTTTGAAGAGTCCTGATAGAGTTGGGCCATCTTCATTTACAAAGCCCCAATCTTCTCGGATGCGCTTATGCCAGAACTCTGCAAGTGATTCCGCCATTTCAACCCCAAGTCCGTGCAAATATAAATACTCTTGGTACTTATTGAGCGCAAAAAGCCTCGCAGTTTCCTCTGAAACTTTGGGACCCATAGTGACAAGCATGAAACACGCCCAGTCAATTTCACCGCTCTCACTTGATCTAAAGAAGTCGGGAATCGAAAAATAAGGCTCTTTGGGTTGTCTAGGGAAGTTGAAACGCATCCTCTCTTGCGACCGACTTTCATCCGTGTAGATAACTAAATCATCGCCATCGGAGTTAGCAGGGAAGTATCCCCACACGACTTGGGGCGCTAAGACCTCCTTGGTTTTTGCCAGAGAGAGTTGTTCTCTAAAAAGAGGCCTGATTCGAGCCTTGAAATCCGCATCAACTTCGCCATTTTGGGGCCGAAGTCCCCACTGGTTTCTAAATAGTGCTGTCTCATTTATGAAATTCGCGATTTCATCTACCGAGATACCTTTCGCAACTCGGACACCCACGAATGGAGGGGTCGGTATCGCATTGTCTGTTGCAACATGCGGTGATCGCTTTGGCAGTAGACCCAGTGAGCGAAGGCGTTCGCCTTCGATAGCATCGCGCTCGCTCATGCGCATAGGCATTTCTCGCTCAGAAAGCTCCCTGCCGAAAGTCGGATCTTCCTCTCCACCGTCCTTGAACTCCATAAGCCTATTCATTGTGCGCAGTCCTTCAAATGCATCTCTTCCGTAGAAGAGTCGCCCCTCATATATCTTACGCAAGTCACCTTCAACATAGGTACGAGTAAGCGCTGCGCCACCTAGCAATACGGGGATATCTGAAAGCGAGCGATTATTTAGCTCTTCAAGATTCTCCTTCATAATAAGTGTTGATTTAACTAACAGTCCGCTCATTCCAATTGCATCTGCCCGGACTTCTTGAGCTTTGCTTATCATCTCTGATATCGATACTTTTATTCCAAGATTATATACCTCGAAACCGTTATTGGTTAGGATAATATCTACCAAGTTCTTGCCAATGTCATGGACGTCACCCTTTACAGTCGCAAGAACTATCTTCCCCTTTCCGGCATCTTCGGTTTTATCCATGTAAGGTTCAAGAAAACTAACAGCCTGTTTCATGGTTTCCGCTGACTGCAATACGAAGGGTAGCTGCATTTCGCCCTTCCCAAAAAGCTCGCCCACGACTTTCATCCCAGAAAGTAGAACGTCGTTTACAATTGTAAGAGCGCTAAGCCCACTGTCGAGTGCGAGAGATAGATCATCTTCTAGTCCATCCCTGTCTCCATCGATTATTCTCTGCGATAATCGCTTGTCAAGAGGCCAATCGGAGCGATCTTCTTTAGTGGGGCCAGCTGCGACTACCCCTTGGAACTCAGTAAGTAAAGCTTGGAGCGGATCATAGTCTTCCTGTTTGGTTGTTGGACTATTGCCGGGTGAACTCAAACTTGCGCTCTTACCAGAACGACGCCGATCGTAAATTAGATCAAGACAGATTTCCTTGTGACGCTCATCAATCCGGTTTAGTGGCAAGATCTTTCCAGAGTGTGCAATAGCAGCATCCAGCCCAGCTTTGACACATTCACTCAAGAAAACTGAGTTGAGTACATGCCGGGCAGCAGGATTAAGTCCAAAAGATATATTGGATAATCCTATGATCGTGAAACTACCTGGAATCTCCTTTTTGATAAGTCGAATTGCTTCAATTGTCTCGATAGCATCTCGCCGACTTTCTTCTAAGCCAGTTGATATAGGTAATACCAATGGGTCAAAAAGCAAGTCACCAGCCTCAAGTCCGTAGCGCTCAGTCGCAATCTTGAAGATCGCTTGAGCGGCTTGAAGCTTCCACTCGGCAGTACGAGCTTGTCCTTTTTCGTCTATGCATGTACAAACAACGCCTGCTCCATACGTTCTTGCAAGATTCAAAAAGAGATCTAGGCGAGTTCCGGGTCCATCCCCGTCTTCTAAGTTGACCGAGTTCAATATTGCTCGGCCTCCGATCCAAATAAGACCGGCCTCAATTACAGGAGCTTCAGTTGAATCGAGCATTAGCGGTAGGCTCACTTGAGTTGCGAATCTACTTACGATCTCTGTCATGTCAGCTATGCCGTCAGCACCAGCGTAGTCAACGCAAACGTCGATTAGGTGTGCACCTTCTTTAACCTGTTCAAGTCCCACCGATAGGCATGTATCCCAGTCCGCCGATAGCATCGCTTCTCTAAATTTCTTAGATCCATTCGCATTACTTCTCTCGCCAACAGATAGATAAGAAGTATCTTGTCTAAAGGAAACATTCGTATAGATCGAGGAAACTCCAGGTTCGTGAAGAGGGGAGCGTTGTGGAACTTCGAGCTTGCTACACTTATCGACAACTTGAGCCAAGTGTTCTGGGGTAGTTCCGCAGCAGCCACCGACGACCGAAACGCCGAACTCTTGTATGAAGCCACTGAGAGAGTCGGCCAAACCTTCCGGAGTGAGATCATAATGCATCTTGCCATCGACAACACTTGGCAAACCCGCGTTTGGAAGAGTTGAAATTGGCATCCGGCAATGTCGGGACAGATAGCGAATATGTTCCGACATTTCAAGCGGTCCGGTTGCACAGTTCATTCCAAAAATGTCAGGTCTCATGGCATCAATTGAGGTAAGTGCCGCACCAATTTCAGTTCCTAAAAGCATTCGCCCAGTTAGCTCTACCGTAACTTGGACCTGAAGTGGAACTTGTCTTGAAAGAGTTTGCATGGCACGCCTTGCACCTATCATTGCGGCTTTAATCTGTAGCAGGTCATAGCACGTCTCAATTAGTAATAGGTCTACACCACCTTCGATCAGTGCTTGGGCTTGAATTGTATATGCATCTCTAAGCTCGTAAAAACCAATTTGGCCTAGCGAGGGAAGCTTTGTCCCTGGTCCCATTGATCCTGCCACCCAGCGATATCGCCCATCAGCCGAAAAGTCACTCGCGACCTGCTTAGCTAGCTTTGCGGCCTCAAGGTTGAGCTCGTAGGATCGCTCTGCGATTGAGTATTCGGCCAACACTGGGGGGATTGAACCAAAGCTATTGGTCTCCACCACATCAACGCCCACTTCAAAAAACGATGCATGGATATCCCTTATTACATCTGGGCGCGTAACGCACAAGATCTCGTTGCAACCTTCTAACGCTGGCCCTCCAAAGTCATCGCTAACAAGGTTGCGCATCTGTATGTTCGTACCAGTCGCTCCGTCGTAGATTATTATTCTTTCGCTCAAAGCGTTCAGTATCGATTGTTCCACCTAAAATAGACTACTAAAAGTTTGATTCCTAGATCTAGCTTGTGGCGAATATCTGCGAAATTTCGGTTAGAGTAGTAAGGGCTTATGAGAAATAATAGGAAGTAATTAGTGAAGATTTATACAAAAAAGGGCGATGATGGCACTACCGGCCTTCTTTATGGCGGCCGTGTTCTCAAGAACTCAGACGTAATCGAAGCGAATGGTGCAATCGATGAGGCCCAATCGGCACTGGGAATAGCGCGCTCATTCTGCGAAAAGGGGTCACTTTTGGAAGATATCCTGATATCGGTTGAGCGGGATCTGTGGACCGTAATGGGGGAAGTGGCAACGGAGCCGAGCAATCGCCATAAACTAGCCGAGAAGGATAGTTTGATATCGACGGATATGATCGAACGACTCGAAAAGCTGATTGATGAATGCGCTACAAGATATCAGATGCCCAATGAATTTGTTATTCCGGGGAGCAATACGCTGTCTGCACAACTAGACATGGCACGCACAATCGTGCGAAGGGCTGAACGCAGGACTGTTACGCTTGCACTTCAAGGAAGCTTGGTCGTTAACTATCTAAATAGGCTTTCAGATTTGTTGTGGAGTCTGGCGCGCTGGCAGGAGGAAGAGCACTTGTTGGCCAAGTCTTCCAAACTAGATTTGCAAGATCCAAAACCATCCGATCACCCCGAGGAAACTCGGTCCTGAAATCGTCAGAGAAGTCAAGAATTGTACTCAAAGAAAGGGACATTAGATTATGCCGATTAATACTAGCTTGACAGTAGTGAGCAAGACACCCCAAGAAGTGTTCGAACTTGGAGTGGGCATCGCAAAAACACCAACCACCTTGAGGGCGACTAGTCAATTGATTGGTCGTCTCGACGTAGAATTTCTGAACAACCGGAAATTTTCGGCGAAGGTAGGTGAATCAATTGTATTTGCATCTACAGATAGTTTGGCTGTTGTTGGAGTCGGGTTGGGAGAGGTAACTCGAATTGATCTCGAAGGGCTTCGTAAGGCCGGGGCAAGTCTTGCCCGCTCTTTTTGCTCGACCAGATCGGCAGTGTTGATGGATGATTTCGTTCCCAAAAAACTCGACTTTCGTCAAGGCGCACAAGCCTTTGTTGAGGGCATCTTGTTGGCATCATATGAATTCAAGAAATACAAGAGTAAATCCGATGGCGAGGAGGCAACCGACTCGCCTAAAGAGATTTTCTTAGTTTCCTCCCAGGCTCCCCAACTCAGAGCCGCAGTTTTTCGCGCAATTTGTCTTTCTGACTCAGTCTGTATTGCTCGCGACTTGGTCAATGAACCGGCCAGTTCCATGACTCCTCAAGTTTTTGCAAGAACCGCCTCAGAGTATCTTCAAGCCCGAGGTGTTGAGGTGGAAGTGTGGGACGAGAAGCGTATTGCAAAAGAAAAACTCGGTGGCGTCATTGGAGTGTCTAAAGGCTCGATTGAACCACCAAGATTTCTTACCATCAAATATGGCACAGGCAAGACACCAATAGTACTTGTTGGCAAGGGTGTAACTTTTGATTCAGGAGGGCTATCTCTAAAGACCGCGTCGGGTATGGAAACAATGAAGACAGATATGAGTGGGGCCGCATGTGTCGTAGCTACGATTTCATGTCTCGCACAGTTGAAAGCAAAAGTATCAGTTGTAGGACTTGTCCCCTTAGTGGAGAATATGCCAAGTGGAAGTGCCACAAAGCCCGGAGATGTTCTCAAAGCCCGAAATGGCAAAACAATCGAAGTGCTCAATACCGATGCCGAGGGACGTCTCATACTGGCTGATGCCCTGAGCATTGCTTGTGAGTTAGACCCGGTAGTGACTATTGATCTTGCTACACTTACGGGCGCATGTATTGTAGCTTTAGGCGATAGGATCGCTGGAATCATGGGTAATGATAATCAACTTATTGAGGCTCTAAAGCGTGCGGGGGATCGCTCTGGGGAAGAACTTTGGCATCTACCTCTTCCATCGAAGTATCGTAAACATATTGACTCAGAAATTGCTGACGTCAAAAATGTGGGGGCTAGCGGTGGGCAAGCTGGCACGCTAACTGCAGGACTCTTCCTACAAGAATTTGCCCCTACTTCCAAGTGGGCCCATATTGACATGGCAGGACCTGCAAGATCGACCATTGACGAAGGTGTATATAAGAAAGGCGCGAGCGGATTTGGTGTTAGAACGTTAGTTGACTTTATAAGCAATTACTCTCAAACCGCCAAAACTCGCTAATTGCACGTTGCTACTTTGACAGTTCCAACTCGTGTTTCTATAATAGTAGAAAAGGCAGAGTAAGGAGGAGGTCACGTGAGTAGAAAACCAATTTTACCGCTTGCCGCAAGCGTAATATATGATGCCAGGACCAGGTGTGGGATTAGCAAGTCCGGTCTTGCTGAACGACTCGGAGTCGTACCGTCGGCGGTTTCAGAATGGGAGGCCGGAAAGAAAGATCCAAGTGTGTCAAACCTATATCGAATAGTTGCAGCTTGTGGTTTTCAACTCAAATTGAGTGCCGTGTTACCGACCGAGTCCGACCAAGTACAAAATGCTACTGACTACGCTGAGCTAGCAACTGGTAACGCGTGGGTTCATGCTGATGAAGTGAAGAGGCTCCGTGAAAAGTTTGGGCTTCGGGACGCTCGAAGTGCGTCCTGATGCAAGGCCTTTAAACCCCGAAGCAATACTGGAGGCCTTATCTCGAAATAATGTCGAGTGCGTAATAATCGGTAGCTTCGGAGCTATCTTGCATGGGATCCAGTTGGAAATTACTGATATCGACTTAGTCCCAAGGCTAAGTGATGAAAATATAAGAGCTCTCGCAAGAGCGCTCTCTGAACTTGGAGTAGACGAGGACCACGGTACAGGCTTGGCTGTGATCAAGTTTTTGGGCGAAATGCCCGAGTTCATCAGGTCAAGCAAGATTTGGACCTTCCTCACCGAAAGCGGAGAGGTCGATGTAACGCTAAGCCCCGATGGATTTCCGGAGGGCTACGATGCCCTGGTCGACGAAGCGCAGGCCGGAGGAGGACTCGGTTCTAGCGTACTTGTTGCTTCCCTGGAGGACATTGCCCGTTCAAAAGAGGTTGCCGGAAGAGACAAGGACAGGGAAGCGTTAAAAAAGTTCCCTGTCACAGTGCGCTCCAGGCCACCCATTCCGCTACCTCCGCTACCCAAACAGAATGAGTTGACGATGAGAATGCGCGGTTATAAGAGTAGGACCGGACTAGTTCTAAGACCGACGACTGATAGACGAACCGGCAAGACTGTGATGCGGTGGATGAGGCCATCTTAGGAAGTTGCCAGCCTAGTACTACTCCAAGTATTGCTTATTGTATATAATGATGGTATACTAATGTAGTGCTGATTTTACCGGAACCCATTGCCTTTATATGGGATGAAGGTAACGCGTACAAGAATTATGAGAAGCACAAGGTGACAGCCGAGGAGGCTGAGGAAATGTTTCTAGCTGAACCCTACATAGTTGAAGATGTTGTTCATTCGACTATTCTCGAGTATCGTTTTCACGCTCTAGGCACAACGAGAGACGGTAGGAAGCTGTTCGCGTCATATACGGTTAGAAATGGAAAAATACGAGTAATATCTATTCGAGATATGAATAAGAAAGAAAAGCAGGCCTATGAAAAACTTGAAAAAAATCCCTAAATTTGAAAATGATGACGAGGAGAGAGACTTTTGGGACAACCATGATTCAACGGAATACATTGATTGGTCCAACTCTGAAACGGCAGTATTTCCAAATCTCAAGGCATCAACAAATTCGATATCTATTCGCCTTCCATCGTCTCTATTGGCCCGCATGAAGGAGTTGGCTAATCAAAAAGATATACCTTATCAATCACTTATGAAAGTCTTCTTGAGTGAGCGAGTTGAGCAAGAACTCAATATGAGGAAATCTGTTTAGCTACTCTGTCCAGTGGATACTTAGAGGGCTGAATCAATGTGCCCGCATTGAAACATCCCAAACGCACTAGCGGGAATTTCTGCCGTTAGACTTTATCGCTGAGGAGGTCATGGCAAGCCTGCAATGCTTGTGCGAGCAGTAGTTAGTTGAGGAACTTTCAACCAATTAGGCAATGTAACCCGAGTACCCGCTATGCGAACGGGATGGTTTCTATACCTTCCGGCATCGCTCATACTTCCATTCCTCTAGTTCTGTCGCGTCAACTCGTTCAGCGCCTACTATGTCAACATATAACTTTTCGATATTGAGTAATGACTTAGGTCGAGGCTTTGCGCGTTCGTTGAGCCAGGCATTTAGAGTCGGGAATGAAACGAAAAGCTGATGTGCAAGCTGTTCCTGAGACCAACCTGCAGCTTTTAGAATGGATCTAAGTTGAGCTATATAACTCACAACTTTATAATGATACTAGATATATTATAAAGTCGGAATTAATCAAGCTCTGATCTTGTGTAATCAAGATTAGAACGACGATAGGTTGCATCACCTGATCGGGCTTGGCGTTTGAACACGAGCAATAACTCTCCAGCAGAAGATTTACTTAGAGTATTGCTGTCAACAATTTGGAGGAGTTCGAAGCCTTCGTCGCCAGTACGGTTTATGAAGTCTTCAAGTGATTCGCTTGTACTGGAGCCTGAGGAAGGGTTCTGCCACGACTCAACTCGATATTCCCAGCGGTTCATGATTAGATCTTAGCCTCTTGTGGGATCCATGCTCTCAACAAAGCTGGCAAGCTAGAAATCGTGCCCCACTAGCCAATTAAAAAGTCTGAGAATGAATTGCAATGAAAGATAATGAAAGTTATAGTAAGGGCATGAACAATATTTTGATTAATCCAAAAAACGCAGCAAAGCAGGATGAAGCTCCGTGCGAGCAACTTAGCGCCGTGAGCAGGGAAATTGTCAACGGGGTAAGCAGCCAAAGTGCGCATGAGACTTATGCATTTATTGGCGATATCACGGTGAAGCCATGGCTCGATGGATACGTCGACAACAATGGCCATGATCCCAGATCTCAATATGTGGAGAGGTATTGGCTCGGGATTTTAGGGCCTGCCTCGATCTGGTTCCTTAGACGGTGTGCTTGGTATTTCGATGGCTCGCCGGACGGTTTCGTTCTCAGCCCGGTTGAGTGGGCATCCTGGCTAGGGGTGGGTAGATCTGTCGGGAGGAATTCCGCTCTGGCAAGGGTAATTCGACGGTGCATAGATTTTGGTATGGCTCGATCAGCCGGAATATCGAAGTCAAAGTCGATTCCGCCATTGATCCATGTAAGGCGCATGATGCCCTGGTTGACACGCAATCAAGTCAACCGTCTCAGCCCAGACTTGAGCCAAATGTACAAATTAGAATTTGAAACTCCATCTTTGCCCGCGCCTCTTGAAGTAATGAGAAGCCAGTCGCGCAAGTTAGCAGTTGAGATTGTTAGATTTACTACAGATAAGAGGGATATTGAGCACCAATTGATGAATCATGGATTCCATCCATCTATTGCGTGTGAAACTGCTAAATGGGTCCTGAGTTCAAGCTAGGTAAGCATTTCCTCTCGATCAGCGCTGGGCTGGTCGGAGTTATAACTTAATAATTCTTTGCTCCCAAGAGAGTCAGCCATATCGTCGTGCGAGCTTCGATAGCCATGTTTGAAATGATGGCTTCGTCTTGGTAGAGACGATAACAATCTTGGTGCAGCGAATACAGCTAAAGCAGTAAAGATAATCAAAGAAAGCACAATTAGAGTCCAGTTTGAAGTCCCACTTCTATCCTGGCCCTGGGCAATAAGTAGCCTGGCTAAGGCCTCATAATGTTTAGCATACGGATCGCGTGGGGATATGGAAGATATCGTTTCAAACTTCGGAAGAGCATCACTAAAGTGATGAGCGAACCAGTCGTTGAATGCGCTTTGATATAGTGTTTTGGTTGGACTTGAAGGTTGATTGTGTAAGGCTTCATCTACGAAGCTTCTAACTTCAGTCGCTGAAATCGCGATGGACGTTCCGGCGAGGTTTGAGGTGAACTGCCCTAATCCGGGATTGGTAACCATAGCGATTGGTTGAAAAGTATGATTTACGATCATGGACCCGACAGAGCCCGAATTCAGGGGAGAGCCAATAAGCAAGGTTTGGGTGGATTGGGTGCTCTTGCGAACCAAGGTCGCGCCGATTCCACTTACCTGAATATGCTCTGACGGCGAAGCATAGCTTGCAAAGTCGCTGTTGCTATTGTATCCGACCTCGGCAATTTTGACAGCCGCGGCCCTCCCTTTATTTCCGACCTCGGCAATTTTGACAGCCGCGGCCCTCCCTTTGTTTGTTGGCGGTGTAGTCGTGCTTACTCCAGTTCCAAGCGAGGCTGGAAGGCTGGCTAGGTCAATACTGTCTAAGTTAGTTAGTCCATTTGCCTTTAGAAGAAGCAAGCTTGAGCCGATATTCTTATTCGAGACATTGAGAGAACGGGCAACGATTTTAGCAACGAGTCCCTTGCGGCCATCTTCGATACCGAAAACGGCGTTATCTAGTTGGACGGTAGTTTGAGAGGTAATATGTCCTATACGGATGTACTGTGCATTATACTTTGAAGCAGCGTCGGAAAGAAGAGCAATCTGAGATGGGTTGAGAGTCCCTGAGGTACTTGCATCCAACTCCTTGGAGTCGAGCTTTGCTAAATTTGCGATACCTTCAAAATCAAAGGCGTTCTGTACAATTACAGAAGATGGTTTCACAATCTGAGCTGGCACTACAATGTAACCGTTGGGTGAGACTATCCATCCAGAGCCAACTTCTAGCGCCTGGACTAAAGTAGTTTGTATATCACTAGTTGGCTTGAGGTATTCAAGTGGCGACTTGTCTATTGCATTGACAAGAGCATTCTGTATTGAGCTTTGATTATTTGGAATTGATCCGTTTGCGACTTGTTGAGCCAGTGCGTCTTCAAGACTTGATACAGCGTTCTGGTCTAGGCTTGGTGCAGGAACTGACAAACGGCTCGTAAAGATAGTTTCAACCAGAGCCATCGAAGGAGCGAGTCGAGTCGTAGCCTGATTTACAAAAGTAAATCGTTCCAAGTGATATATTGCGCTAGATTTATTCTTGGGTGTTGAGTTGGAAACCCTTGAATTCAATTTAGAGTGAACTAATTTGCGGTGATCTACTTTCTTGGGTTCCGAGTTGGAAACCTTTGAACTTGATTTAGTGGCGGCTACTTTGGGGTGATTTGTTGTTTCGGTTAGTGCTTGGGCCGCGCTAGTGCTTACGATTAGCAAAATAGAAAAAATTGCAATCGTTATTAGGGTAAATATGTTGACCCGATTTCGGAGCAACTTGAATTCGGAAAATTGTTCTTTCCAGTTCATAAAATTTTGATTCGGTCAGGCCCAAAAATCTCAAGCCAACTTCGAGGGGGTCGGCAAGGATCGACATATAGTTTCCAGGGCGGTTAGCGGAACTACTAGCGACATTTTACTGTTTTCATGACATTTACCCAAAATGAGCGCCAGAGTAACCACTTGAAGTGGCCATATATAGTTTAGAAGGAAGATAGAGTATCAGTTGTATACTTGACCGCATGGTCAATTATGATTATCACATGGGTGAAAGTGATCTGGCGGAGCTGGAATCAAAAGTAACTTCTTGGCTTGAGGAAAACCTTCCCTCCGGCTGGATGCAAGCCATAGACAAAGGCGATAAAGCAAAGCTATATGAACTACGGCTCTCTCAAAACTATGAAGAGTGGTGCGAGAAGTTGGGTAAGGCTGGATGGGCGACTCCAACTTGGCCAGTTGAATATAGCGGTGCTGGCCTCGACCAAATTCAGGCTAAGCGAGTTGGCGAAGTATTAAGCCGATACAAGGTCCCTAGGTCATTCAACATTATTGGAATCGGAATGGCGGGTCCAACGATTCTTCAGTGGGGTAGTCATGAGTTAAAGGCACGATATCTGCCACCGCTAGCTCAGCACAAAGAGATTTGGTGTCAGCTTTTTTCAGAACCGGGCTCTGGGTCTGACGTGGCAAGCCTTTCGACCAGCGCAGTGCGAGATGGGGATGAATGGGTTGTAAATGGGCAAAAAGTATGGACTACTCTGGCTCATATCTCCGCGTTTGGTTTACTCTTGGCGAGAACCGACCCGAACCTACCTAAGCATGCAGGACTCTCTTACTTCATCGTCGACATGAATGCCTCTGGGGTTTTGGTGCGGCCTCTAAAACAGATGACCAGTGACAAGATCGTCAACGAGGTATTCTTTAGCGAGGTCAGAATTGCCGACTCTCACCGATTGGGCGATGTCGGGCAAGGTTGGCAAGTTGCAACAACCACATTAATGAATGAGCGTTCTGCTCTATCTGGGGCAGGAAGCGAGAGTGGTGCAAATGTAGGCGGTGGCCCTTATGAGGCCATCATAGCAAGCGCCCGTCAAAATGGTGCATGGGATAACTCGGCCTTACGAGATAGATTGATGCAAGCTCTGATCGACGGAAGGGTTATCAAGATGACCAATCTCAGAGCTGCACAGAATCGCAAGAGTGGGAAGCCCCCAGGGCCGGAAGGTTCTATCACCAAACTTTTTCAGGCCGAGTACAATCAACGACTCCAGAGTCTTGCGGTAGATGTTATGGGAATGAACGCCAGTGCTTGGTCCGAGGAAGATGAGCCAGCTAGTGCTACAGCTCGTGGTTTCCTGCGTTCACGAGCTAACACAATCGAAGGAGGAACCTCGGAGATAATGCGAAATATTCTTGGAGAACGAGTTCTTGGTTTGCCTCGGGAGCCTCAGGTGGATAAAGACCTTGCTTGGAATCAAATTCGTAGGTCCTCCTAGGACCACTTAATTTATCAATATCGTGGCACAAGGTTTACGCTCATTTTGGGGATGGGGACTAGAAGATAAATTCATGGATAGGGTGGGTAGAGAGAATCTAGCTAATGTTTTTGCGAGTCTGTTTGGGTCGGCCTCAACCAACTCTCGACCTCTCGATGTCCGCGACGCTCCTAAGGTGAAAGATATAGAGATAGCAGATCCAAGGTTGATTCCTGCAAAGTCTTTGAAGGAGTTTATTTCGAGAAGTCCACACGAAAGATTGAGTCACAGTAGGGGCAAGAGTTTTATTGATGTTGTCAGGTCTTTTCACGGTGAATTTAGCGACGTTCCTGACTTGGTTGCCTTTCCAAGAACTGAGCCGGAATTGATGTCAATAATAGATTGGTGCTACTCAAGCAACGTTGCAATAGTCACCTACGGGGGAGGATCAAGCGTTGTAGGGGGAGTGAATTGTCCAAGCATAGAAAATTATCAGGCGGTTTTGTCTCTAGATACGACTTGTCTTGACAAAGTGTTGGAGGTTGATTCCGTATCTAGATCCGCACTGATCCAAGCAGGCGTGTTGGGTCCGGCGCTCGAAAGCCAACTAAAGCAATTCAATCTCACAATGCGCCATTACCCTCAATCATTTGAGTTTTCGACCCTTGGTGGATGGATAGCGACTAAGTCAGGGGGCCACTATGCAACTAATCAAACACGAATTGATGACTTTACCCAATCCCTGAGGGTCGTTACACCCGCAGGTATTGTTGAAACTTCAAGATTTCCAAGTTCAGGGGCAGGACCCGACCAGAATGGTTTCTTCTTGGGTTCAGAAGGGATATACGGAATCATCACTCAGGCTTGGATGCGATTACAAGATCGTCCGCAGTTCAAAGATACTGTTGGTGTCAAATTTTCTAATTTTGGTTCTGCGGTTGATGCCTGCAGAATCATCTCCCAATCAGGACTATATCCAACTAACTGTAGGCTTTTGGATGCAGTTGAATCGTTTCAGTCGGCTGGAGTAACAAATGGCAACTCATTACTTATAGTTGGTTTTGAATCGGCGCACTGTCCGGTTGATAACGATATGAAGGCAGCCCTTGAGATCTGTAGCGACCATGGGGGAATCTATGAAAGAGATTCCAACAAAGATGATTCTAAAAAAGCTAACGATTCCCTAACTGAATCTGACTCTTGGAAGAGTACCTTTACTAGGGCACCTTACCTAAGGGACGCAATAATTAGCATAGGACACATTGCAGAAACTTTTGAGACTTCAGTTACTTGGGATAAATTTTCAGAGTTCCATTCTCAGATCATGCAAAGGGTCCGAAGTGCTTTAGATGAAACCTGTGGAACGGGTGTTGTAAGTTGCAGGTTTACTCACCTATATCCCGATGGGCCAGCACCTTACTACACGGTTGTGGCTCCATCTTCCCATGAAGATCAAATTCATCATTGGAGCCACATAAAAGACGTTGTGAGTAGTGCTATTATTGAGTTGGGTGGGACGATTACCCATCATCACGCGGTGGGTAAAGATCACGTGAAGTGGTATCACCAAGAGATTCCGAAAATGCTACTAGATTCAATCGAACGTCTAAAAGAGCTTTATGATCCGAAGTCCCTACTAAATCCTGGCGTACTTTTGGGAAGCGAGGGCCACTAGGAGCGGACAATGCAATGGACGTAAAGCAAGCGTTGCGCGGAGGGGAAAAATGATAGCAAGACAACTAGCGGGAGGGGAAAAGACAATGAAAGAAAACCAAGGGGGAAGTATAAATGAAATGGAAAATTGAAGATACGCCTGAGAAGCTGAGCTTCCGCAAGGAGTTTCGGGAGTGGTTGTCGCAAAACCTAAAACCAGGATGGCTTGAATCTATCGACGAAGGAGATGATGCCAAGTTTGCTCAGGTATCACAAGGGTTTGACTTCTTTGGATGGATGACCGTAATTGGGAAAAGTGGATATGGGGCCCCAATGTGGCCCAAGGAGTATGGTGGGTTATCCGGGGAGCAATGGATGGTCCAATTGGTCAGGGAAGAGTTGGAACGCTACCGTCTCCCTCTTTTTGGAATTAACCTATTGGGTGTGGGACTTGCTGGTCCTACAATTATCGCTCATGGGTCTGAGCAGCACAAGAAACAATATCTTGCCAAGATACTATCAGGAGAAGAGATATGGTGTCAGCTGTTTTCTGAACCTGGGTCAGGCTCAGACCTTTCATCTTTGTCGACTCGCGCTATCAAGGATGGCGATGAGTGGATCGTAAATGGCCAGAAGGTCTGGACGACGATTGCCCAATTTGCCAAGTACGGGATGCTTTTAGCTAGAACTGATCCGGAACTACCAAAGCACGATGGTCTAACCTACTTTATCCTCGACATGAAGTCTCCGGGTGTGGAAGTACGGCCATTAAAGCAAATGTCTGGAGGAGCCGAGTTCAACGAAGTTTATTTCACTGATGTACGGATTCCAGACGAGAATAGGGTTGGCGAGATAAACCAGGGTTGGGAGTGCGCACGCACTACCTTGATGAATGAGCGCATGACTCTTTCGGGAATTTCACTGGATATTTCTTCGATAACAGGTGGTTCAAAGAAAGACCCGTGGTCTAGCTTCATTGGATCGATCCGAGATACTGAAGACTTAGTGGCTAGGCAGAAGATAGCTCAGTTCTACATTGAACAAGAGTGTAAAGAGATAACAACTTTTCGTGCTAATTCGGCGCGAGCCAGGGGAGAACAACCCGGTGCAGAAGGTGGTGTGAACAAGGTTTTCAATGCTGAATTCAATCAGCGCAAGACAAACTTTCTGATAAATTCAGCTGGAATGAATGGAGTTGCATGGCTTCCTGGCGACAAGCAGGCCGAGAGTCGATCTCATGGTTTTCTCCGAGCGCGAGCAGCAACAATAGAAGGTGGAACCTCAGAAGTGCTAAGAAACCAAATGGCGGAGAGGATTCTTGGACTGCCTCGCGACATTGAAGTTGACAGAGGAGTTCCTTGGAAGGAAATTCGCCGCAATTAGTTCTTAGCCAGTTTTCAATGTAGAAACTAGTTATGCCAAGTATGTAAATTCCGTCTGCTTGGCAACATCTCCTATCGCCCTCGAATCGTTTTAGCAGCTTAGCGAGTTATATCCAAATAGTTGCTGCGCGACCGTAAGGTTCGGCCACACGAGCGTTAATTATTTATTACAACAATTATCAAGCGTTTCGTTGAGCGGTCATATACCGATTACAAGAAATCAAAATAAGGACCTACAAAAAAGGAGATGTCAGTTTCATGGGCACAACGAGGATAAATAGCATAAAGAAAGTTGGACTGGGCTTTGGCGCTGGAGCAGGCAGCGCCGCGCTAATGTTCATTTTACTCAGTGGGAGCACTCTTGGATACAGCCTGGCATCTGTATGCGCGGGACCAAGTGGTGGGTCGAGCCCCGCCGTAGCAGCTAGCGGGGGAGGCTCTGGAGGAACGGGTCTTGGAGGAACTTCTGCAAGTGGTGGAGCTTCCGGGAGCGGGGGAAGCTCTGGAGGAGGCTCACTGCCAGCAACACCTACTTCAGGAGGATCAGGTAGTTCAGGCGGTAGCTCAGGTGGAGGTGGAACATCGGGTCTGCAGTGTCAATCGTTCCCACCGTTGCCGATACCGCTGCCTAGTTCAGGTTCAGGTTCGTCAAGCCTATCGGCTTCGGGCGCGGGTGGCAGCATTTCCTTAGTACTAAGTACAGTGAACGGACTTACAATTTGCTACAAAGTTCCAAGCGCACCTTCCGGACTTCCAAGTTTGCCGTCCGGCGGACTCCCAAGCGCACCTTCCGGACTTCCAAGTTTGCCGTCCGGCGGACTCCCAAGCGCACCTTCCGGACTTCCAAGTTTGCCGTCCGGCGGACTTCCAAGCTCTCCTCTTTCAGGCACTGTCCCAAGCTTACCCATCCCGACAGCTCCAACTTCCCTACCTAGCTCTCCAGGTACTACCGGAGGAGCTTCGGGTTCGGGTAGCGTAAGCGGTAGCGCAAGCGGAGGCGGTTCAAGCGGCGGAGGTGGCTCAACCTTGCTACCGTCAAGCCAGTGCCAGCAAACCCCACCTCCGCCGGCCCTCCCACTACCTTTACCTGGTTCAGGTTCGTCAAGCATAAGTGCTTCAGGTGGAGGGGGCAGTATCTCTCTAAGCGCCAATAGCGCTACTGGGGGTGCCGTTTGTTATCAAGCCCCAAGTAGTTTGTAGTTTCGGCGAGAAGACTAGTTTTATGAATGATGGCCAAGCGGATAGGAAGCAGTATGAAACCTCGACCAGGGTCGCAACACCTATCTGCTTGGCTTCCTAATAAATAATTCAAAGAAAGGATGCAGTTGTAGGGTAATTTTCAGAATAAGTCCCCTAGAAAAAGTTTTTCTATACCATGGAGCAAACGCTTGTATCTACGAAATTAGCAGTAGATATAAGACTTGTTTAGTCGTATGATATTTCTAGGAGGGCTATTTCCCAGCGGAGAACAAGGAGATAGTTTACCGAAGTGAAGAGCATAGGGTCAACGGCTGTTGTAACACAGCCAGCCGATGAAGGTGAAGGTGGCAATGGTACTTCAGTTGATGGCTGCTTGCTTGTTGAAGGTGATTATGTTCATCCTGATCTCTTAGATGCCGGAGTTCTCTCTCGAAATTCCCAAGGGGACAAAAATGAGCGTCGGGCTGGGGAAGTGGATCTAAATGTTGATCGAGCTTTAGTGCAGCGTTGTCAAAATGGAGATCCAGATGCATTCAAAATCTTATATACCCATTATTACTATCGGGTATACCTGTTGTGTCTGAAATGGCTTGGGAATAACCATGACGCTGAAGATACATGTCAAGAAGCTTTTACCCGGGCCTGGAAAGGACTGCCTTACCTAAGAGGTGAGAAGCGATTTTACCCATGGTTGAGTGTCATTGCTTCAAACCTCTGCATAGACAATTTGAGAAAGAGATCTCACTTAATTCTTAGTGGGGGAATTGAGCAAGTATGCTCACATGCTCAACAACCTATTGAAAATAGTGTTGAGGAGAAAGTCATGTCAGACGTGGACGCCGACATAGCCGCCATGGCTTTTAATCGGCTTTGCGAACGTCATCGCAAGATACTAAGAATGCGTGAACAATTTTCATGGTCGTATCAACGAATTGCAGAGCATGAAAATATAAGCATTGAAGCAGTTCAGACGCTTCTTTGGCGTGCACGCCAAGCGCTAAAGCGTGAGTTTTCCTTTATAGCTGATGATAGCGTCATTGAAAGTGGCATCGGCGTAGGTGCTTTCGCCGGCATACTTATCGCGATAAGACAGATACCAAAGTCACTCCATCGGCATATTTCAAAATTGGCGTTGCATGCTAAGCTTGCAGCTGGAGTTTCGATAGCCTCAGTTGCCACGGGAACGATTGTAGGCGCAGTTGTAATCGCACATAGCTTTATGTCGCCTCAACTTCCCCAGAATACTACCCAGCTATCTCCTGTCGTCGTTCAACAGAATATATCTAACGCAACAACTTCTACGACTAGCCAACAGGATAATCATCTGCCATCCCCAACTAACGATGCAAGTACCACCAGCTCGACATTTCCTAAAGCGAGCCGACTAGCCCAGGCTTTAGAGAAGCTAACTCAGATAGGCTTGCCCACTACTTTGGGCACTGCGTCTATGACTGGAACGGTTAGTAGTACAACTTCCGGAGTAATCCAGAAGTTGAATACTACACTTAACACTACAACTGGGACCGTAAGTAAGATCCTAAACCAAGCCAGTCAACCTATAGTCCAGCAACCCGCAAGTCAATTACCCTTACCACCAGTTACTTCTCCATCGCAATCACTGAACTCTGCTGTATCAGGTGTTAGCAATAGCTTGCCCCAGGTTGGAAATACTTTAGGACCACTTGGATGACCGAATATCTGATACCGACTTGTGGATATCTGAAAATTTAGGCGGTGAAAAATGCAAAGTAATCATAGAAATTTCGAGAATATGTATAGGAATACAGGCTTTATCTACAGCAAGTGGAGTCAGCTTTGTATGCAAAGAGAAAGTGAGTTGGACCCCGACTCATCATTTACTTGGATGGACGGTCCCGCGTATGCTTTTGTTCAATCAGTATTGGCTTTTAGATATAATGAAGACGCTGAGTTGCTCAAACGCATTTCCATTGAGTGGGGGAAAGGGAACCCAGAGCTTTCAATTGCCATGAGGCGATTATCTTGGCTGCGCGAAATCTTACAGCACTATCTTGATGGCGAGAATACTAAGGGTAATCAGAATTTCCACAATGTGATTGATTACGTCATGGCTTGGGTTTCTGAAGCTGTCATAGCAACTTTGAGTGACGCGGCATGGATGGATCACCTAACTGGCTGTGGCAATCGTAGGTTGCTAGATGATGTAATTGTTCATCAACTAGCTCAGGCAGATCGAAGTAATACAAGTGTTTTGGTTGCTGTTGTGGATCTTGATGGACTCAAAAAGATTAATGACGAGCAAGGTCATCTTGCTGGGGATGGACTTTTGTGTAGTTTGGTAAGGTCACTTAAAGGAGTACTACGTGCCACTGACGCAGTTTATAGAGTAGGTGGGGATGAGTTTGTAGTGGTATTTCCCTTTGCTAGCGCTGACACTGCCGATACTTTGATGGATCGAGCTATAAGCAATGGAGCACCCAGTTTTAGCTGGGGAGTGAGTAGCTATCCCCAAGATGGAAAAAATTTCGAAGAGCTGTTCGCTGTTGCCGACGAGAATTTATACAACCGTAGACGTTTCATAAGAACGACTGTCAGTGACGTCGTTTGTCGAGAAAAGAAATCTAGAAGCAATGTCGCGCTAGTGTTACGGGACAAGTATGTGAAAGCGCGTGTGGCATTTTTTGCAACTGCGGTAGGAGCGATGGCACTAACTGTGATGTTGCTTCCCAGCTCATCTGTCTCTCTAGTCGCCAAAGCTCATCATGCTTCGCCCGGCATAAAGATTTTAGCTATACCACAAAGTGCGAATCATCGTTCTCAAGGAGTTGCCTCGCCAGGCCTTACGAGCCCAACTGGTTCTCCTGGACAAGGAAGCACTGATGTGACATCTACGCCTCCGTTATCTGGAGGTAATCAAGCCATTAGCTTTACTCCCGCTAGTGACGCAATTTCAACCGGATATAGTAATTCATCAACTTCCCCTGGTTCTCCAGTTCCTTCACCATCTTCTAATGGCAGTGGATCTGGGTCTTCAATTTCTTCACCATTGTCAGGTTCTACATCACCGCCAGCTTCGCCGCCGCCGTCAGGTTCGTCACCATCGCCAAGTGTTCCCCCTGGCACTTCGCCTGGCGGCGGCGGTCCTCTAAGTGGAGTAGTGCAAAGTGTTGGAGGAATTACGTCTTTGCTGGGAGCGACATCTACTCCATCGAATACTTCCTCTACTCCGTCAAGCACCTCCTCCAGCCCGTCGAGTACTTCGCCTAATTCCACGGCCCAGGCTCCCACGTTGCCTGTCGTTGGTGGAGCGCTCGGGAATTTATAGCTCAACCCTATTCCCTATAAGCAGCAAAAAACAGTACAACACTTTTCTCGCTAGGCGAAACATTTAGCCGGTTAGCGTGTTATTAATGTGTGGAAGTTAGCTTAGAACCTGACTTCCGCGCTTTTGCCAATTTCTGAGCTGAGCAACACTCTGAACAGGAGCTTTAGTGTCCGTTGTGGTTACTAAGCCTTTGGACTTATTTCATAAAATGGGTGAATGTCGGTATTCGTCCGTAAAGTTAAGACTGCCTCTGGTGCACGGGCAGTTCAGATCGTTTACAAAAATGGTCGCATTGTGACCAAGATTGACCATATCGGATCAGCCCACAGCGATTCAGAGATGAGAGTGTTGGTAGACGAAGCAAATAAACGAATACATGATGGTCAGTTGTCTTTTGATCTTGCGCCTGATGATTTACCTGGAGCCAAGGTTGTATCAACGTTTAGTTCTTATCTTTGGAAACAGTTAGAGATAGTATGGGCAGAACTTGGATTCAATGCAATCGCAGATGAAGTCTTCAAGCAAGTTGTCTTGGCCAGGATCATCGAACCGGTCTCAAAATTAGACACCGTTAGGGTTTTACACGAACTTGGGTTAAAGGCTCCTTCAGATGATGCCATCTATCGGTCTTTGCGCAGATGTACGAAAAGAGATTACCGCGAGAAGTTCTCTAGGGCCTGTTTTAGCCACGCAAATACCAGTGGCATATCCCTTTCTTCTCTATGACGTAACGACTCTGTATTTTGAGATTCAAAAAGAAGATGACTTCAGAAAGCCAGGCTATTCTAAAGAGAGGCGCTTAGAGCCTCAAATCATCGTTGGTCTCCTCGTTGACCAGTCGGGCTTTCCTCTTATGGTTCACTCATTCGAAGGAAATAAAGCAGAAACGCTAACCATTCTACCGGTAATCAAATCCTTCACTGAGTTGAACAATCTTGAGAATCCTGTCATTGTGGCCGATGCCGCTATGCTGTCAGCTGCCAACCTATTAGAGTTAGAAGAACAGGGGTTCACATTCATTGTAGGATCTCGGATTAAGAAAACTCCCCATGGAGTCTCGGAATATAGACGAGATAATCCAGATGATGATATCGAAGACGGACGAATCTTTGAGGACTCAGCGATAGTGGGAAAAGGTGAGAACCAAAGACAACACAGGGTGATTTATCAATACCGTAAGAAAAGAGCGGCTCTCGATCTGTCAAACATTGAAAAGCAGATAGCTAAAGCAACCAAAGTTATCGAAGACAAGCTCCCAGTCAATAGAACAAGATTCGTAAACTTGAACGGGACGACCAAAGCATTGAATGAGACTCTCATTGCTGAAGCCAAGGCAAAAGCTGGCATCAAGGGATATGTGACGAATCTAAAAACGATTAAGGCTCAGGACATCATCTCCCACTACCACATGCTCTTTGAAGTAGAAAGAACATTTCGAATGTCCAAACATGATTTGAAAGCCAGACCTATATTTCACCACAAGCGAGAATCAATAGATGCCCACTTGACCGTAGTATTTGGTGCGCTGGCAATATCACGCAACATTCAAGCTAGGACCAATCTGTCAATAAGCAGGTATCTTCAGCTACTTAGACCACTACACAGTGCAGTTATCAGGTTCGGTAGTAACACGATTGAGTTACCCCCAGAGATTCCGCCTGAAATATTTGCACTAGAGCGTGGTCACTAAAAGCGCGGAAGTCAGGTGGAGCGCTCGGGAATTTATAGCTCAACCCTATTCCCTATAAGCAGCAAAAAACAGTACAACACTTTTCTCGCTAGGCGAAACATTTAGCCGGTTAGCGTGTTATTAATGTGTGGAAGTTAGCTT
>JAKAVM010000094.1 GCA_021827485.1 Actinomycetes bacterium
GTGACTTGGTATCCGCGTTGTCCCACCCTGGGTGTCTGTTCTATTGGTCTCGTGACTTGGTATCGCCGCTGTTCCACCTGGGGTATTAGGTGGCTGAAGTTGCTTAGCTGGATTTGTTGTAGCGGGCTTAGCCGCAGCTGACCTGACTGTATCATCGCGCGCAGCCCTATTTTGAGCGTAACGATATTGTCTGACTTGTTGTGCCAGAACTTGGCGAGCTCGTTGAATCGGAACGTCGGTGCGCTCTGCAACCTTGACCAAATATTGGTCTTGCACAAGATTATTGGGGTGTTGAGCAATAACGCCCACGATAGTTTCAAGCGCTTTCGATCGTCCTTCTATTGTGGAGAGGTTGCTTGAACTGAGCAAACGATTAACCATGAAGCCAAGGAACGGACTTGCTGTTGCGAGTAGGTCTGCAAGAAGTGCAGGATTCGCTTGGGAAAGTGATCCAGGGTCTTGTCCGGAGGGGAGGTCAACTACATAGATATCGACATTGTGCTTCTTTTCCCATTGGTATACCCTTTCGGTACCCGCACTTCCAGCGCTATCAGCATCAAAGGCAAGCACAATTTTCTTGGCAAATCGCTGAAGAATAACAAAGTGATCTTCACCAAGTGCTGTTCCACAGGTAGCTACGGCTCGATTAATTCCTGCAATCGAGAAACCGATGACATCCGTGTAGCCTTCGCAAACGATTATTTCATTTTGATGTGTAACGTCCTTCTTTGCCCAGTTGAGTCCATACAACGTCCGTCTTTTTGAGTAAACAATTGTTTCTGGAGAGTTCTTATATTTCGGTTGCGGAGGATCTCCGGGCTTTCCAGTCCCTGGCACAATGCGCCCACCGAACGCGATTACTTTAGAAGATGGATCAAAAATCGGGAACGTGATTCTCTCTTGCATTGAGTCTTGGAATCTTCCTCTGCGATTTATAAATCCTAGTCCAGCAGCTACCAAAGTCTTGCGGTCCAGCGCCAATTGGGACTCAAGAAGGCCCCATTGAGGCGGCGACCAACCAATTCTAAATTGTTGTATAACGTTTTCAGATATGTTTCTTTGTGACAAGTACTGTCTTGCTAGTTCTGCATCAGGATGAGAAAGTAGCTGTTCATGGTAGAAGGTAGATGCTTGATCAAGAGCTTCCAGGACCTTGCTTCGCTTTTCCTGGTTCTTGGCTTGGCCCTGATTTGTAGTCTCTTCAATGTTTATGTTGGCCCGTTCTGCTAAGTAGTGAATTGCTTCTACAAAGTCAAGCTGTTCGATATCGCGCACGAACGTAATAACGTCACCCGAAGCATGGCATCCAAAGCAGTAGTAGAGGCCTTCTTCGGCATTGACGCTGAAAGAGGGGGTCTTTTCGCTGTGAAATGGACAAACCCCAACCCATCGTCGACCAGACTTTTTTAGTGATATGTGCTCGCTGATGATAGCGATTATGTCAGTGCTTTGTCTGACTAGCGCTATATCCTGGTCTGTAAATCCCACATAAATGACGGTAGCGCGAAATTCAACTAATCGCCTGTTTTGCCAAGGGTGTTTTCTGAACTTTGTTCTTGGACATTTACGACCTTTTCAACCTTTGTGCCTGGTGTTTTCTGAACTTTGTTGCTGGCCATTCCGACTATTCCATGCCAGATCAAGTCGCCTATATAGGTTACAAGACGCTCACGGGGCATTGAGCGGCGCTCTACCCACCAATCACCGGCGGAATGCACCATTCCGACAATTCCTTGTGCAAGCGGCTCAACGCCGCCTGAGTCCATTGAAAACTCTCGCATTTTTTCACCCATTACGACTGCTACTCTTCGTCCAACCTCTCTCTGGAAATTCCCAATAATTGACGGAAGGTGGCCTTGAAGGTTTGATGACGAGCGCTGGGTCACGAACTGATAGATCTCGGGCTCTTTGTCTAATTGCCGTAAATAAGTATCAATTGTGGCCATTACAAGGTCCCGTGGGTTCAGCTGGGAGTTGAGAGCTTCGTCGATCTGTTCAAACATCTCAGCCGCAAATTGATCAGCAAGCGCCTGGACAAGTCCGGCTCGATCCCCAAAGTGTCGGTAAAGGATCGGTTTGGTTATTCCGCAAGCATGTGCAATCTCTTCCATTGATACCTTGGGCCCTTTGGCACGCACGCAGGCTTTTGTGGCCTCTAAGTAGTAACGCCTTTTGCGCTTGCGAATCTGGTCAGAGGACTCCCGTTCTTTGAGGCGAGCGTGAACGCGCGCTTGTCGAGAGGCGGCAGTATCTTCAAGGGTAAATCCATCCTCACCGGTGGGATGGGTGGGTCGATGAGCTAATTCATAGAACTGTACTTGTTCGGCTTGGTTGGATGATCTTGTAGAGTGCAAAGTCATGTTACCGATGGTAACACTATTAGTAACACCAGTCAAGACAAAGGTTAGCCGCTCGGCGGGCTCTCACGCTGGGCATCGTGGGTGGCCTGGGCTTGCATTGCTTTGAGAACCTTTTCAAAAATCTTGGCCGCATCTTCATCAATATGTTTTCGAGCAGCCAGCAAAAGTAATGCACCAAGATAAACAGGTGGTGTAGTGATAAGGAAGGCGGTGCGTAGATCGTTCCCAAAGTGCTGTGAGAAGAATGAAACTGCAACCGGTGCGACTGCTCCTCCAAAAATAACTGAAACCAAGTTGAACGCGCCGAAACCAGCACCCCGTAATGATGCAGGAACTGCATCAGAAAGGCCCGCCCTCAAAGAGGGTATGGAAAGTGTAGCCGTGAAGAACGCCAGAAACTGCAACAAGTACGTTGGCCAGAAACCAATCTTTAGATACGATATGATAAAAAGCGTTGTTGATATCAACAGACACCAAGCTGGAATTACCATTCGTGCCCCTTTGATTCTATGTGCCCATTTATCTGCTAAGTATCCGCCAACGATAACACCAGGTATGCCAGCTGCTGCGACTAGTATGGCAAAGTAGATATTCGATGCGTTTTGGGAAACGTGAAGCTGGCGTTCGTAGAACTCAGGCAGCCATGATCCAACCGCTGTCACTGTAAATAGCAAGGCAGAAACACCTACCAGGGCATATCGCATTGTTGGGATTGCTATGATTGTCTTCAAGTCATCCTTGAGACCGATCAGCATGTCTTTTACAAACTGCCCAAATCCGTTTTCAAAGAGCTTATTTCGCGGCTGTTTCGTTGAAGTCGCGTCAATCTCAGAGTTCGATTGAATACCGGTGGCTCTAGCTATATCAGACTCACCCCTTTTTGGCTCGCGAAGCCTCCAGGCCAGAGCTGCGATGAAAAGTCCCGGAATCGCTGAAACCAAGAAAGCCATTCGCCACCCCATATTTCTCGCAATCGCTCCGCCTAGCGCAACACCCAATCCATAACCGAGAAAGAAGAGACACTGTTGGATAGAAAACGCTCGCCCTCGCTCTTCGAGTTGATAGTAGTCAGCCAAGAGACTATTAGCGGAAGGCTCGGTAATGCCTTCACCAAAGCCTAGTAAACCTCGGATTGCAACAAGGACGGGGAAGTTCCAGGCGGCCGCACCAAGTGCAGAGATCAGAGACCAACCGATTACAGTTGTTCCAATTGTACGGCTGCGCCTCCAGCGGTCAGCCAAGTATCCTGCTGGCAGCGTAACTACTCCGTTGACCAATACAAATGCTGATAGCAACAACCCGATATCGAAATCTCCGACATGAAAGGCCGATTTTAATTGAGGTACTATTCCTCGCACGATGCTTTGATCTGTCGTGTCAATGCCGATGACAAGTCCTAGGACCCACATTGGCCAAGTTGATACTCTGATATGGCCTAAATGAGATTGGGAAGCCTTCTCTGACGAGCTTGAATCGTTCACATTACTTTGTATCGCAAATTGAACGCAAAGACCAATGTGAGACATTATTTACTTTGAAACGCTATGCTAGCAAAAGTGAATTATTCGAAAGTAGAACAGTAATGTGCGACTTCGGGTTTGCGGCAAGGTTACATAGTGCGGCAAGGTTATATTGTGCGGCAAGGTTACATAGTGCGGCTAGCTAGATCAGGTGCAACTTACGTTCTGGCAATAATTGCTCTTGCCAGTGTCGCCTTAGCCTTCTTGCCCCCACTGGCACAAGTGAGTGCAGTAGCTATCAACCATCCTAGGTCTAATAGTAATGCCTCTACTGATTCCTTGGAAGAGATTATCGGAGGTACTGGATCGGGAGTTGCTACACAAGTTGCACAAAGTCCATATTATCTATCTTATAGCGAGGGTAATCTATATGTATCAGACCTTACCAACAATGCGCTCAGAATGATCAACTTGGTAAACGCTGACGAGACTACAATTGCAGGTTCTGGGTATGGAAGCTACTCCGGCGATGGTGGACCGGCAATTGACTCTCAGGTGAATCAACCTGGTGGAATTGTGGTGGATGGGCAAGGAGATATCTTTTTTTCAGATCAGTCAAACTCACGCATCAGGGTAATCCCCGCACATGATGGGACTTTTTATGGGATTGCAATGAAGGCAGGCTATATTTATACACTTGCTGGGACCGGAGTTGAAGGTTTCTCTGGTGACGGGGGACCCTCCGAGCAGGCACAGATCGGGATACCGCAAGGTATCGCACTTGATCCGGCGGGAGATCTAATCTTCGCCGATACCTCAAACAATAGAATTAGAGAGATTTCCGCAAGCAACCATACTCAGTTTGGTATAGCGATGAAAACTGGGTACATATACACGATTGCTGGCACGGGTAGTGGTGGTCCTAAAGGTTATTCTGGAGATTCACAAGCGGCCCTTAGCGCTGAAATAGGGTCTCCTCAAGGAGTGTACGTAGATCAGTTCGGCGATGTATTTCTAACGCAAGACTTTGGCCTTAGCAATGCACCGGTAAGAGTAATATCGTCATCAACAAAGAAGTACTTTGGTATTCAAATGGCAGCAAACGATATATACACTGTTGCAGGGGGATCTTCTACGTGTGCATCGGCGGTTGATTCAGTAGGTGATGGATGCCAAGGGCCGAAATCAACACTTGAAGATCCAGTAGATGTTGCGATGACCTCAAATGGGAATTTGTTGATATCAGATTACTATGATAACCGTATCCGCGAAGTCGACCAGGCAACAGGTATTATAAGTAACTTTGCAGGAACAGGGGTGGGGGGTTACGCGGGAAATAATGTTCTTCCTCAAGATGGGGAACTTGCTTACCCAACAGGTATTGCAACGGATCCGAGCGGCAATATATATCTCTCAGACTCAAGCACAGTGCGAGAAGTGTCTAAGTCTACCGGAATGATGTCAATTATTGCTGGGAATGGGGCATTTTCCTATTCGGTTAGTGGCGCTTTAGCGCCGTCATCTCAAATTGGACAGGTGGGGAATATCGCGCTCGATAGCAATGGCAATATATTTCTATCGGATCAGACCAATAACACTATTGATGAAATTCCCCGAGTTACGGGTACTCAGTTCGGCATGTCAATGACTTCAGGACATGCCTATACAATTGCTGGCGATGGGTTTGGGGTAGGAAATATCTATGAGTCCGGCGGATTTTATGGGGACGGTGCGCCTGCAATATCTGCATTGATTTCATCGCCTAAAGGTATAACGGTTGACGCATTGGGTGATGTGATTTTTGTTGATTCGGGTAATGCACGTGTGCGGGAGATTGCAGCGACTAATCACGTACAGTTTGGAATCACTATGAAGGCAAATGATATCTATACCATTGCCGGTAACGGAGAGGATATTTCTAGTGGGAATGGCTCAAGTGCTCTCAACGCAGGGCTACTCTTCCCTCAAGGGCTTGCATTAGATTCGAATGGTAACCTCTTTATTTCAGAAGATGGGACCTCATCTGTTCGGGAACTCGCTGGCGTTGCTGGTACTGTCTATGGCTCAAATGACCAAATGAGTGTAGGGGATATATATCAGGTATTTGGCGGCACCACTCCCGGTTACTCAGGACCTCAAGTGGTTGCGAGCAAATTGCAACTCGATAATCCGGGTGGGCTACTTTTTGACTCTTATGGCGATCTATTTATTTGCGATACTGGAAATTCTGTAGTCGAAGAGGTCGTAAAGATCTCCCATGAGGCCTATGGAATCTCTATGCAGGCAGGTTTTGCTTATACTATCGCTGGGAATGGCATCGGTGGCCTTAGTGGCGATGGTGGTCCGGCGAGCAAAGCTCAACTTAATTTACCGAGTTCAATTTCTCTTGATTCTTCGGGAAACTTATGGATCGCTGACACAGGGAATAACTTGATTCGTGAAGTTATGTACTCCACTGGAGTAATTTCTAATATTGCTGGTAATCAAGACAAGGGGTTCGCAGTTGATGGCGGAAGTGCGCTACAAAGTCCTCTTGCTTCACCAAGCTCCATTGGATTTGGACTAAGCGGAAACTTGTATATCGCCCAGTATTACGCAAATAAATCCTTTGACTTTATAGATGCCGTAGGAGAAGTCGTGAAGCTCTCTGGGTTAAGTACCCAGGCAACCGTACCAAGTACTCCGCTCGGGGTTACGGTAGAGCCTGGGGTGAAAAGTTTGACGGTGAGGTGGTTGGCGCCAATTTCAGACGGAGGTTCTCCCATTACCTACTTTAGTGTTTCGATGAATCCGGGTGGTGCGACCCGGACCGTGCCTCCCAGTAGTCTCGAAAGTATTTTTGCTGCGCTCAATCCCGTAAATTCCTATAGCTTTACCGTCAGTGCATTCAATAAATTAGGATCGAGCCCAATTTCACAGGTGTCCATACCCGCGCAGCCCATAAGCCCACCAGACTCTCGTGGGTACTATCTCATTCAATCCGATTGCACAGTTGATAGCTTCGGATCTGCAAGCGTGATATCTGCTTCAGTAATGTCGCCAGCTCTTTCGTCGGCTTCCGTTGCTTATAGGCAGTCAGTTACAAATTCCGGGTCCCAGTCGTGTATTGCTGGCCAAATTACTCCTGACGGAAAGGGGGCATGGCTGGCTAGCGCCCTGGGAAACGTAGTAACCCTAGGTGATGCAAGTACCTTTGGTTCCCTTGTATCGGATGCTATAGTGCCCGTATCCCCAATCGTTGGTATGGCAACTACTAGCGACGGCCAAGGATACTGGTTAGTAGCATCTGATGGGGGAGTGTTCTCGTTTGGCGATGCAGTGTTTTATGGCTCTACCGGCAACCTAAATTTGCGTGCCCCAATCGTTGGTATGGCAACTACTAGCGACGGCCAAGGATACTGGTTAGTAGCATCTGATGGGGGAGTTTTCTCGTTTGGCGATGCAGTGTTTTATGG
>JAKAVM010000039.1 GCA_021827485.1 Actinomycetes bacterium
AGAGACCAGTAACGCCATTCTCACCAACTACTTCGGGAATTGCACCGCCAGTAGTACCTACCAAAGGAACGCCACACGCCATGGCCTCTATAGCTGGAAGTGAAAATCCTTCATAGAGAGAAGGAACAACGGCTATTTGAGCTTCGGCATAATACTTAACTAAATCTTCATCAGAAACACCACTTACAAATCTCACATTATTGGTTATTCCTAAAGTGTCGATCAGCTTAGGAACCTTACTTTCTGGACGAAGACTTCCAATCACTATAAGTTCAATAGGCCGTTCATTCGACAAAATGGAGACGGCTTTAAGCAATGGCACCAAACCTTTCATAGGTACGTCTGCTGAAGCGGTTGTCATGAGTCGGCCAGGAACTTTTTCAATTTCATCAAGGGGAGTAAAGATTGTGTGATCAACTCCAACTGGAACTACACTCATATTTTCTGCCACTACTCCCATTTGCTCACTTATATCTCTAAGCGATGAATTCGATACAGTGATAATATTTGGAATTTTTCGAGCCATTTTCATCTGCATCCCCAAGAATCCATACCATCTTCGTAAGGATAACTTACGTCTCAATGTGAGTGCATGGGAAAGGTCGAGCTCCCGATCAACAGTAATTGGATGATGAACCGTCGCAATAAGAGGAAATCCCATCTTCATCACATCGGACAGGCCACGCCCTAAGCACTGATTATCGTGGACGATATCAAACTCACCAACCCGCTCACCAAGAAGACGGGCGACCCTCCAGGAAAAAGCTAAAGGCTCCGGAAAACCAGCGGTGCACATTACGGCAAACTCAGCTAGATCAATTGTGCTTCGAAACTCGCGGGGCCTTGGAATTCGAAACGGATCAGGATCTCGATACAAATCCAAACTTGGAACTTTAGTCAAGACAACCCCAGGCTCAACTTGCGGATAGGGAGGACCCGCAAAAACCTCTACTTGGTGACCCAGCGCTACCAGCTCTCGGGTTAGGTAGCGCGTATAAACTCCTTGACCTCCGCAGCGAGGATTGCCCCGGTAACACAGAAAAGCGACCTTCAACTTCCGTTCCCTAATAAGTTCTTCAATCTCCGCGCTAGAGTGCTGGCTAAAATTAATGCCGAGGGTATCTTGAGATATGTCTGTGGAAGGGGTGATCATAAGTCTTGGTCTCTTTGTGTGGTTGCACTGCGCCGCGCAGATATACCCATCAAAAGTAGTGCTTATTTGGAATGAGTTATAAATTCACAGAGAGGTATTCTCAGAATTTAAAGACTTTGAACCACTAAGAGTGGTCATAAACGCAAATAATCGTTAAATTTGGCCCAAAAAGCCTGCCTAAATTGCTCGACCTGTCTAGCTGGCCTGTTTTTAGTTTATATTAGAATCGTGACAAATTCGCAGGTTAATTCCCCTATCGTCGAGACAGTTCAAGGAAAGATCCAAGGACTGTCTCGTGACGGTGTGCTGAGCTTTCGAGGTATCCCGTATGCGAAACCACCTATAAATGATCTTCGTTTTTGTGAACCACAGGATATGTATAGCTGGTCAGAAGTCCTTGAATGCACTTCCCCAGGTCCAATTGCACCACAAAATGTCTTTGAGCTAGAGAAAATTCTTGGCGCTGCCGAATTTCCTCAAAATGAAGATTGCTTAACTCTCAACGTATGGACGCCTTCACTTGATGGGAAGTTCCCGGTAATGGTATGGATCCACGGTGGTGCTTTTGCAACGGGAACCGGTCGGACACCTTGGTACGACGGAACCAAACTTGCCGACAAGCAACACGTAGTTATCGTAACTATCAACTATCGACTAGGCGCTCTAGGATTTTGCTATTTAGGTGAGTTCGACGGAGGCCGATTTCCCACTTCAGGGATTAACGGCATTCTCGACCAAGTCAAATCACTAGAGTGGGTTCGAGATAACATATCTAACTTTGGAGGTGACCCAAGTAACGTTACGATATTTGGAGAGTCTGCCGGAGCGATGAGCGTCGGAACCTTGCTAGGGTTGCCTAAAGCAAAAGGACTTTTCAAACGAGCAATTCTTGAAAGTGGTGCCTGTTCTCACTGTGCACCTCCGCAAAAAGCTTCACAAATCACGACTGAACTTCTCAAGACTTTGGGCATCGGTATGTCACGAGTGGAAGAACTGGCAAGGGTACCTATTGATAAACTCATCGAAGCACAGGGGATTGTAACCGAAATACGCGGAGCTTATCTATCGTTTCAGCCAGTAATTGACGGCACGTATCTGCCTAAGTCTCCTCTTGAATCGGTTAGAGAAGGCTTTGCGAGCAATGTTGAACTAATTGTGGGTACTAACGAAGAAGAGATGAAGCTTTTTGGAATTGATGATCCGGAACTGCAAAATGTTGATGAAGACAAGATGATCTTGCAAATGACAACGTTAGGCGGCCAAAACTTCGACTATCAAGAGTCCAGGGATCTAATTTCGGCTTATAAATCTCACTACCCAAAGCTAGACCTGGGCGGCCTGTGGTTCCAAATGCTTACCGATTACGTTTTTCGAATGCCCGCCAACCGCCTTGTTGAGGCGCAAAGCAATTTTGCTAACTGCTATTACTACTTGTTTAGATGGGCAAGCCCGTCCTTTGGTGGAATCATTGGATCATCTCACTCTCTGGAAATTCCGTTTGTCTTTGATAATCTCGACAAGAGAGGAGTGGATCTGTTCACTGGAGGCGATATTGCTCAAGGTAGAGAATCGTTAGCCAAGGCTATGAGTCAGTCATGGACTAGTTTCGCCAAAACTTCTATTCCTACGTCCAGTGAGTTTGATCAGTGGCCAGTTTTCAACTCAGAAGATCGTGCAACGATGGTTTTTGATATAAACCATAGAGTCGAATATGACATTGCTCCACATATCCGTAAGATGTGGGACGAAGTAGACTTTCGATGTATCTAGGTTAGCTAGTATATTTCGGGATATAGCCACCTTGACCTAGCAACGAAGATTCCTCTTCGGACATAGAGTCGTCAAGAGTTCCAACTACATTTTTCACCCAATCCAGACGCTCTTTGAGAAGTCGACTTACTCCATCGTTCAAAGTTACGCTACTAATCGCGCATGAGCTACAAGCGCCAACAAGTCGAATCTCGACAGTTCCTTCTTCGGGATCTACTGAAAGGAGTTGGAGATCTCCTCCATCCATCTGAACTGATGGCCGCATTAGTTCCATCAGCTCGTCAAGCTGGGAGAGTCGCTCTTTGCGTTGTTCGGCAGTAATCATTACTTCATAATTCTAGCAGGCCACCTCACCTAGTTTATTTAGATAAATTCTCCGACTGGTACCTCCCTGTCGGCGTCCCTGTCAGCGTCCCTGGCAGCGTCCCTGGCAGCGTCCCTGGCAGCGTCCCCCTGCGATCATTGAGAAAAAGTTGGGCAATTGTTGGGTAAATTTCCTCCTCAAACGGTCCGAATAACTTAGTAGAACGTTGAAAAACGAGGGCATAGGAGCAAAAATGAACAATATTCGGTCAAATCAAGCAAATCAAAAGCCACTTTGGAAGAGTGGAAGCCACGTCAAGCCGCATGTTAGCAAGACCACAAGTCGCAGGTTACTTGCAAGCCAGGAAACTTCTCAAGACAATTTCGACCTTCCTACTGACGAACTAGCCGAATGGTTTAATGCAAATCCACGTACCGAGGCGACTCCACAACTTTCAATGCTGCCAGCAGGAGAGGTTTCCATAAAGACAAGTGGCGTTTTTGGGGTCTACAACCAAATTCCTCAAGTCCCCTTTAATCTTCTGAAGACCTATGTTGACAACGAAGCAAAAGCTATTGCAACTGGCAAGTTACGAGTTCGGGACCCTAGAAACTCAAACGCTCTTCTAACCAGGGTTCTTGCAACCCCAGTCATGCGCTACCAGTTCGCCTAATCTAATTAGCAGGTGCAATCGACCCTCATTGTAGGCAAGTTGCCGACTAGACTAGTCGCCATGAATGCGCCGTCTCGCAATGAGTTGAATCGTTCAAAGCCTCAAGCAAGTCCCCAAGATGAAACTGGACCATCCGTGGAATCAGCCCCACAAATTTCTTGGGACCAGAACCGTTATCACATCTGCTTTGAAACCGACCTAAACCCAGATGCCATAGTAAGCATTGCTGAGAAAGTGCTCGGTGACGCCGACTGGACGGTTTCCAAGACTGAAAGCAACAACGTCACAACTATCTCCTCAAAAAGATCTGCTTCACGAGCAGCTCAGCTTCGACCATTTGACGAAAATGGCAAGAAACTCTTGGGTCTGTGGTCCCTCAAGGATCGCTATCCTGTTGGGATAGCTCGCGGAGGTTGTATTCTAACCTCCTTTGAGTACGCTTTGGCGTTGCAAGTTACTCCAATTCTTGAAACTGATGAACCACAAAACCCCATGGATGATAGTCAGAGTAGCGCTGTAGAAGGTAGTGATGGGACTTGCCTTGGAAGAGAAAAATCTCTTGTGGGTAGCCGAGTGGAGATCTGGTGCCAGGAGAAGCTTTCACCCTATCGTGGAGCTAAATTTCCTGACCCAGAGGTATTTTATATCGCATCCGAGCTAGAGACCATCAATCCAACCCAGCAAATCATTGAGGCGATAGAGACCTTTCAAGCAGATTAATCCGGTTGAGCTCAAAATATCTCAACGCCAAATATGCCTGCCTAATTCAACAAGTCCCGCTAAATCATAAATATCACTTTCAAAAAAGGGGACTGTGCTAAGGACTTCTGGCTTCACAGCTAACTCTTCCCGCTGTTCTTGCTCTTTGAGTGCAACGTTTGCAAAATTCAGATAACTATCTGCAACCTCTCCTAATACTCGCGTCAACAAAGCCTGATCGACGCTAATTTGATTTGATAGCTCACTGGCAATCTGATCGGACTTACTTAGAATCGTACGAGCAGTCTTAGCAGCCCCTTTATCTTTTAGATATTCAGGCAAAACCTTGTTCAAGATGACTGCTCCTAAGTGATACCCTCTCTCGCCAAGCGCATCAATAAAAAACTCAGCTTCTCTCAAAGGAGCTGCTTCCAGTGTTGATACGACCATAAATGTCGTTCGCCGATCATGCAACAGAGAACTAACTGCCCTAGCCCTTTCAATAAAACCAGCATACATACTTTGAAAGAGCATAAAAAATTCTGCCACATCTTGAAGAAACTGAGTTCCCAAGATCCTGTCAGCAATCTGATAAAAGGGCTTTGAGGCAACGTTTATGAACTTGGAACGATAAGGTACTATCAGCCATCGCAATAATCGTGATGAGAAAAAGTCGGCCATCCGCTCTGGTGCTTCAAGAAAGTCTATCGCGTTTCGTGTAGGGGGGGTGTCCACCACGATAAGGTCATAGCCACCTTCGGTGTGAAGCTGATATAGCCTTTCCATCGCTATATAATCATGACTTTGTACGAATCTACCGGAGAAATTCTTGTAGATGGGATTTGCTAGTATCCGTTCGGCAGAATCTTGGTCTGGTGCATATCGCCTAACTAGTGAGTCCCAAGACTCTTTGGTATCTAGCATTGCCGCCCATAGTTCTCCTCGCATCTCGATTGAAGAGTTTGTGAAGATTTCGTTAGGTACGCGTAATTCCTGATTCCCAACAGACTTCAGCCCCATGGCATTTGCAAGACGCTTTGCCGGATCAATCGTCAAAACAAGAACTTTCCCGCCGTGTTCAAGTGCTGCCATCGTTGCAATTGCGGCAGAAGTAGTTGTTTTCCCAACTCCCCCAGAGCCACAGGCAATTACAATTTCCTTAGCTGCTAGTAATTTATCAAGTGAGCCCGAGGACCCTGGCGCTACCGAAGGATTTCTTCCTTGTCTAGTTCTCGACATGACTAGACCTCAAGTTCCTCTCCGAGAAATTCCGAGATCTTGCGGACTGAGCGCATCCCATAGCTTCGAGAAAAGAGATAAGGAATGTAAATTATATCGCTTTTATCACCCATCGCGCTACGCAGTCGATCTAGATGAAACGCTCCAGTACGACGAAGCTTCACGGCCAATCGTGCCGCGTCAAGCAGCGGTGATGAATCAACACCTAGAACTTCATTGAGCGACTCTTTTCCTGGTCCACTTGAGATTTGGTCAAACACTTCTTCTTCACTTCTACCAAAAAGTTCGGGCAGTACCCGATTGACAATTACGCAAGCTAGATCTATTTGTGTCTTAGCTCCAATGCTTGAAGCTAGCTCAATGGTTTCATTTACTGGCATCTCTTCGGGGGTAGTCACGACCGCTAACCCTGTTAGCTTCGGATCAGTCAGTATATCGAGCATCCACTTTGTTTGTTGGCGTACTAACCCTACTTTAATTAACTCATTGATCGCTTCGGGGGCTGCCAAGTGTCCGATAATATGTCCAGTAGCGGTTGCATCAACAATAACCAAGTCCCAATTCCCTGACCTAACTTCCCAACATAGCTTGCCAATAATCAGAATTTCTTTTACCCCTGGAGCGGCATTAGCAACGAAATCAAAAGCTCGTGCGATTGGACCTAAACGAAATACGAGGGGAATTTTTAGGTTCAAACTTAGGTACTCTCGCAGTGAATCTTCCGTATCCATAGTCATCGCCCATAGCCCAGGTGATAGCTCGCGCTCTTTATATGTGGTTGGAGAAGATTCGAAATAGGCAGCAAGATCCCCTTTAGCGTCAACCTCACAAGCCAATACTCTCTTACCTTGCTTGGCAGCAAGATACGCAAGCCCAGAAGTTATAGTTGTCTTGCCAACTCCTCCCTTCCCAGTAACTAAGATAAGTTTTCTATCTGTCAAGCTCACCAGTTAGGTCTCACATCCAGTATCATCTAAATTGTTTCTAATCTCACTTCTTGGATTTCACAACTGGACTGGGTCCACCAAATCCAACCTTTTTTGAATCTGCTTGCGGCCCAAGATCTATGTAACCCAACTTAGAAGATGGAACTCCAACTTTACGTCCCTTCTTGTCAGTCAGCCAGAGAACTCCTTCGCCTTTTTCTAGTGCCTCCTCTACTTGCGAAATCAAAGCTTGGGAATCAACGTCATCACCAAGATCTAGTTCAAGCTCTTTAACTATTTGGGAAATCCCAATTCTTACTTCCACTGATTCTCTCTTTCATATTCAATATATTTTCCGTGCATAAACCTAAAGCCCAGATTAATCACTCTCATTGCCTTCAGACTAGGTTATTCGAGATAACGACGTAACCCATAACTGAACAAACTACTGGAACAAATTACAGTTAGAATGGCCAGCATGGATAAAGATTGGAAAGCACGGCTCTCCCCCGAAAGATACCAAATACTGCGCCTTAAAGGTACTGAACCGGCATTTTCCGGCGACTTACTTGACGTGCACGATGATGGAATATTCAGATGTGCTGGGTGTGGAGCGCAGCTTTTTGATTCCGAAGATAAATTTGAGTCCGGTTCTGGTTGGCCTAGCTTTACTAGGGCAATTGACGAAGGAGTAATCGTTACCGAGATTGACACCTCTCACGCCATGACCCGCACGGAAATAATGTGTGCATCGTGTGGAGGACATCTCGGTCATGTATTCGACGATGGGCCAGCTCCGACGGGTATGCGTTACTGTGTCAATTCACTTTCCCTGATTTTCGATCCCTCGAGTGCTTCATCATGATCAGCCTGACTTGAGGCATGCAGTCCCGTTGTCGTTCTAAGCCCAACTTCTTTCAAGGCAAAGGATAGTACTAGCGCCAGAAGTGCAAAAGGAACTGTTACGATAAATTCAGTGTGAAGCGATCGAACAAAAGCTTCCCTGACCCCACTACGTATGGCGGGCGGCAGGGCTTTCACGATTGCAGGGCTGTTTACTAAATTTATTGAGTGCTTTGATACCTTGCCTGAAATTGAAGCTGGCAAAAGCTTAGGTAGCCAATAGTTGAGCCGAGAATCTAAAATTGTACCGAGTAGCGCTGTACCAAAGGCTCCACCGAGTGTCCGGAAAAATGAATTAGCAGATGTGGCCGTTCCAAGCTCACGGGGATCTACCGAGTTCTGAGTTGCAATCACCATATTCTGCATGATCATTCCCATCCCTACTCCAAGCAATACCATTTTCCAAGCCAGAGAGCTATAACTCAATGAGATAGTAAAATTACTCATTAAATACAGTGCTACTGCCATTATCGCACATCCAATGATTGGATAAATCTTATAGCGACCTGTTTTAGAGACTAGAAAACCGGTTCCCGTAGAAGTTACAATCATGCCAAGCATAATAGGAGTCAACATAAGCCCAGACAGAATGGGAGAGTCTGCTCTCACTAACTGAAAATAGACTGGAAGATAGATAATCGCACCGAACATTGTAAGCGCTAAGATGAAACTTACTAACGACGCAATATTGAATATCGAATTACGAAATAAATATAATGGAATTATTGGTTCTTCCGCCCTTGACTCCCACCATAAGGTTACCAACACTCCCACTACGCCCAATACTGCTAACCAGATTATTATTGGAGAACTCCAGGAATATTGAGTACCTCCCCAGACAGTTACAAGCAATAGTGAACTTACTGAACCCATGATCAAGGCAGATCCAGTGTAATCTATCGACCGTTTTCTCTTGAGAAAATCAAACTTTAACACTGTCCCGGTTACTGCTAGTGCAACAATACCTATTGGAACATTTATGTAAAATACCCAGCGCCACGAGAACTGCTCCACTAAGAATCCCCCAAGAAGAGGTCCGACTATCGTCGCAACTGCAAATACCATACCAAAAAACCCTTGGTATTTACCTCGTTCTCTGGGGCTTACTATATCTCCAATGATTGCCATGGAAAGTGCCATTAGGCCGCCGCCTCCAAGCCCTTGCAAGGCTCTAAATCCTATCAATTCCCAAATATTTTGACTTAGGCCGCTCAACGCAGAACCAACTAGGAATATAACAATCGCAAGTTGAAATACACCTTTGCGACCATAAAGATCTGAGATTTTCCCATATAGAGGCGTTGTAATAGTTGATGTAAGTAGGTAGGCTGCCACAACCCAAGATAGGTAGTGGATTCCACCAAGATGGCCGACAATGACGGGAAGTGCTGTAGCTATGATTGTTTGATCCAGGGCGGCAAGAAACATTCCGAGCATCAACCCAACCATGACCAAGATAATTTGTCGTTGAGTCATTGCCTTGTGAACAACTTGTGTTGCAAGACTTGATGGAGTCGAAGGTGTAGGCTCTGCGCTAATATCTGCTACATCGGTCATATTACGATATCTCCTATATATCTTTATTGGGAAACTTGGTTGATGGTTTGTTGAGTAATTTCTCGAAGATCATCTGGCGTAATTGACCGTAATGACGCAGAGAGGCGTTCCATCAGCTCGCTCATGATGATACGATCTTCACCAGACCAGCTATTTGTTGCTTTTTCAAGTAGCAATTGCTTTGCAGCACAAGCTTTGTGCAACACTTCCTCGCCGTGTACAGCAAGTTTTACGTGCAAGACACGCCCGTCAATCGGATCTTTTTGCTTTTCAACATATTGGAAATCGGTAAGCTGGGCAATGATCCGAGAAACGGTTGAGTTATCTAGACCCATGCGCGCCGAAAGATCGGAAACTCTCATTGGCCCAGAATCATCAAGTATTGCCAGAGCAAAGTATGAACTCTTGTCTAGCTCCTGGGGTTCACCTGATTTAGGTCTAGAACCTGAAATATTGAAAATTGCCCTGGCCAAAGAGGTAAATGCCTTCTCCAACCGAGTTATCTCAGGACCAGCCATAAATTATATGTTTGCATCATACAACTATCTTGTCAAGTTCTGGCCTCCTACCCATGCGCTTAGCCAATCCCCCTAGTCGACACCCTGTGAATTTCCAATTCAGCGAAAAGCGGCTAAAGTTCACAAAATCTCTAAACCTAGTTAAAACAATCGAGAGGGGTTGGTGGAATAATGCGCCGAGGGCTTTTATTAGTGACAATGGCTACAATTTGCGCGAGTTTGCTTGTGAGCTGCTCGAGCAAAACTTCAAATTTGCCAGATGCTCCCGCAATAAATGCTACATCCACAATGAAGGTCGGTGGGTCAATTGATTCAGCATGGGAAACTGGAGCAGCCCCAAATTCAAAGCTCATCCTTGCCAATAGCTCTGGGCAGATCGTCGCACGTGGTACTACTGATAGATTTGGAAGTCTTATAATTAGAAATCTACCGCCCAAATCAGGTTATACATTCAGGTATATTTCAGGAAAGAAAGTATTTGGATCAAAGTCCCTGACTGTCCTGTCGACTTCTTATGTCCCCCCAACATCACTCTACACAAGTCAACCCATGCATGTTGGACTCAACTATATCAAGATGCGAGATGGAATATATCTTGCAGCAACAGTTAGGCTGCCCCCTGGCAAGACGCTTGCTGATGGACCATTCCCTACCGTGATCGAGTACTCAGGCTACCAGACGGCAGCGCCAGGTAACTTGATAAATGCGTTGTTGAATCCAGGCAAGAGTCATACCCCCTCTGCTTTATTGCCCGATACTGCAACGGCCGTCGGTTCAATCATCGCTCCGCTGTTGGGATTTGCGAGCGTGTCACTTCAAATGCGAGGAACTGGCTGCTCAGGTGGAGCTTTTGATCTCTTTGGATTATCGACAATATACGATGGATATGATGCTGTAGAGACAGTTGCCCACCAATCTTGGGTAAAGAATCATAAAGTTGGCCTGGTTGGAATTTCTTTCTCTGGCATTTCACAACTATCGGTGGCCGGAACTAGACCTCCAGGCTTGGCCGCAATTGCACCATTGAGCACCACTAATGACCTATACGCGACTGGCTATCCTGGCGGTATTTTCAATAGCGGATTTGCGGCAAGTTGGATTGCAGCCAGATTCGCCGATGCTCAACCAGCCCCCCAAGGTGGCCAAGCATACGCTAAGTATCTAGTAACGCATGGTGATAAGCAATGCACGGCCGATCAATTGCTTAGACTCCAAACTCAAAGCGTCGAGAGCGCCCTAGCTGAGGCTAAATATCGTAATCCTTCACTTTATCAACAACGCTCTCCCCAATATTGGGCAGCAAAAGTCAAAGTTCCTGTCTTTATTGCTGGTGCATTCCAGGATGAGCAAACTGGCGGTCAATGGCCGGATATGCTGCCAGCTTTCAAGAATAATCCAGATGTTTGGGCAACTATTACAAATGGTACGCACGCCGATTCCCTGGGGCCTGCAATCTTGGCACGCTGGTTAGAGTTCTTGGATATTTTCGTAGCCAAGCAGGTGCCCAAGGAGCCAGGAATAGTACGGCTTTTTGGCAACCAACTCTACCAGAGGCTAGTAGGAGCTCCGGCTGAGCCATTTCCAGCTGTAAAATATACAAACGCTAAGACTGTTGCTCAAGCAAGAGCTGAATTTATCAAGGATAATCCTCGGGTGACGATTCTTTTTGACAATGGAGGAGGAAGTCTAGGTCCTGGCGCACTGCAGCCAGGCTGGCAGGCCGGATTTTCGCAATGGCCCCCAAAGCGAACTAAGGTTACCTATGAGTACCTTGGTCCAAATGGGACTCTTTCAACTCTAAAGCCCCACTCGGGCTCAGTATCGTTCTATCCCAATCCGAAAGCCAGACCATCTACCGACCTCGTTTCAGGCTCGGTTTGGCAGGCACTTCCTAAGTATGATTGGACACCCATTACGGGCAACATCGGACTTGGTTTTATATCTCCAGTCCTCAAGAAAGATATTACAGTTGCCGGACCGTGCGCCTTGGATGTTTGGGTAAAATCAAGTGCCGCAAATACCGACCTTCAAGCTACCGTTTCCGAGGTCAGACCCGATGGTCAGGAAATGTTCATGAACTCTGGAACACTTCGAGCTAGCCTTAGATACTTGGACAAGTCTAAATCAACGATACTAAATCCTGTTCCTACTTATGAGAAAAGAACCCAGTCACCGATGCCCAAGGGCAAATTTGTTGAACTCCAAATCCCGATAACTCCTTTTGCATACACATTTCGGGCCGGTTCTCGAATTCGTGTGACCATTGAGGCCCCAGGTGGTGATAGACCTATTTGGGAGTATCTAACCTTCCAGACAAATGGAAAGGTGAAAGACAGCGTCGGCTATGGCTCGATTATGCCTTCGGCACTCGTCCTACCGGTGATACCTTCACTGGAGCCAACGGACCCACAACCAGCCTGCCCTTCACTGAGAGGTCAACCATGTAGAAACTACATTCCTGCCGGAAATGGCGGCTGACTTAAACTGCGTTTTAGCTAAGCTAAGTATCCTCACCGTTGGTCGAGCCGGAAATGGCGGCTGACCCAAAAGGTATTATTTATTCAAAGTTCTTTAGGTATCTATGGGTTGGTGGGCTCGTACTTTTTACTGCCCAGTTCGTTGGACTGATCATCTGGAGCCGTTTCCTGTGGGATCACTTTGATCTTACAACTGACATGGCCTCGTTCTCCCAAGCATTCAGCGAGATAGGACGAGGCCATCTTGACCCTTACATGTCAACGGTTGCCTACAACTATCCCCACTACGGATACTCATTTTACCAAGACCACTTTTCACTTATAATGTGGCCACTTTCATTACTTTATACACTTAGCCACACGAGTTTTACCCTTCTCGTTGTCCAAGATTTTGCCTTAGCTGGAACCGGACTTATCGCATATTCCTGGGGATTGGATATTATATCCTCTACAGATACGCTCAAGCGAAGCGAGTCCACATTCATCGGTTGCGGGCTACTTCTTATGTTGATTGCAAACCCGTGGACGTATTGGACCGCCTCCTTTGACTTTCATATACAGCCATTGGCACTATTTTTCTCACTTATCTGCGTACGCGATATCTGGCATAACAAATCTAGGGTATGGATTTGGGTTCTTCTGGTACTTCTATGCGGCGATGTAGCTACGACTTACCTGGTGGTAGCGGGCATTACCGCGCTGAGCTTTGGACGTAAGAGCCGATCTAAGGGTATTGCCTTGCTGCTAGCAGCGTTAGGACTGTTTGCTATTGTTGGAATCTTGCATGCTGGAAACGGGTCGCACCTAGAAACCGATTTTCAATACCTTGCACACGGACAAGTACCGAAAGGACTCTTGGGTATAGTTGTAATTGCTTCTGGCATCTTGATTCATCCCATGACTGCAATCCGCGTACTCCAACATAGATTTTCGAACATTTCTAACTACGTGACAGCCTCAGGTACTCTTGGTTTGTTTTCGGTCATCGGATTGTCAGGTTTTCTGTTTGTGATTGCAACAAACAGTCTTGATAAGTACTCGGTATTTATCTCGAAACTAGCTTCATTTCAAAATCTAGCTGGTGTGCTATTCATTCTAATTGGCTGGGTATTCGTAGCACGATACTTACTTTACACAATCCGATCACATTGTAAGCCGCGCTGGACAATTGTCACGCAGATCTTAGTATTTCTTGCCCTATCAGCAAGTATTGGACAGGTCGGTTTTGAAAGCTATACATATATCCCACAAGTCAAGCCTCGTTTTGCAAAAGTATTGTCACAAAGCGCATTTCAACTTTCAAGAGTTCTAGCACAAACCACCCCAGGTAGCGAAGTCGTAGCCTCCCAAGGAGTCGTCGGTAGATTTGCCAATCATAAGTGGGTAATTCCTTATATATCTGCCTTTGCAAACGGCCAAACTATTGCCCTCAATAGATCCCAGACCGACTTTATATTAGCTGTCAACCAGGGCATTGAAAGTGCTACTCCTAGTGAAACTGAATTTGCTATCAAGTTCTTAGAACGAAACGGTGCACAATTGCGAAGTTACGCACATGGTATAGCTTTTCTAATTTATACAAGAAAGCCCCATCAGCTATCGATCACCATTCCAAATACCACATGAGAAGATGATTATGCCTCTATTGTCTGTAGTGTTGTCTTTAGAAACTTTATTGTGCAAACGTTGATTCAAGTAAGTAATGAAAAGTCCCGATTCCACTGGTACGGAACCGATTGATAAAGATTTCTCGGTTATCCTCGCTTCGGCGAAGGAGGGCTCCAAGGATGCCTTTGGCATTCTTTATAGCTGGCTGCACGCACGTATACTGGCTTTTTGCAAAATGCACGTGGGACAAGATGGACCAGATGCTGCTAGCGAGACTTGGATATCCATTGCAAAAAGTATAAGAAATTTCGAAGGCTCAGAGAGCGAATTTCGAAGCTGGGCAATAACAATTGCTCATAGAAGATGTATTGACTGGATTAGAAAATCACCGTCATTTGAGATAGATAATATTGAGCTTGAATTCTTGGGCGACACAGATATTTCAAATGACCCTCAACAACTGGTCACGACTAATATTTCAGCACAGGATATTCTTGCAAGAATCTCAGCAACTTTGCCTGAAGATCAACGAAATGTCCTTTTCTTGAGGGTTATTGGGGGCCTGAGTTCAGAGGAAGTTGCAAATATTATCGGCAAGAGATCTGGGGCTGTTCGGATGCTACTTCACAGGGCTATAAAGTCACTTTCTTCCCAGGTCGAAGACTTTCTTGAGATTTCTTCGGAAGAAGCGTGACATGAGCGACCTATTCGACGATGGATTGAGTGAGATGGCTAAATTGCAAGGACAAGGTTGGCTTGGACGTGAAGAAGCTTTTACAGAAAAGCTCATATCCGGCAAGCTCGACTCTAGCGAAGTTCCACATGGCCTGTCTCACGTTACAAGTTTGTTCAGTCAAGTTCATAAAGAAATTGCTGAAAGCAACGTTGAGCCAGACCATAGCTTCCTTGACCATTTATCCTCTCTAACGCAATCAGGCGGGATAGGAGACCCTCTCCATCCCCTAAAGCTAAAGGAGAAGCGGGTGCTAGGAAAGATAGTGAGTTTCAAGATTGGAGTTGCCGCGGCTAGCGCAGTTCTAGGAGCCGGGACCGCAGCAGCAGCGGCCACGGGAAATCTTCCCCCATCGATTCAAAAGACAGTTTCACATGTACTTTCCACCGTAGGGATCTCTGTACCTGTGCCTTCGAACTCTGGTACCAGTACAAACTCTACATCGACAGGATCGTCTAGTGGCTTAACAACAAGTACGACACCACCAAATCCGGGTTCTGGTACAGCAACCAAAGGTACCTCTGGGAATGGAGGACCTCCAAGCTCAGTACCGGCTCCCGTTCCAGTCAGCCCAGGTTCAGGCACAGCTACTGTTGGTACTTTCGGCGGTGCTCCTGAAACAACGAGTCCTCCAGAAACCCAAGCTCCTGAAACAACGAGTCCTCCAGAAAAACAAGCTCCTGAAACAACGAGTCCTCCAGAAACCCAACCAAGCGAGCCCAGTGGCGGCGGTGACCACTCTGGAGGCGGCGGTGACAAATCTGGATCTTCCTCAACGACAGTAGCTACAAAGTCAGGTGGCGGCGATCATGGAGACAGTGTCGGTGGCGGATCCGGCACTAGTTCGTCATCAAGTGGTTCCGGAACCACGTCTGGTTCCGGCTCGACTTCCGGCTCGACTTCCGGCTCGACTTCCGGCTCGACTTCCGGCTCGACTTCCGGCTCGACTGGAGGGAGCGGCAGTGACAACTAGCTATAAGACCGACATGAGTTGCCATTCAACCAACTATGCAAATGGCACCGTTAGCAAACAGATTGCTGAAATGTGCGAAACCCTAAGAGCAATTGGTGAGTACAGATGGGCGAGGCGAGTGGATGATTCTTACTTTTGTGGAATTGGTATGGACGCGCTAAGAACCACGCTAGGAGTCCTTTCAGAAATGCGATGGACCGAAGTAGTCACTGATCGGCCAGAACTGGTCGATCAGGTAGTGCGGACTCAAGCAGTATTAGAAATGGCTGTTGGGCTAGTCGATCCCCCCTCCCAGCCAAGAGTACCAACCCACGTCTTGCATGGGCTCTTAGACCAGCTCCACAAGTGAGTCTTGCAGGGCTCTTAGACCAGCTCCACAAGTGAGTCTTGCAGGGCTCTTAGACCAGCTCCACAAGTGAGTCTTGCTCTAGCGTCTCTAAGATAGCTAGAGCAAGTTGTCTAGCTGACTCTGGATTCATTTCTATCGCAACACGATCAGATGGTGCTTTGGCTAAGTTCATAAAGTCAATATTTAGTGTATGCAGTGCTGGTGCATCGACTGGATGATCAAAGTAGATTGAAGCTCGATCTGTTTTGATCCAGCCTCGCGGTCCCTTTGCACTTGCCTCGATTTCAATGATGGACGTTCTGTAAGTACACATTTTGGTTAACTGTTTGCGAGATAACGGCCAAAGAAGTCAAAAATCTTTTCCCATCCGTCTTTAGCTGCTTCAGGCCGAAAACTCGGACGATCAGTAGAAAAGAAGGCATGTCCAGCACCTTCATATCTGTGAAACTCATACTTTTTGCCATTTTCTTTAAGCTTTGCTTCAAGTTCATCTACCTGTTCCGGCGTGGGGTATTGATCCTCAGCCCCAAAGAGTCCCAGTAATGGACAGCTCAAATTGGGGGTCAAATGAACGATAGGTCCGACTTTGAGAGGCATGCCTTCTGGAGGAGTACCGACCACAAATGCACCGTAACAATCAACCGCACAATCAAGTTCCAATGAGCATGCCGCTAGAAAAGACTGGCGCCCTCCAGAGCAGTAGCCGATCGTTGCAACTTTTCCGTTTGAGATAGGTAGAGATTTCATATAGTCAATGGCACCCTTTACGTCACCGACTAAACGATCGTCTGGTACGCCTCCAAGAGCGCGGACCCTTGCAGCGGCATCATCCGGATCAGCACCTGGCGCTTCCCTAGAATACAGATTAGGACATATTGCGATATACCCTTCAGCCGCAAACCGTCTGGTGATTTCCTTGGTAGGACGATCATATCCAGGCATGTGGTGAATTACTACAACTCCACCAAATGAACCCTGACCCAGCGGAGTTGCTAGGTACGCTTCTAGTGTATCGCCGCCATGTCCCTTGATCGAAATTGTATCTGCAGTTATTGAATCCATCATGGCGTAATCTTACAAAGAAATTTCACAAAGTTCACTTCGCCTGGAATCTCTACCTCAGCAACTAATTCAGGAAAGCACTCGTCTCCGAAAGTTCCTCAGTCCTAAGGCAAGAAAGATGACTACAAAACCGATCACTACGGGATAAATGATATATAGATGCATATGAGAAGTTGTAGTAAGCGCTGCTCGCATCCCTTCCGCAACATAAATCAACGGATTGATAAGTACTAGGGTCTGAAGCCAGTGAAAACCCCCAATCTTCACAGGCGCTAGTCTTGTCCACTGGTAATAAGTCCCACCAAGAAAAACGAGTGGAAGCACTACAAAACCAAACATTAGCCCGATATTGCGCGGTTCAAAAGTCGTCCCAAGTAATAAACCTAAAGATGTCATAGCAATACAAGTCAAGGGAATGAGAGTAAGGACTATCCACCAATGAAAAGACAGGTTTGCGTGCACCCCTTTAGCATGAACAACCGAAGCAATCGGAAAGACAATCACTGCCGAAATAAGGCCTTGAGTTGCACCAGACAGCACACGCGCTACAGCAACTAGCCAAAGTGGACAAGGTGCCTGGACCCGATCTTCAATTTCCCGGGTGAAGCCAAACTCCTGAGAAAGCTGAACTGCCACTGACTGTATTCCCTGAAACATTATCGAGATTGCAACGACCCCGGGGACTAAGACGGTCGCAAAGGCCGACTCTCCTCGCCCGGCATTGGATGAACCTCCTCCGATTCCCTGGCCAATTTTTGGGAAGACGTAGAGAAAAACAAAGACCAATAAGAGTGGCTGCATTAGCGTCCTACCAACAAACTCGCCAAAATTCTTCCTCAAGACTAATAAATCACGCCTTAGAAGCGCTCCGAGAGCTATACGACTGGCAGCAATGCTAGTTCTCGTTGGAGTAACAGAGTATGCCATCACAATACCCCGAGTGGACTGGCTACGTCGGCCATTAGAGAAACCACTAGTCGCGCAATTCCTTACCTGTTAGATTTATAAAAACAGTTTCAAGTGTTGTTTCGGCTAACGATATATCCAAGATTGAAATACCGTTGGATTCAGCAAGATTAATTACCCGAGGAAGGAGCTTCTCGGTTTCACTGACTTGAATCTCTACTCCGCCTTCAATCTCTCTTGAGGCCGATACCCCATCAATGCTTAATTTCAATACTTCGATCAAGCCAAGGGGATCGCCTTCAACCCTGACGGTCAAGATTGCATCTGCTCCTATAGATTTTTTGAGATTCACAGGTGAATCAAGTGCCAAGATCTGTCCATGATCCATGATGGCAACGCGATTACATAGCTGGTCAGCTTCTTCCATGTAGTGAGTGGTCAGTAATATCGTCTGCCCCTCTGAGTTGAGCCCCTGAAGAATCTCCCATAGCGCCAAACGGCTTTGGGGATCGAGTCCTGCAGTAGGTTCATCCATAAAGAGTACAGCTGGAGAGTGGAATATTGCTCTAGCAACCATTAAGCGTTGGGCCATACCTCCAGACAGTGCAAAGACTGACTTCTTTCCCCAAGACCCTAGGTGAAACTTCTCAAGTAATTCATCTGCCACCCTAGCGGATTCTTTAACCCCCATACCAAAAAGCAGCCCATGGTAGTAAAGGTTCTCTCGAACTGTCAACGAGCGATCTAATGTATTTTGCTGCGATACTACTCCTATAAGTTGCTTGACTAATGTTGGGTGCTTTCTCACATTTATCCCCCCTATAAATGCTTGACCTGCCGTTGGAATTACCCTAGTAGTAAGCATGCCCGCAGTTGTGGTTTTGCCAGCACCGTTTGGTCCGAGAAGACCAAATATCTCTCCTTTACCTACCTCAAGGTTCAGTTTATCGACTGCTGGGACGTCCATCTGCGGATAGGTCTTAGAAAGCTCAACTGTTCGAATAACCTGCTCGCTACTGTCACCAATTTGATTATTATCTACCATCTTTTGTTTATGCCCAATCACCTGGCAAAATTCCACACATCAGAGCTTTCTCAAGTGGATACCTTTGAAGAAGAGGTTACCAATCCTACTCCAGGAGTGAGGGGAAGATCTAACGCGCTGATCAAACCCGAACGAGATTTGATTACGCTAGGTACAGAATTAACCAAGCGCATAGCGGTAGCTTTCAATCCAGCTGTATTGTGATCCCCATCTCGTCCAAGCAGCTGGAGATCACAAGTGTAATTTGGTTCGCCAGTAATAACTACCCTATAGCATCCCTTCCCAACCGGCTGGGGCCAGCTTGGAGCAATGTCATCGCTCAGGCGGGTAACGTGCTCTAATACAATAGGTCGTTTGTTGCCAGCTAACCCAACGAGTTCGAAACGCAAAGCAGCTACTGTACCGGCTTCTATCGTGCCAGAATCAATTCTAATTTCATGATCAGTTATGACCCTCTCATATGATTCCTCAATGGAGTCAAGCTCAATACCCAGCCCCTTGGCCAGCTGATGCAAAACGCTTCCCCATGCCATAGTCAGCACTCCAGGATGGAGGAGCATTGGCAGATATTCAATGGGCTTGCCAAATCCCATAATGTCCATCAAAACAGTACCTTGGTTGTAGGTCGCATAATTAAGAATCTCCATACACCTGACCTCTTCAATCTCCTCACAAATTCCGGAAAGAACAAGTGGAAGAAGATCATTTGCAAAACCTGGATCAATACCGTTCACAAACAGAGAGCTATTGCCAGCGTTGCAAGCTTCTACTATCGGCTGATACATGGACTCGTCAACTACACCATAGGGAAATTGAAGGAACACAGGACCGGAAGAAACGACATTGATGCCATTTGAGAGTATCATGCAAAGGTCCTCAATCGCTTCAACAAGGCGATTGTCTGCCATTGCACAATGGACAATACAATCAGGTTTTAGCGCTAGTATCTCATCACGATTAGATGTAGCCTTAACTTTTGTATGAACGCAAAGCCCAGCTAATTCTCCAGCATCCTTCCCAGCCTTTACTTCACTCGATACCCATACCCCGACAAGTTCTAGGTCAGGTCTTGCCATCACTCCAGCCAACGCATTTCGACCGACATTACCAGTCCCCCAAAGTGCCACTCTATACTTCGTAGCTTCAATCATAAGTTTGCGTCACCTTTACTTACCAGATACAATCATAAGTCTTCAATTGCAAGATCTAAGTTTGGAGTTTCCAATCCTCCATCAATCTCAAGTACTTTGCCAGTTATATAGCTTGAAGCGTCTGACGCAAGAAACAGTGCGCCAAGAGCAACTTCAATTGGTTCACCAATACGTCTGAGCGGAGTAGCCTGTTCCATGGAACTCTTCATAGTCTCATCAGCCATAATAATATCTAATGCTGAAGTAGCGACCGACCCTACCGCAATTGCATTTACGCGAATCTTCGGGGCCAAATCTCTCGCCGCCAACTTCGTGTAATGAGCTAGAGCGGCTTTGGCGGTCCCATAAGCCAAATACCCTCGTCCGGAAACCCGACCCATAATCGAAGATATATTCACAATTGATCCACTAGAACTTTGCAAAATAATCGGAGTAGCTGCCCTCACCAAAGCGTGAGCAGTCGCCACATTGAAATGAAAAGCTTCTTCAAGATATCTAGGTGAAGTATCTAATATCGCCCGCGGCATGGTACCACCTACGTTGTTTATCACAATGTCGAGGCGTCCAAATTTATCTTTAGCAATTTGCGCTAGTGACGAAACCTTTTCAAGATCAGAAAGGTCACAAGCAACTATCTGTGAAGAGCTTCCGTAGGAATCAATGTCATTGGCTACGTTTTCCAAATCAGCTTTGGTTCTCGCCGCAATCAATAGGGTGGCTCCTGCCTGAGCAAAAAGCCTCGCGCATTGAGCCCCAATTCCTCTGCCGGCACCAGTTATTACACAGACTTTTCCTTCTAGAGAAAATCTACTGATTATTTGCTCGAAGTCGGCCATCGTTGTTTTACAGCTGGTTTGTTTGAGCAATTGCCCATGGCTTGATCGGCCTTAGCCCAGGTTGAAGGTTCATCATCAAGACACTAGACCGAATTTGAAACGTGTTTCAAAACTGTTCAAAAAAATCTAATTTCGGCTAGTTTTGTCGGATGAAGGACGCAAGTGACCAAGCCTTTAATCTATTCGAAGTATTTGAAACGGTCGCCAAAGCTGTCCCTGAGCGTGAATGTATTATCTACGGCGAGAAGCGCTTCTCCTATGCTCAAATATTAGACCGTACTAACAAACTCGCAGTCTTCCTAAACTCCCGCGGCCTTGGTGTAAGCCAGGATCGATCGGCACTTTCCAATCATGAATCTGGGCAAGATCATGTTGGGATATATCTTTATAATTCCAATGAATTTATTGAATCAATGCTGGCTAGTTATCAGGCGCGTTGTGCACCATTCAATGTGAACTATCGCTATGTCAAAGATGAACTCGTCTATTTGCTACGCGATGCCCAAACCCGATGCTTGATCTTCGATAGTGCTTTTGCTCAAACTCTTAAAGAGGTTCTTCCTGAGGTTGGTACAATCGACCTACTTATACAAGTAAATGTTTTTTCCCAAACCGAGTTACTTGATGGTGCGGTTAGTTATGATGACATTATTGCTCAGCCAGTAAATAGTCAACTACATCTCGACCTATCGCCCGACGATCTTTATATCCTATACACCGGAGGAACTACTGGCATGCCCAAAGGTGTTCTTTGGCGTCAACATGATATTTTTATGGCTGCCATGGGCGGGAGGAAGATCACAAATTGGGAGATTGTTCAAGACTACGAATCCATTCGGTCATCAGCCATAAATGGTTCTGCCCTGAAATCTATGCCACTTCCACCACTCATGCATGGAGCTGCTCAATGGATGAGTTTTATGGGCCTAACGGCTGGCGGTACTATTGTATTCCCCCCTCGTGCTAATGGCCTAGACGCAAAAGACTGTTGGGAAACAATAGAGCGGGAAAAGGTAAATATCATTGCAGTAGTTGGCGATGCTATGGCTAAACCTCTGATCGAAGAGTTCGAACGTAAACTCGTCTTAGGTGAACCCTATGACCACAGCTCGCTATTTGCAATTGGCAATGGGGGTGCACCAATGAGTAAAACCGTCAAGGAAAAGCTACTCTCACTAATGGGCTCAATCGTTGTTTCAGATTCGGTTGGATCCTCTGAGACTGGCGCTCAAGCCTCGCATATTTCGGTTAAAGACAGTGTACAAACCGGGAACTTTGTTCCGGGTCCGGGAGCAGTTGTAATTGACGCGTCGATGTCACGACTTCTCGAGCCGGGCGAAGAAGAAATCGGGTGGCTCGGCCAAGTTGGATGGGTCCCACTTGGATACTTAGGAGATAGAGATAAAACTTCAAAAACATTCCCCGAGATAGATGGGAAGAGATACTCAATTCCTGGAGACCGAGCCAGAATCGGCCCGGATGGAAATATCGAACTTCTTGGTCGTGATTCGATAACCATCAATTCGGGTGGAGAAAAGATTTTTGCTGAAGAGGTTGAGTTAGCCATTACCAGTCATCAAAGTGTAGAAGATTGTATCGTAGTAGGACGTAAATCTGAGCAATGGGGACAGGAAGTTGTTGCACTAGTAAAGCTCAAAGACAATACTTCATGCGCAGCAGGTGACCTAATCAACCATGCATCCGCTTCGATTGCAAGGTACAAACTACCTAAAGAAATTCTTATGGTTGACTATATTCAACGATCTCCTGCCGGGAAAGCAGATTACCGTTGGGCACAAAACTTGGCCGAAGATAAACAAAAACTGTAAGATATACACCACATTACCTCCGGTAGATCATATGCTTTGAATTATATGTCTTTTTATGAATTAACTCCTGAGATCAGTGGTGCTGGAGGTGTGGTCTGGCGAATATATGACAACCGAGTACAAATTGTACTTGTACATCACCAACTACATAATGACTGGTCAATACCCAAAGGCAAAATTGACGCTGGTGAGGAGATCGAAGCGTGTGCCATAAGAGAAGTAGCGGAAGAAACTGGCCTCAACTGTCAAACAGAAATCTATCTTGGCGCCTTCCACTATATCGACCGCTATTCAAGAACCAAAGTGGTCAAGTATTGGTCGATGCACGCTGGTGACGATGAGGAATTGCATATTCTCTCTCCAACCTTGGAAATTGATGAGGCCAAGTGGGTAGACGTTGACGACGCAATCGAAATAGTTAGCATAGCTAGAGATCGGCTTGTCATAGCCACATTCGTGGGCATATACAATTCAAACAAACTAAAGGATATAGCTAATATAGAACTCGATGCTATGCTCGCCGCCCCAAAATCGCCTTCAATCCTCCTCCGACATGCTAGTGCGGGTGATCGAGGTAAGTTCAAGTCAAGTGACTTGGACAGGCCACTTGACTTGAAGGGCCAACAGCAAGCAATCAAACTTGCCACTACGCTGCGTCAATTTTGGATTAGAGAATTATGGTCAAGTCCAGCTCAAAGATGCTTGGAGACTCTTGAGCCGTTAAGTGAGACCCTAAAACTACCTATCGTTATAAAGGATTCCCTATTAGAAGGCAACTCCTTTTCCAGCAAAGAACTTTTTGCCAAGTACTTGCTCCCAGGCGTCCTGATTTGCACCCACGGAGACGTCTTGCAATTTGTTCTAAAAAGCGTCGCGAACGAATGCAGTCTGGCAATCCCTGGTTTTGGTGAATCCAAGAAAGCATCTCTCTGGCTCTTCAACGGCGGCTCCAGTACCGCCAGTGCGAACGGCGCCGGTAATTTCAAAGTGGCTGGTTACGTCCCCCCTCCACAACTATAGCAAAAAGCAGCTGGATAGCTTCGCCGCTGTGCCTAGAGGGAATCAGAAACGGAAATTATTTCGCTTTGAGAGTAACCGGTAATTTCGCTAAACCTCGTAGAACGAGATTATCCTTATAAATTGGTTCTTCAACAGCTAAAGATATATTAGCTCGCTCAAAAAGAAGTGGAATTGCAACTTGTGCTTCAAGACGCGCAAGAGGAGCACCGAGACAGTGATGAAGCCCAAAGCCAAATCCCAGATGATTTACCTCACTTCGAGAAAGATCAAGCGTCTCTGGATTTACGAATACTTCCGGGTCACGATTAGCTGAACCAATAAGCATAAGAGCAAACTCGCCAGGCTCAAAACTTTCACCTGAGACTTCTAAGGGTTCTGTGGCAACACGACCAGTCCACTGCACTGGAGATACAAATCTGAGTAGTTCTTCTACACTGTTTCGTATGGTTTCACCCCCAAAGAGGAGTTTGTCAATCTCACCTTGGTTCTGAACAAGGCTGTAAACCGAACCAGAGAGCAAATTGACGGTAGTTTCATGCCCAGCAACTAGCAACAAAATCAAGGTCGAAAGCAATTCAGCATGTGAAAGTACGTCGCCTTGATCTTCGACCGCTACTAGTAGACTAATTAGATCATCGGAAGGATTAGCTCTTCTGCGTTCAATTAGATCAGTAAAGTACATGATAAACGACAAGAAACCATTGATTCGCTGTTGAATTATCTCATCGCTAAGCAGAAAATCTGGGTCAAGTCCCCGAGCTAGTGCATCAGACCACTGCCGAAACATCGACCTATCACCTTCGGGTATACCTAGCATTTCAGAGATAATCGCAACAGGCAACGGATACGAGAACTCCTCGACAAGATCTACTGTACCTTTATTAATTGCCTGATCTATCAACTGACTTGCAACTTCATTTACTTTATCTCTTAGATTCTCAACTACTCTAGGCGTGAAGGCTTTGGCTACTAAACCCCTAAGCCTAGTGTGGTCAGGAGGATCCTTGAAAAGAAATGGTGCCATCGATTCCATGGCTTCCTGAGAAACACCCTCTGTTTGAAATCCTCTTATTGCCTCGGGAGAAAGAAGTTCAGGATCTGCTTTCCGTCCATTTGAAGAAAAACGCCGATCTTTGAGAATCGAAAGGCAATCCCTGTGCCGAGTGATTACTCTAAATCCTAACTGGCTACGATGAATAGGATTTTCTCTGCGGATTTGTGCATATAGCGGATACGGATCTGCTACAAACCGAGGATCGCGTGGATCATATACAAGCTCTACTCCACCATCAGCCATTTGCCCCACCTTAGTCATCGTTTACAACGTTAGCTGAATAAGTACCACTCAGCAAAGGAGCGAAATCATTGGAAGGGCAGTAAAGTTTTGCGCTGCCCTTCCAAATCCGTACCGAACTAAGCCAAGAAGTTACTTTAGAATTTACTTTCAAGCTGCTTGCGTTCAATGTGTCCTTTTCGACTGTTACCTCGATGCTCTCGGGATTTACCCCAGGAAGTTGACCTCCTCCCAACGACTAAAGTCGTGGGATTCCCTTTAGTGACGACAACTTACGCTGCCTCCACTTGAAGAAGTTCTCGCTGCCACATTAGGTGGACTTCCACGAGCACCGGTCTTAGACCGGCATGCCCCAGGCCCTGGGGTGTGCGCAGAGCCAAAGCTCCGGGCGGTACTACTAATTATTGGTGGCTTGGTTCTCGCCACCGACAACAAAGAGTATACATTAGGGGTGTGACATCAATGGCGATCCCTGACCCACGACTGAAGTCGTCGGCTTGGCCGCCGATTTCGGTCAAGGATTTTGCAGAAATTCTTCCGCGGAAGAGTTTTGAAGCTCTCCACTTCCGGATGGGATCTAGTACTTTAGAAAGATGAGGCCAAATCGTGGAGACTGAAAATCCCGTTGCCCAAGATCAGCTTGTATCTGATCTAGATGCGCTCAGACGTGACATAGTAGTACTTGGAGCAATGGTGGTCGAAGCCATGCAAGCCGCAACCGCAGCCCTATTGGACACAGACCTTGCGACCGGAGAAAAAGTCATTGAAGGGGATCTGGCAATCGACTCGTTGGCCCATTCGATAGAAGATCGGGCATATGAGATTCTCGCCTCAAGGCACCTGGCTGGCGAAGAGCTTCGTACCACAGTTGCGATCATTAAGGTTGTATACGCTTTAGGCAGAACCGGCGATCTAATGATCAATGTGGCAAAAGCATCTCGTCATCTCTATCCGCATCCACTCGACTCAAGGCTTCGAGGGCTTATTGACCGCATGAGGGAACAAGCAACTATTCAGATGAGAGTCGCAATTGACGCTTTTGCTGATATGGATCCAGTCAAAGCTTCTGCCCTTTCGGACATGGATGATGCAATGGATGACTTACAGCGCGATCTATTTCGAACTATCTTTACCAATACAACGCCCGACGAAGTCGGGATTCAACGCGCGGTTCAAATGGCACTGGTGGGTAGATTTTTTGAAAGAACAGCGGACCATGCAGTGAGTATCGGAGAACGAGTTACGTATATCGTCGAGGGATGGCAACAAGGTTAAATCTAGTTAGGCCTTCCGCGTAATCTCCCGTAATCCCCCAAAAAAAGCTACTAAACACTCCGGGATCGAGACGGATCCATCATGTGTTCGGTAAGTTTCCACTAACGCAGCCCAAACCCTAGGAACTGCTACAGCTGACCCATTCAGGGTGTTGACAAACTTTAGTTCATCACCAGCCCTATAGCGTATATTCGCCCTCCGAGCTTGATAATCGGAAAACCAAGATACAGAAGAAACCTCAAGCCACTGCTTGCATCCCGGAGAATACACTTCAATATCAAATGTTCTTGCAGAGGAAATTCCAAGATCACCGGCACAAAGATCGACAACCCTATAGGAAAGACCTAACATCTCTATCAATCCTTGTGCTCGCGCCATTAGCTCGTCATGGACAGATCTTGCTTGATCTTCCCTACTAAGAGCCAATATTTCAACCTTATCAAATTCATGGAGACGCAAAAGTCCTCGCGTATCCTTTCCAGCTGATCCAGCTTCGCGCCGATAGCAAGGCGTATAGGCAGTAAAAAGCATCGGGAGTGATTCACCTAATAAAATCTCATCTCGATACAGTGAGGTAAGTGGGACTTCCGCTGTTGGGATTGCCCACAGGTCATCGCGCTCGACATGATAGGCATCATCCGAAAACTTCGGTAGTGCCCCAGTAGAAACCATAGTTTGCGTTCTAACCAGGGTCGGGGGACGTATCTCCTCAAAGGTTCCGAATGTACCTTCGACATTTGTGTGATTAGACAATGCCCACTGAACTAAAGCATGAACTAATCTTGCACCGGCCCCGCGAAACATTGGAAACATCGCACCAGACAACTTAGACGCTCGAGCTAAATCTAAAATTCCAAGCTCTTCTCCAATTTCCCAGTGTGGAACTTGTTGATAGCTCTCGAAATGATTCTCAATCTGCAACTTTGGATTTTCGCCTAAATCATAAGGAGCCCAATAACGGATAACTTGATTGTCAGCCTCCCCCGACCCATCGGGACTTTCGTGATCGGGAAAATTGGGAAGACGCAGCAATAGATCCTGGCGTAGCTCTACAAGCTGAGCCACTCTATCCGCCGCTTTCTTTTCCTCCTCACCGGCCAAGCGGCTCTTAGCGGCAAGCTCTTGCGCCAAGTCGCGCTGGCCACTCTTATTCGCCTCGCCATACTCTTTGGAGAGTGCCTTCACCTTCGACTTTGCTATTTCTTGGGAACTAACTGCCTCTCTCCACTGAGAGTCCGCAGTTACTATTTGATCAAATTCTTCACGCGAAACCCCACGTCGGGCAAGCGATTTGAAGGCGGTCTCTGGATCTGACCTAATTACCTTTACATCAATCATGGTTTAGTAGGTACGTCCGGACTCAGCCACTGTGCCCGAAAGAGGATGCCAGAACGTCGCCCAGCGTGCCTTGGCGGGATGCCGAAACATCACCCAGCGTGCCTTGGCGGGATGCCGAAACATCACCCAGCGTGCCTTGGCGGGATGCCAGTTGGTAAGTTCTTTCGTGGAAAGAGCAAATAATCGCATGATGGAAAGTAATCACACCCTAAATAAGTATGCTGCGCAAGTTTCTAATCTTTCAATAGCTTATGGGAGCAAACAAGCAGTTCGCCAACTGAGTTTTCAAGTTGGATTTAGTGAAATCGTGGCGATCCTAGGTCCTAACGGCGCTGGGAAAACTTCAACTATGGAATCTTTGGAGGGCTACAAACAACCCACGCAAGGAACCGTCACGGTATTAGACATGGATCCAGCAAAGAATCAGGTAAAACTAGCGGCACAGGTAGGAGTGATGCTTCAACAGGGAGGTGTTTATCCAGCGATGAACCCACTTCAAGCTCTAAAATTGTTTTCCTCTTATTACGAGACTCCTGCAAAAATAGATGACTTGATAAGTTTGCTCTCGCTCGACGAGTTTCTAAAAACTCCCTACAGAAAACTATCCGGAGGTGAACAGAAGAAACTTTTGTTAGCACTTAGTCTAATTGGAAATCCAAAAGTTCTCTTCTTGGATGAGCCAACTGCTGGCGTAGACTTCGAGGGACGATTAGCGATTCGAAAATTACTTGTTGGTCTCAAAGAACGTGGGGCAGCTATTCTTTTGGCAACCCATGAACTAAACGAAGCTGAGAAAATCGCTGACCGTATCATAATTATCAACCATGGAGAACTTATTGCCCAAGGAGATATACAATCCATAAGAAGCCAGTACGACGCACGAGACTTAGAAGAAGTTTATCAAAAGTCTATGTACGATAGAGGTAATTAGTGAAGACTCTGCGAGCGCAAACTATTGCTGAACTAAAGCTTACACTCACTCGTGGCGAGTCAATTCTGCTCTCATTAGGCATCCCAGTAGTTGCCCTTATTGTTTTTTCCAAATTCCACGTCCTCAATACAGGAACCTCGGCACCTGTTGCTTTTCTCACACCTGGAATAATCGCACTAGCAATAATGTCAAGTGCATTAGTAAACCTGTCAATCGCCACAGGGTTTGAACGCTACTACGGGATACTCAAAAGATTAGGCACGACTCCACTAGGCCGAGCAAGACTTGTTAGCGCAAAAGTCCTATCGTTAGTTGTCCTAGAAATCATACAGACATTGGTGCTTATACTTGTCGCACATACGATGGGCTGGCATCCGCATCATATTGTAAGTAAGACCGGTGCATCTTCAATAGGACTTTCCCAGATATCACAGGTGGTATTAGCAGTAATTGTTGCAACTGTTGGCTTTGCGGGGTTTGGAATGTTTATCGCCGGTAATATGTCTGCATTCTTGATTCTTGGTTTTTCTAATCTCCTCTGGTTTGTACTGATGATGATGAGTGGTATCTTTTTCCCGCTTACAAAACTCCCTCATCTTCTTATGCATATCGTAGAGCTACTCCCCTCAACTGCCCTTGGAGAAATCTTACACAGCAACCTCGGTGGTTCAATCACTACGTACTCCGACGCTCTCGAACCGTGGACCGTGATGATCGTTTGGGCACTCGCAGGGCTATTCCTCGCAAGCCGGTTCTTTCGCTGGGAACAGACTTGAATATCTTGTCAAGACTTTGTGGGAAATTACATGAGTAGCTTGTCTAGACTTTGTGGGAAATTACATGAGTAGCTTGTCTAGACTTTGGTCAAAGCTTCCGACTATCTCTGAAAAAATGTATCGGCGTTTAGCCTTGTGGAATCTTATAGGACTTGGCTTGCTGATAGTCTCGGGTGGAGCAGTACGATTGACCGCTTCAGGCCTAGGCTGCCCTCAGTGGCCATCGTGCGGACAATCAAATTTCGTTGGAGAACTGTCAACTCACAAAGAGATCGAATTTGGCAATCGTATACTTTCAACAGTTGTCTCTATCTTCATCGCACTTACCGTAATAGCTGCCTTTAGGCTCGCTCCTAAGCGCGACGACCTTAAACGCGGGGCGCTAGCAGTCCTAGCCGGGATACTCCTTCAAATTATCATGGGGGGATTAGTCGTCAAATATCATCTGTGGCCCCCATTAGTTATGTTGCATTTCTTACTTTCTGAACTATTGGTAGGTGTTGGAATGTATCTGCATTGGAGAATAGACAATCCGCTAGGCTTTTCGAATCCAATGGTTGGGCGTAAATTTATCGTTTTGGTACGCGGACTCATTATTTCAACCGGAATACTAATGCTACTTGGAACAGCGACAAGTGGGGCAGGTCCACATGGCGGGAGCAGGGGTTCCAAACGCTTACCTGTTTCCTTCCGAGGGATTTCCGAGGCGCATGCTACATTTGCGGCCTACCTTATAGGCCTAATTGTGGCCACCCTCTTCGCATGTTGGATTGGCAACGTTGCTCTACCAGTCATAAAACGGGCCAAGCTCTTACTCGGAATGGCTCTGCTTCAGGCCGCCATTGGGTACTCTCAATATTTCCTCAAGGATCCCGCGAGTATTGTAATATTCCATCTTGTCGGCGCCACCTTGCTACTTATTTTTGTTCTCAATCTTTACTTTGGCCTATTTTCAAACCGAAATCCTCAAGATCAGGACTTGTCTCGATATTAGGAATACACAGGAATACAATCGCGTCCGTAAGAGTTGTTATACGGACCGTTTCTGTGTATACTGCCCGTATGGGAACACATACGGGCGGATTGCCCCCATGGCCCCCCACGAGCTATAAGAGGGCCACATGGCATTCGCAGCCAATCATTGGAGTTCCGCCACCTCCGGGCGAACGAAAACCGTATTCCTATCTAGCTACCGTGCCGCCGAAAATAGCGAATGTCGATTTGAGGTTGCCGGGTCACGTTGTCGCGCTCTGTGACAGCGCGGGGAGAGCCGTAGTGGGCATGGACCAGACAGGCGGCAGTGGCGGCATCTTTGACTTTTTATTGTTGCGTACAGAAAGCATCAGCTCGTCAAAGATCGAAGGAATCGAGATACCTCACCGGAAGTTGGCGCAAGTGCTTATTGATCCGGAACGTACGGACATTGCCACGCGTCAAGTCGCTGGAAATGTCATTGCGATGCGCCATGCCGTCGAGTTGGCATCAAGTGGGCCACTGACTCTTGACGTGATTGCAGAGATACACTGCACTTTGTTTTCTGACTATGACAGAGATGGGATCGGCGGAGTATGGCGACAAGAACAGAACTGGATTGGCGGATCAAACTACGGGCCGAAAAACGCCACCTACGTTCCACCTCCTCCGGGTCTGATGATGGAACGGATACACGACCTCATTGAGTTTGCCAATAGAGATGACATACAACCTGTCGCCCAAGCCGCCATCGTTCATGGGCATTTCGAGGCAATCCATCCATTTGTAGATGGGAACGGTCGCGTGGGACGCTGCCTCATACATGTCATATTGAAACGCAGTGGAGTTTTGGAAGGATCAGTACCTCCGATCAGTACCGTATTGCTCGCTGACAGAGACGCGTACTATGACAAACTGAACGTCTATGCCAAAGGGCAAATGATGGAATGGGTATCTCACTTTGCGGGAGTCACGCAGAGGGCGGCCAACTACGGCAAAGTCCTTCAGAACGACATTGCTGTGATTCTCCAGGGTTGGCGCGATGCCCTAGAGGAGCGCCATGTGCGGAGCCATTCCGTGACCCATAAAGTTGTCGAGACTTTATGGAATAGGCCGGTTGTATCGGCGAGTACGGTGGCAAACGAGTTTGGTATAGATAACAACTCTGCGCGTAGGGCGCTGGCGATGCTGGAAGAGGTGGGGATAGTCCGACAGACATCGAAAGACAGACGGAATCGGATATGGGTTGCAAACCAAGCCATCGATCTGCTTGACAACTTCGAGTCTTTTGTAAAGCGCGCAGAAATGCCGCGAAATTCGTAGTATTTCTCGACATCATCAGTTTTGAAAGGTGGGTTTGAGATCATTTTGACTATTCCACAACTCTTTACCGGGTGTAGACTAATTAAACTAACTCCACTTGATGCACTACGAAAACGAGGATTGGACGTGTTAATAAAAACTTACCAGGAGGGTGAGACAATCAATAAGGATTTTGGGGCTTTCCTACAAAATCCGATTCCCCTTCACGTTGAGACCGACAGTCCCCTCTGGGTATTTTGATGGTCCAGGTTGAATCTGATTTCGACATTATTTCGGGCGAAGATGCGTCACCCGATAAACCATGGTCGGTAATTGTTTGGAATGACCCAATTAACCTTATGACATATGTTACCTGGGTATTCCAAAAGCTTTTTGGGTACAGCCTAGCTCGCGCCGAGAAACTCATGCTCGATGTCCACAACAAGGGACGGGCAATTGTTTCGTCCGGAACCAAGGAACGCGCTGAGTTTGATGTCTATAGGCTGCACGAATATGGACTGTGGGCTACCTTGGAGCAATCGTAACTTTGCCGACTATCCGTTCGAGAGGAATCGTTAGAAATAAAGATGGTAGTTTGTCCATTTATTTATCGCCTCACGAGAAAAGTGTGCTTGGCTCATTACCCGACCAGACGGTAGCTCTGGCCCGAGCTGGCGATGCAAGCACAGCGAGGCTTTTCCCACCTGCCTACATTGACGACCCTTATAGCGAAGCTGACTACATAACTTTTACCCGAACCGACTTAGTTGATAGCTGTGCGCAAGCCTTGGAGCTTTTTAAAACCACTCTAAACTCACCTTCTATTAGCGAGGCTGACGCGTATATTTGGCTAAAAGCACTTAATTCTATTCGACTTGTCATAGGGACTAAGCTCAATATTCAACAAGATGAAATTGCCCCCGATCCTGAAACAATTTCCGAAGATGATATTCGATCACAGGGATTGTTACTCTATGGATACTTGACCTGGTTACAATCTGAGCTGATCGAAGCACTCAATTCCTGAGAACGAACAAGTGAAACCAAAGCAACTTGAAGTCATATCACCAGCGGGCGCTACGTTACATTTATTTTACTGGTCACCTCCAAATAGCGACGTAACGAGTTCATCAGACCTGCCTGCAATACTTTTGATCCATGGGCTCGCTTCCAATGCGCGAATGTGGGATGGAGTGGCAGTCAATATGTGCCACCAGGGTTATCAAGTCGCCTGCGTGGACTTGCGTGGCCATGGCAGGTCAAGCAAACCAGATGATGGGTATGATTTCGCAACTATTTCGGTAGATCTTGACTACGTCTTGCAAGATCTGACGAAGAACTTCTCACCTAACTGGGCCAAGCCCTTGATTGCAGGGCAGTCCTGGGGTGGAAACGTAGTCCTCGACTTCGCTGCATCCAGACCCTGGTCGTTACGTGGAGCTATCTTAGTGGATGGTGGAATTCTTCAACTGTCCGACCAATTCCCCGAGTGGGAAAGGTGCGCGGAACTTCTGGCCCCCCCAGTTTTTGAGCAATTGCTACCCGAGGTACTTGAAGAGCGGATAAGGCAAACGCATCCAGATTGGCCCGAAACAGGAATCCAGGGGCTGCTAGCCAACTTTATTGTAACTGCGCAAGGTTTCGTAGCCCCCAATCTAACATTTACTCGCCACATGATTATTCTTCAACATTTATGGAGACACAAACCCTCGGAGCTCTACTCCAAAATCACAGCTCCCACTCTTATTCTTACTGCAAGGTCAGCTAATTCCGCCGGGAACCCCTCTGACAAAGATGGACAAATCGCGTTGGCCAAGAAGTGCATTCCAAAGTGCGAGGCGCAGTGGTTAGAATCTGATCACGATATCCATGCACAACATCCGGACATATTATCTTCTGTAATAATCGGGCGAGATATAGCGGGATTCTTTTCTTGAAAAACTCCTTTCTAGTATTGATGGGTTCCGGGGAGACAAGTCCCACAATGGTCAAGGTCCATAGATCACTTGTCAACCGTTTAGGCGGAAACAAGATTAAAGCGGTTGTTCTAGATACTCCTTACGGGTTCCAAGAAAATGCTGCAGAACTGTCGGCTAAGGCAGTGGCATACTTTGATGAGAGTATAGACACTTCGATGAAAGTTGCGAGCTACAAGTCGTCCACTGAACTAAGTGCTGTAGCGCATAACGACTCACTTGCCCTACTTCGAAGTGCAGACTACATATTTGCCGGCCCGGGCAGCCCAGGATATGCGCTAAGACAGTGGCGTCAATCTATCATTCCTGCGATCTTGAAAGATAAACTTACTTCTCACTGCGCAATTACGTTTGCTTCGGCAGCTGCGGTTACCCTAGGGGCTTACTCGGCCCCTATCTATGAGATCTATAAGGTTGGCGAAGATCCTCACTGGTTAGAAGGACTTAACCTAGTGGAATATGCAACTGGTCTTAGATGCGCTATTGTACCTCATTACGATAATTCTGAAGGTGGAACTCATGATACAAGGTTTTGTTATCTTGGTGAGCGTAGATTGTCTTCAATGGAGGGTCTTCTCGATGATAATTGCTTTATTCTAGGGATAGATGAGCACACTGGCTGTATTTTTGATTTAGAAAATGCCACTATCGAAGTGGTCGGACGTGGCTGTGTAACAGTTAGGAAAAATGGTAATTCAATTCCTATTGAGACATCAGCAATATTTCCGATAAGCCATATACATGAGCTGGTTTCAGATCTCTGCTCAAATAATCCTTCGTCAATTGGCCTACATTACTCTCACAACGATATATCTAATCTTCCACTTTCTAGCAATGACAATTTACCAAGTGAAAATAAAGGGTTCTTAGATCAAGTTAGGGATTTTGAAAGCGAATTCAAGTCAGCAATAAGTCTAAGAGATTTAGACGGTGCCTTGGCTAGTGCGCTAGAGCTAGGCAGGCTTATCTCAGATTGGTCAAATGAAACATTTTCTTCGAGCGAAAGAGAGTTGGCCAATCAGGCCTATCGTGAGATGCTTATTGAATTCTCTCATTTGGCAAAATTGGGCTTGCGAGACCCTCAAGAACTCTTCGGGCCCCTTGTCACATTGGTTATTAGAGAACGAGACCTAGCACGCCGTGAAAAACGCTATAAAGATTCTGACCGACTTCGGAGTGGGTTGGAAAGCGCTGGAATAGAAGTTCGAGATACTCCCAGTGGCACCGAGTGGATGGTACGCCAGGAAGGCCAAGATTTGGGAGCCTAGACTTGGTGGGCGAGCTAAACAGGCCCAGACTTGGTGGGCGAGCTAAACAGGCCCAGACTTGGTGGGCGAGCTAAACAGGCCCAGACTTGGTGGGCTACGAGCTTCTGGCGAGCTTTCGGGTGGTGAAATGTGTCTTGGGCTCCGTCATCTGATATTGTCCAATGGTTCCTCTGAGGCACCGAGCCCCCATCGTCTAGCGGCCCAGGACGCCGCCCTTTCAAGGCGGTAACACGGGTTCAAATCCCGTTGGGGGTGCGACTAGTATGCTTATAGTAAGCAGCGTAATAAATCGTGGACCTGTGGTGCAGCCTGGAGTGCACGCCGGCCTGTCAAGCCGGAGGTCGCGGGTTCAAATCCCGTCAGGTCCGCTAAAACTTATGGTCGGGTAGCTCAGTTGGCAGAGCGCGCGCCTGAAAAGCGTGAGGTCACCGGATCGACGCCGGTCCCGACCACGAAATTTGGAGATAAAAATTTGTGATACCTAGAAATAAGTTATGAGTGAAGAAGGCTTCTGGCGGCTTCAACTATCTCATCGACACCTATCGTCAGTGCGTCTTCTAACTCTTGCGCAAAAGGCATGGCTGGCACATCCGCCATTGCCAAACGCTTCACCGGTGCATCCAAACTCCAAAAAGCTTCGTCGGCAATTATCGCAGCTACCTCAGCCCCTACCCCAAATGATTGATTATCTTCATGGACAATCAGCACCTTTCCACACTTTATCGCAGAATTCACTATCGTTTCTCGATCCAAAGGACTAATTGTTAGTAAATCAATCACTTCGATAGACCCTTCAGACTCAAGTTCTAAACTTGCTTTCTCTGCCAAGTGACGGTGAAATCCATAGGTGATAATCGAAAGGTCTTCTCCGGGTTTTACAATACTGGCCCTTCCAATTGGAATTGCAAACTCTCGGTCAGGTAGAACTCCAGATATATGCCGGTAGCATTTCTTATGCTCGAGGAATAGAACCGGGTTTGGATCCTTCATTGCACTACGAAACAATCCCACCAAATCCATAGGAGTAGAAGGTGCTACAACTCTAAGACCAGGAACATGGGCATAAAAAGCCTCAATACACTGCGAATGATATAGCGCTCCGTGAACCCCACCCCCCCAAGGTGCCCTAATCACCAGGGGCATTTGAAAATCACCATTTGAGCGATAACAGATTCTCGCTGCTTCGCTCACAATCTGATCAAAAGCAGAGTGAATAAAGTCAGCAAATTGGATTTCAGCAATCGGTTTGAATCCAGCAAAGCCCAGGCCAATAGCAATTCCAACAATTGATGACTCGGCAAGAGGGGTGTCTAACACTCGTGCATCACCGAATTTTTCGAGCAGGCCCTTTGTTGCGCCAAAAACCCCGCCCTTCTTTCCAACATCTTCTCCAATGATCAGTGTGCTTGGATCATTGTCCAAAGACTCTTCTAAGACATATCTTACGGCTTCAATTAGATTTACCTGGCCTCCATGCTCGCTCGCCCCAGCATCGCTCATTGCATTTTCAGACAGGAACTCTCTGGTTGCCTTTGGGGTCGCGTATACGTGGGAAAACGCCATTTGAGGTTCTTGCTCTGGCTGAGCTTCAGCTAGAAGTGTACTTTCTTCGACTTGATTCTTGATCTTCTCTGCTATTTCCATTTCAAGAATCTCAGGAAGCAACCTTTGTTCAATAAGATAACGTTTCAGATTGGATATCGGATCGTGTTTCTTCCATAGGTCAATTTCTTCTCGGACTCGATAAGCTCGATCGTCATCGTCAGAAGTATGAGCAAGATAGCGATAAGTTTTGCATTCTACTAAAGTCGGTCCTTCGCCTTGTCTTGCCCGATCGACTGCTTGCTTCATCGCTTCATAAACATCCAAAATATCATTGCCATCAACTATTACCCCAGGCATATCATAGCTCGATGCTTTGTCCGCAATATTCTGAACTGCCGATTCCTTTGAAAGTGGTACTGAAATAGCATAACCATTATTTTCACAAACAAAAATAACCGGGAGCTTATAGATCGATGCAAAATTCAAGGCTTCATGAAAGTCCCCTTTGGAACTCGCGCCATCACCGAAATAACACGCCACAACTTCTCTCCCGCCTTGAAGCCTAATCGCATATCCTATTCCGGCGGCATGTGGTAGATGGGTCGCAATCGGAGATGAGCCAGTTATAATTCTTAATTTGGCACTTCCCCAATGATTGGGCATCTGGCGTCCCCCAGAGCATGGATCTTGAGCTCTTGCAAAGGTTCCAAGTAATATCTCGTACGGAGACAATCCAGCGACAAGAACAACTCCTATATCGCGGTAGTACGGTAACAGGTAATCTACTCCTGGCTTGAGCGCCCAGGTACTACCAACCTGACAGGCTTCATGACCTTGACCAGATATTGCGAAAGCTGCCTTTCCCATCCGATTCAGGGACCAGAGTCTTTCATCAAGACGCCTTGCCAAGAGCATAAAGGTATACATCTCAATAAGCTCTTCATCACTCAAACCGAGGCGTGTGTGTCGATCGTGAACGTGGAGCCTAAGGTGATTCTCCAATTGACTGAGCTCAATATCAAAATCAACCATCACTTATATGATACGGCTTAAACCAGCCAAGTAAAGGGATTAGCCTACAAAATTTCAGTTCGGCTA
>JAKAVM010000030.1 GCA_021827485.1 Actinomycetes bacterium
CTTCACGGCTACCTGGGCGACATCCCACCCATCGAATTCGAAAAAGTGTACTATGCTCTTGAAGAGACCGATCAACAACTGGTTGGAATACAAACAAAATAGTCTCCACTAAACCCAGTGTGAATCAAAACCTAGAAAAGGGGTGCTTGGATTAATTGCTACCGTACTGTTTCTCTGGCCGCCAATTATTCTAACGGATTATATTATCATGCCACTTATTGCCGATGAAAGCCGTAAGCATGAGTATGAGGCAGACTTAGCTGCAAGCACAATTGGGCTGGGGAATTATCTCTCTGAAGCACTTAATCGCCTTGGTGTCTTTGAAATGGCTAGAAGCGGGTGGCAAGGAGCGCTATATTCAAAGCACCCTCCAGTGGAGTATCGAATTGAGAGGGCAAAAGAGGCTAATGGTGATGCTGCCCAAAAACCAGTTTCGGATATCTCCCAACCAAATGAACTATTCAAAAGGATTGCCCCTGTCGTTGCAATACTTATCGTCGGAGCACTTGCGTCACCCATCAACTCACTTGGCTATGCAATTGTCAATAGAGTAAAAAGCTATGGTTCAACATTTCTAGTAACTCCAACTTCAGACACAAAAGAAGCTGCGATTTCAAAAACCGTCGCTTTTGAAACTTCTTTTGGAAATGTTGCATTCAATAGGAACGGATACCTTAGCGTCATTGCAGCCTATATATTACCCACCGATAGAACCTACGTAGATAACCAAGTTGATGCGAGCTACGAACAAGCAGCAAACGCGATTCAAAGAAAAGGGGCGCAAATAAGCTCAACGAGCAAAGTAACAGGCGTAAAAATTCTGAACACAACAGGTTCGCCACCATCGAGTGTTTCGATGAGTGTGGTATTTGTCCTTAGGTACACGTTCAATAACAATGTAGCGACACCTGACACAACGATTATAGCGGGACTCAGCGGTTACGCAGTGACTAAAGAAACCCTTCAATTTGAGTGGGCGAAGGGAAACTGGCAACTGGCTGGATGCGTGCCAGTCGGATATGTTTCAACTGGATCAGGTGCGCCCCAGGCAGGTGTTTATGACTTACCATCTGGTTATCAAAGTCCATAAGGACAACCCATACCAATAAACTTGTGACAAGTTCGTGACGATTGATTGCAATTTGCACTAAGGGCGAGATAATCAAGAATAGACGGCAACCGATGCGGAAGTTGCAGAGGTGGGGGTATGAGGCTCAGTCGCAATGTTTTCAATGAAACTTCCAAGGTCGAAAACTCGTATGGTCGCTCACTGGCTATAGGGGCAAAAAAGTATGTCGTGACATGGTGTGGGCATCAACTACGACACCGGTATGAACGACCTTACCGACTTGTCGATAACCAATATGAGCGACGCAGTATAGCTATATCATCAAATCTCCACCCCTCTGGCTTTGATCAGCTAATGGACAAGAATCTTGCCACAGCACTTGTCGATCGACTACTGCATCACGCTCATGTGGTACTTACCGACGGTGAATCGGTAAGACTAGCTGACGCAACTTCCGGCAAAGGGGTGATGCCATTAGCGAACTGAATTACCAAGATAAGCCAGGGACATTTCTGTTGGCCGCGCGCGATACATTTTCATGGCCGCGCGCGCTACACTGCCCATGGCCGCCAATGGGGACTTTCTGATGGCCGTTGACAGCTGCTTTGGGCTGGTTATGCGGGGATTGTGGCAACCCTTGGAGCGGTCAATAGGTGGCACTATAAGAGGCGATATGGGTGGTAAAAGAAAAAACCAGATCAATCAGAGCCTTCCAATATCACGCTAATTCAGATACTTACTAACTTGAGCAAGTCCATCCACAATAAATTACTGAATCTGAGCTTACTTGAAATAACGTGATGCTGAATGCCTCCCTAACTTGCACGATGAATTCGCTTCTTCGCACCTGTTGCATTTAGGCGATAACGGATCATTGCGCAGCTGACTCCGAATCGCAGTGCAGCCGACGAAACTGACCACTTTCCTTTAGCTATCGCAAGAGCTGTAGCTTCTGGAATCAGCAGCGCACCTGCTAGCCAAGTGGCTTCATCTTCTATATCTTGATTCCAATGTCTACAACCGATATTATCTAATGCAGGTGTTGGTGGATGCAATAGCAATCCGTGTGAGAGTTCGTGGGATAAATTGCTCGCTTGCCTACTCAATACGTGGGCATCGTTGTGAACAATAGTGCGCCGTGATCCAGAAAATACTGTGATCGCCGAAAAAACCGTCGATTCTGTATACAACAAATGATGTACTGCAGGTGCTTCATTCAGAAATTCTGATAGTCCGATTATCGGGATGTCGAGGTGCAATGCCAATTTATGTGGATCAAGGGCATCAAAGGGAGACAATCCAATTTCCTTGCGCACTTCTGTAACAATCCTGTTTGCCTCAGCCTTGAACCCTCTCGCAAGCATCCCATTAACCTAACCTTTCTTTCGCAACCGCTCATATGTGGCTTTGACTAGCTCGTCAATGGCTGTAGCAGCTTCAGGTGACAAATTCTTATCACTTCGAAGATACGTGGATATCTTGGCTAGTGGTTCTGGTTCTGGGCGGGCTTGTTCCGATCGGACATAATCATCTGAATTGAGCCCAGACCACGCGACAAGTGTGGCGAGACCATCGACATCGGGGCGTTTTCCCTGAGCAATCCGAGTCAGTGATGATGCACTGATACCAGTCTGCTCAGCGACTTTCTTCCAATTCAAATTACGAGCTTGCCTAACACTGTCTAACGCATTATAGAAAGCACTAGCATCAAACCAACCTGACTTTGCCATTCTGACCTCCTTTGTTATATACAAACTTGCAATTGAACTCCACTTGTGCAATAATTCTATAATAGCAATTAAACTATAATAATGCAACTAATTAAGGAGGCTAATAAAATGTCTGAATTTACTACCCCTGACGAAGAGGTGATGATTATTGTCAATGGCGAGCCAATTCCTGTTCAATCAGAGGAGGTCAGTTACCAAGAGGTCGTTAACCTTGCGTACCCTGCACCACCATCGCCAGAGACCCTTTTTACCGTGACATACCGGAATGCGGAAGAGCCAAAGCGCGAGGGTAGCTTGGTACCCGGTCAATCGGTGGAAGCCAAGAAGAAAGGCACCATCTTCAATGTTAAAGCAACTACTAAGTCATAGTTCAGATCTGCAACGTCTTTTAAATGAAGGGTTCAATCTTGAAATAATGGAGAGTAACCTTCTAATTAGACAAGTACCATATGTGACAAGTAATAAGGTTGTAGATCGTGGCATCCTAGTTTCTGAACTTTCCACTGAAGGGAACAAGACGATAAGACCTAAAGACCATGTCGTATTTTTTGTTGGGTCAATCCCTTGTGATGACCAAGGGAGAGAACTTGATAAGATCATCAATTCCCGTGCATCTAGTCCAATTGGTGGAGGGCTTGTAGCATGCTGCACTTTTTCCAGTAAACCCCAAGGTGGATATCCTGACTACTACGAGAAGATGACTTCCTATGTTAATATTCTACTTGGATATGCTCGGGCAATTGATCCTACCGTCACCCCAAGCGTGTATCCCCCAATTGCTACTGATGATGAGGATTCACCCTTTCAGTATATAGATTCAGCCTCAAGCCGGGCTCAGATAAGTGCTGTAACAGAGAAGTTCAAGCATAAGAAGATAGCAATTGTTGGTTTAGGTGGTACTGGATCTTACATTCTGGATCTCATTGCAAAGACCCCAGTTCAGTATATCCATCTTTATGATGAAGATATCTTTTATACCCACAATGCCTTTCGGGCACCCGGAGCTGCATCAATCGAGGAACTTAATGCAGGACAAAAGAAGGTCGAATATTTCCAATCAAAATATAATCCGATACATCGTAATATCGTTTCGCATGCAGTTAATATTGATGAAAGCAATGTGGACGAGCTGCGTGAAATGGACTTCGTATTTTTGGCAATGGATACTTCTCTGGTCAAAAAGCTTATTTTTGAAAAGCTCGATGAATTTTGTGTTCCATTTATCGATACCGGCATGGGCATTGAACTTAACCAAGCGAGCAGTTCCTTGAACGGTCTGATTCGTACAACGACGAGCATAGAGAACAACCGTAAGCACGTTTGGAATCGAGTAAGTTTTTTAAACTTGGAGGATGATGAGTACGAACGAAACATACAAATTGCGGATCTTAATGCACTAAATGCTGTTCTAGCCGTGATCAAGTGGAAGAAGTTGGTGGGTTTCTATCTAGACCTAGACCGTGAATTATCAAGCACATTCACGATTGATGGTAATCATCTGTTAAATGAGGATAATCAAGAGTGCATTTGACGACGATTCGGCATGAATTTGTCGAATACATGCCCTCTGAACTTGACGAAGGTGTATTCTACATATCTATTCCATATGCTCTTGCCGTTCATAAGTGTGCATGTGGTTGTGGCAATAAAGTTGTTACTCCATTCAGCCCAGCCGAATGGCAACTTATATTCAATGGCGATACAGTATCACTGTCTCCGTCTATTGGCAATTGGGAATTCCCGTGCCAGTCACATTATTGGATCAAGGAAGACACGATACGTTGGGCTGAAGTATGGACTAATGAACAGATCGCAGATGGTCACAGCCGTGATACATATGAACTGGAAGAGTACTTCGCCAGAAGAGTAGCTGAATCGGTGCTCAAGCATGCTGATACTAAGGTTCTATCGTTATGGAAAAAAATACGCCATTGGTTTTATCGCTGATTTGTTTTTCAGAATCTGTTGACAACTAATTATTTGCCATATCGCAAAACATGTGTGTCACAATAGGCTATACCTCAAATGGACATCAACAAACTTGCCCCCAACACGTCAGGATAAAGTTGGAATCAGTATTTTCTGACACGCCACAAATCAAGTCTTAGATGTTATCCTGACACTATGACACGGTGTCCGGTATATAGGTGGCATTTTTAAATGGGCGGACAACGAATCGGCTATATCAGAGTCAGTACTCTTGATCAAAACCATGAACGCCAGCTCGAAGGTGTTGAACTGGATCGTACCTTCATTGACCATGCTTCAGGTAAGGACACCAGCCGACCTGAATTAGAATTTTTACTCAGCTTTGTCAGGGCTGGTGACAGCGTCATTGTGCACAGCATGGACAGGCTTGCAAGAAACCTTGATGACTTGCGCCACCTTGTCCAGATCCTCACGAGCCAAGACGTAGCAGTAGAGTTTCTCAAAGAGCATCTTGTCTTTACTGGAAATGACTCACCTATGGCAAAACTTATGCTATCTGTCATGGGAGCTTTTGCCGAGTTCGAACGAGAGCTTTTAAAAGAACGCCAGCGTGAAGGAATTGTATTGGCAAAAGAACGAGGTGTATATCGTGGCAGGAAAAGATCACTCACCCCCGATGCAACAAGTGAAATTCTCCATCGTATTGCCAGAGGCGAAGCTAAAGCACGCTTAGCTAAAGAGTACGGCATTTCACGAGAGACTCTTTATCAGTATTTGAATGATGCCAAATTAGCTCAGACTCGATAGTTCTTCTTACAGTTGAGAGTCTGACTGCTACATAGCCTCGATACTTTGTTTCTTATTGTCGGGTTGGCGGCACTGTATCCATTTTGAGTGCGGTATCAGATTATCTTTTCTTTCATCTTCGCTTTTCAATCAAGGCGTTCCTGCTTTTAATTTACGCATTTGCTTGGAGCATTAAGAGCACTTCAGCTATGCGCTATCGACTTTTGAATAAATAGCCATATTGCCACTGATTCAGTGAGCTATCCCTTTGGTGCTCATCGAGCATCTGGGTGAAGTGGCGTTTTAAGAGGCGTTCTCCTGTTTGGGTCTCTTGCTTTTTTATCACCCTACCAGAGACTCGGTCTCAGTGGCTGCAAGCCCTGAAGTGTACTCGCTTCGCTCGGGGCTATTCCGCCCGCCCTCCCTCTGGTGTATCGGGTTCTAACGCAATAAACCCTACACAAAAGGAGAACAAAATGATAAACGCCACTACTAAGCACCCAGAGCTAATAGATAAGCTAACAGAAGGAATTTCACAGCTCACCTCATCAGATAAATGGCAGAGCTATTTAGGGTTTCAAAGTCGATTTCACCACTACAGCTTCAATAACGTGCTCTTAATATCTGCCCAAGCCCATAATGCGACACAAGTCGCAGGTTTCAACGCTTGGAAAAAGCTAGGACGTACCGTCCAAAAAAGAGAAAAGGCAATCTGGATACTTGCACCAATGATTTACAAAGTTGCCGATAATAGTACCCTCGATGAAGAAACTCAAGTCATTCGAGGCTTTAAGTTCGTACCCGTCTTTGATGTCTCTCAAACTGAAGGCGAAGACCTACCAAGCGTCTGTAATCGCCTAATTGGCGATGATTCTGCAAACTGCTATGAGTCTCTCGTGAAAGTAGCCAACTCTCATGGCTTTAGCGTTGAAGACTTTGCATTTTTTGGCACTACTAATGGAGATTGTACATTTGAATTACATCGTATTCGGGTTGAAGTGGATAACCCTCCTGCTCAGCGTATAAAGACACTCGCTCATGAACTTGCCCATGCAATACTACACTCTGACGAAGCTAACCGCTTGTTAGCTGAACTCGAAGCTGAGTCAGTCGCTTACATAGTTTGCCAAGTGATTGGCATTGACAGCTCAGACTACTCCTTTGGCTACGTAGCTACATGGGCTGGTGACGGAGAACAAGCTATAGCTTGCATCAAGACATCGTGTGAGCGCATCCAGAAAGCAGCTGACGGTATTCTCAACGGTTAGCAGCCTCCTAACAAATGGCTCTGATGCAACGTAGTTCATTCCACAAATCTGTCGCACCCCCGTAGTAGTATACAAATATGGGTAATTTTGAAAAGATGGTTAGGAGTAAACAAGAATTGATGAGGTGGCTACATGCCAACGCTTCAATTTAAGGGCAAGACATTTGTCCAAAATCATCATCTAGCTGTCCCTTATCATCAGCTTGTACCAAACAAGAAAAAGAGCCTCACCGAAAAGGTGAGCCTTCAAGACAATCTTATAATTCATGGTGACAACCTGCTTGCACTGAAAGCTCTGTTGCCTACGTATGCTGGCAAGGTTAAGTGCATCTACATAGACCCGCCGTACAATACAGGCAATGAAGGTTGGGTATACAACGACAACGTTAGAAGTCCGATCATTAGAGAGTGGATCGGATAATGTCCACTGGGCGTCCGAACGATCGCGCAGTCAATAAACTCCAAGAGATTTTGGAGGCAGAGGTCTTTCATTACGCGAAGGACAAGCGCAAGGCGGCAGGGCGTGCTCTGGGCACCCTTGTCGAGGTCATTGCCTACTACCTCTTGAAGACGTGGGGATTGAACGACAGCATCTCAATCGAGCGGGGGCTCGCCGAATATGGTAATCCTGAAATTCTGCACAATGTCGAATACTCTCTTCATCCCATAGTGTGTTGCTCGTCGCTGGAGTTCACCAAGACGAAGAACTCTATTACCGGAACGGCAATCTGGAAGGCGCTGTGCGACAGTGGATATAACCTCAAGGACTTCGGACGCAAGAATCAACTTCTTCTGAGCGGAGATAGAATACTCCGAAATGCTTGTACCATTGCCGAGTCAAGCAGCTCTTTTCTGCTATGCAGTATTACCGAAGTTCACGATAACGTCTACTCACTCAATATTTATGAGCAGCACCATAAGCCATTTGCAATCTTTGAGTGTAAACGAGTTGGGGTCGAAGAAGGGATGACAAAGGGACCTCAGACCATTGAGAAAGCTAAGCAGGGCGCATACGTGGCTCGAACTACCTCATCCTTGCAGAAGTTACGAACCGAGTCAGGGCAAATGCACGGCATCATCTACAAAAGCAACGGCGATTACATTTTGAAGCCGTACGATGAACTGATGGAGGAGGTTGTATCCTCAGAGGATGTGGAACTTTTACGACGCTTTATTTTGACCGTGGGGATAGTAAGCAATCATGGGAACTGGTTCACGAACTATAACCAGAACAAAGAACTGAAGGTTCTAGCTCAGTCGTACGATTGGCTGTTGTTCTTGACAGATGCTGGTCTTGGTCAGTTTGTCGAGGACTTATTGCTGCGCCCCTCCCCCAAATACGAACCGATCTGCTCGGCTTTCAAGTCAAGCTATGGAGGTGGCAAGACAAAGAATCAATTCACCAAAGTTCAAATGAACATCGATTCTGACCGTCTGCTTCTCGACTATTTTCAGGAAAATATTGCGGAAATAGAAAGATGGTTCAACGTGATATCCCCGGCCGCAAAGACGGTATGTGTTTTAAAGTCAGAATTAAAATCACTAATGGACAAGGACTGGAGGAGAGTATTGACATGATTAGTAGCCTTGGAGCACCCAAGCTAAGTCAAACACAGACCGTTACCAGGCAGGGGGCGGGTCGTAAGTCAGTATCGGACAAGAAGGACTGGTGCACGCCACCAAAGTATGTCGATGCTGTACACGAGGTATTTAACGGCGTAATTCATCTTGATCCATGTTCCAATGACTACTCAGTTGTTGACGCAATGGTCGAGTACCGCCTACCGAATAATGATGGATTGAAGGACTCCTGGAACTACCCGACTATCTACGTCAATCCGCCATATGGCAATGATGCTGAGGCTGGCACTACCATCAAACATTGGCTTTCTAAGTGTGCAGATGCCAATGAAGTGTACGGTTCTGAAGTAATAGCCCTAATACCCGTTGCCACCAATACTTCGCATTGGAAGCGGTTTGTCTTTACCAAGGCGCGAGCAGTTTGCTTCCTCTACGACACGCGACTTCGCTTTTTAGAAAATGGCAAAGACGGTGGGAAGGGTGCCCCGATGGCATGTGCCATGGTATATTGGGGGCTGAACTTCCAAAGGTTTTTTGACGTGTTTATTGAGCACGGGGCCGTTATTGACATATCCAACCTGATCGGTATGCATATCGGGTCCGATCGTAGGATTTTGACGCTCGACCTCAAGTGAGCTTGTAGCCAACTTAGTGATGGTCTAGAAGCTGCTTGAATCGGTCTGGGAAAGTTGGAGACTTTCTTACGTGGAAGGAAGATACAATCATGGCAAATAATGGACTACCTAAAAGGTATCCGGCTAAACTCAAGGAGTAGGCGGCTCATCGCTATATGTTTTTAGGTAGGGGAGACACCGAGAAAATTGGGGGAAATTCTGTAGTTGTGCAGCCTCGGATGACTTTGGAGATGAATGCGAAACAGTAAGGAGTCCCTACAACACCGCAACTTTACATAAGATACATTGATTTCTATCCGAAATATCCATTTTGGGGAATCAAATGGGAATCAAATGCCCGATACTGCTTTTAACAGGATGTGACTAGACAGACTGGCACCCTTACTGACCAGGCTAAATGATACTGGTTAGTACTAGACAGACAGGCTCGATCTGATTCCTAAACCGTGCGTCGCAGGTTCGAGTCCTGCCGGGGGCGCCACAAATATCCCAAAGTGGCCAAGGTGAAGATAAGTAACCAATTACGAATTATAAACATTTATCCTGAAGTGCATGGATGTTTATTTAACTCAAAGTAGAAGTCTAGCTTGGTCTACGAATCGTGGTACACCACACCGTTCTAACCGGTTTAGAAGACTTGGAAGGTCACTGGCTGGATTAGAAAGTTCGTCTGCTTGTTGACGGAGTGACTGCAATGCTAAAGCTGGGAATAGATCAAGTTGGTCTAGTAGAAAGTCATCAGGATGACGTGCTTCGATTCCATAATTCTCGAGCCGTGTTATTGGAAAGTGCTTGAGATTGAACGTAACTAGTGATTGAGCACCTCCTGCAATTGCGGCAGCCAATACATGGCGGTCGTTGTCATCGGGCAGATCAAGACCAGCTATTAGTTCATCCCATCCAGATACAAGTGCATCTTCAAATGTCGCGTTCATTGCCACTGAGCGACCCGATATTTTCGCTTCGTCAAAGTCTGGGTGAACTTTATGGATAGCATATTCCATCTCATCAAGTATGCGTTGCGACCAGAGTGGACGAAAGAAGCCATACTCTGCTAATCGGAGAAGGGTATCGGTTAGGACGTTAGGTACGAGTACGCAGGAGTCTAAGAGGGCTGCATACATGAGATATTAGGAGAATTTCTGTCTTGCTTCGATAAGTGCAGATTCGTATTTTTCAAAAGACTCATCAAATGTTTCATCTTCTTGCGCATCATTTGCTAACTTCCGAAGAACTTCTTGACGTTCGGTGTGGCGAAGGCCTTGGTAATTGAGGAGATCGAGCAAGCGGATTCTACGATGTCGATTGGGAGTCTCATAGGGGATCTTACCGTTTTCAAGAAGTTTGATTAAGGTCGGTCGGCTAATGCCCAAAAGATCAGCTGCCTCTTGAGTTGTAAGTCTCATAGCATGAGGCGCAAGTGTAATAGCCTTTCCTCTGCGCATCGCTGAGACAACCTTATCTAGGATATTATGAAGTACTTCTGGAAGCTCCACGGATTCCCCATTCTGATCCATCAGCTTCAATATCGAGTTTCCCGAACGTAATAATTTCTCCACTCCTGCGAGAGCCTCTACATTCTCAGGAGGAGGAACCGTCTGCTCTTGAGTAATGTCCATTCTCCACTCTTCCTTTCTTCTGACTATAACTTTACTCTAAATTCGAAAGAATCGCAAGCCTTGGTGGGAATGAATTGTTTGCAATTGCTTGTTACGGGGTGTGACTAGCCGGACTTTCCCCAGGTGACGAGACACATTTGCTACTTCCACTGGAGTTTGGTTTAGAACTGATATGGTTTTCATTTAGGTAGTCCTCCTTTTTGCTCATTTCAGTTAGGGTTTGTTAATACGTCATACGCTACCCTGGCATTTAGAAGGTACTAAGAGAGGGACCACCTTACCTAGTTACTTCAAAAAATTCGGGAAAATATCGCTGTGGTACCCGTATCGTAGAATGAAAGAAGTAGGTGGAAGTGACCAACCAGTCAACTGATATCCGATTCGATGTTCCCTTGTACACGGTGGCAGAGGCTGCTCGCGTGCTCGCCGTCCCTACTTCTACACTCGCCAACTGGACCCTCGGGTACACAAGGCATCGCCCCGAATCCAATAATATCGTTGGACGACCTGTAGTCACTGCTTTCAACGCTCTCAAAGGACAGCCGAGCATTCCCTTTGTCGGTCTTGCTGAGGCGATGGTTTTGGCGGCCGTTCGCAAAGCAGGAGTCCCGTTACAGCGCGTCCGACCAGCTCTTGAAATTCTCTCCAGGGAAATTGGCGTAGATCATGTCCTTGCATCAAGGAAGCTTTTTACTGATGGAGCAGAATTGCTCTATGACTACTCCTCCAAGGCTCCTACAGGTGAAGCCGATGCAGTCAGAGAACTCGTCGTTGTCCGCAGCCAACAACACGTCTTTACAGGTGTCCTCCTCGATTATCTCACGAGAATCACCTACGGAAAAGATGGATTCGCATCTCGCATCAAACTTCCTGCATTCGAATATGCTGAAGTGATCGCAGATCCATATCGTTCTTTTGGTCAGCCGATATTCGTTCACGGTGCAGCCCGAGTAAGCGACGTTCTAGAACCTTTCTGGTCCGGCGAAGACATCGACTCTTTAGTAATGGAGTTCGGCGTTTCCGAGTCAGACATCGAATACGTACTGCGTGCCGCCTCCCGCCAAGCCGCTTGAATTCTTTCTCGTGAAGTTGGTTTTGCTTTGTGAAAGGCAAGCCTTGCTGAATAGAATCGTGTTGATGAATCCGCCAGCTCGCGATATCCAGTGCCCCTTGGCCGCAGAGCTGTCCAAGGTGTAACTCCATGACGGATGAAAGCAGCAGTCCCCTCGGGACGTTCTGATGGCGCGGGAGTTGAGTCCCAACGAATAGTGTATGCACCGGTTAAGTGAAGTAGCCGAGATGCCGCACCGAAGACATATCGCTTCAAGAGGTATCTCTTACAGAAGTCCAGAAGCTCTGCGAGGAGTTTAAGTGGTTCCATTCATTGGAGGGGCTTCAAGCAGTTCCAATAACGGGCATTGTTGCGACCTGGCCAGGCAAGGACCGTGACCTCCGCGGGGGTTTATTGTTGTGGGTACCTTGATGAGCAACTCCGGGGAATTTCGGTGAGCGCCATCGACGCCAGCGCGGTCAGCGCTGTGGTTGCCTCATGTCGATGGTCGTTATACCCTCGATAACCAGGAGTTTTCGCAGGCGAGACGCGTTTTCCCATGTTCTTGGCACCGTGCCGGGGCGCAATAAAAGTTGTACAATCATCTACTAATCTTGTACAATACTTCTAATGGCAACGATAACAGTAAGTGAGGCACGCGAAAAGCTGGCGGAGGTGGTAGAAACCGCGCAGTCCGAAGCGGTCTTTCTGGAGCGATACGGCAAGCTGGCCGCGGTCCTGGTCAGCCCCGAACGCTACGAAGAACTGATGGAGGCACTCGAAGACGCTGAAGACGCCGAAGCTTTCGACGCCGCAATGGCCGAAGAGGGCGCGAACATCCCTTGGGAGCAAGTCAAGGCCGACCTCGGCTGGACGTGAGCAGCTATCGCGTCGAAGTCCGTCCAGCCGCAGTGCGCGCACTTCGCAAGTTGGACCCCGATATCCGTCCCCGTATCCAGGGTGCAATTGCGATGCTCGCGAAGGATCCACGGCCGCCAGCAGTGCGAGCGTTGCGAGGTCGGCCGGGTTTCCGTGTTCGGGTGGGGGACTACCGAATCATATATACCATCGCAGACGAAGTTTTATTGGTTGTCGTGGTGGCACTCGGTCATCGTCGCGAAGTCTACGACCGCTGAGAGTTGAGTCCCAATGAGTGGTGAATGAACCGATGACGTGAACTAGCCGAGATGCCTCGCCGAAGAAGTATCGCTCCAAGAGGCAGTTCTCCGAGGAGTCCAGAAGCTCTGCGAGGAGCTGAAGCTGTTCCAATTCTCTGAGGGACTTTGGGCAGTTCCGACGACGGCATTGCTGCCACCCGGCCAGCAAGGGCCCGGACCTCAGCAGTGGTTTGCCACCAAAAGTAGCCTTGCTTTTCGTTTGCCAGTGGCATAATATGAATGATTGTTCAATACCACCAAAGCCTTTTTGTACTACTACACAACTATCGAACTGACGAGCTTGCCCGCGCGGTGGATGAGCTACGGCCCTCCGGCAACGACTTCAAGTTAACCGGACAACAGGAGGTGATAACCTAGGTGGCGCGCACATGGCTGTCCATCAGGGTCGATTTTGTCGAGGGCCGGGGCAAGCACCTCTGGCCCCGGCCGGGTCGCATATTTGCAGCAGCGCGCAATCACACCTTCGAGCAGTTCGCTAACGCCATCGACGATGCGTTCGCTCGCTGGGATCGCTCCCATCTCCAGGAGTTCACCCTGGCCGACAAGACGCGGCTATGTATCCCTGATCTCGAATGGGAGATTGAGGGCGAGAGGATGCATGATTTCCGGAGCGTCAAGCTCTCGCGCCTACACCCAGGCGAGCAGTTCGTGTATGTATTCGATCTCGGTGACGACTGGACCCACCTATGTACCGTTGGGCCGGACCGGATCGATCCTGTCGAAACCCTCGGCATCCTGCCAGACCGTCCATTGCCGTACTGGGGGTGGGGCGACATTCCCGACCAGTACTGCCGCCGATGGGACGGCGACGACGGTGAGTCACCGCTACCACAGGATCCCAAGCTAACCGACCTGCCACCGCTGCGGCCGTACTGGGGTTCCCAGAGCCACTGGCGACGGCCGTGAGCACGACCCCGACTCCGCGTCTCCCGCAGGCGGTGGGCCCGGAGCCATGGGGTGAGATCGGGGGAAGGAGCTGGAGCCACTGGGACCTGTGGTACTGTGCGGTGGCCGTTGCCGATCATAACGGGAGTTTCGATCAGCTAGAGGAGCGACTGGTCGGCCAGCTGCAGGACCGCACCAGCGGCCGCGAAGACACCGAGTCTAAGCTCAGCCACTTGGCCGATCTCCGGGCCCGGCTCGACGATGTCGGTCTGGTCCCGGGCGACCTTGCCACTCCCGAAGCCCTTGCCGAACGAGGTTTCCTCGCCAAGGCCCGCAAGAAGCTGGCGGTACGTTACCTCCAGGGTCGGGCCAAGACTCCGGCGATGATCGACACACCGCGGGTCCGGCTGGAACGGCGGTCGCGCAACGGGCACTGGGATTCTTTCCCGGTGAACCCAGACCACTACTACCGCTCCTTCCGTCGCGACGTCGAGGTGAAGGACTTCGTGTCGGAGAATCGGAGCTTCTCGGTCGTGCGCCGGATCGAAGAACGGCTCGAGTCGCTCGACGAGGTGGGACTGGCGGTCGTTCAACGTCTCGCCCTCTACCGAGCGTTTCATACGGCTGGCCTGGAACTCGCCGACCGGGCCGACGACTCGTTCGGCAAGGTTGGCGAAATGCGGAGCGAGGCATGGCACACGTACCTCGGCATCGACTGGCAGGCGGCCGGGATGTCACCCGAGGACTACTGGGCAGACCTGTGTGATCTGGTCGTCTTCGAGGACTACGGCCTGGGGTTCGAAGAGGAGACCCTGCCGTGGAGCCAGGTCTCGAACGAGCAGGTTGGGCTCGTCGAGCGGTTACTACAGGCGCTCGAGGTCGAGTGTCGCGCCTTTCACCTTGACTATCCGGCCGATAACGCGCTTGAGCAGCTGGCCTGGCTGGCCGTGACCAGCCAGTGCTTCACCCGCTATGTGGAGGTGGCTTCACGTCTCGGGACCAGGCACTGGCGGGTGGTGGAAACGCTAGCCGAGTCGGCGCTACGCTCAAGGCGAAGTGATCTTGCCGTCGAGATTTTCCGAGCGGCAGACCGACCGGGGTGGCACCAGAAGTTGCTCCGAGAGAGCTGCCTGTCGCTCACCGGGGTAGCCATCGGCGACACAGTTGAGTCCCAATGAGTAGTGTATTATCTGGTGAAGTAAAGTAGCTGAGATGCCCCACCGAATAAGTATCGCCCCAAGAGATAGTTCTCCGATAGGTCCAGGATGTCTGCGAGTAGTTCGAGTAGTTCCAATTCTGTGAGACTCTCAGGCAAATGGATCCGAATCATCTTGAGGATTCCGTGAAGCGATGATCTCTTGTCGCAGGCGCCTCAATCCGGAACTTGCACGGTAGTAGCGTCCCCGTTTTTGCCCATGGGACACCAATAGACCTGCCTCTACAAGGAAACGCAGGTCCCTGGTTGCAACCGCTTCGCTAATTGTTTCCTCTGCCGACTCCTCAAAGATAGCTCGGTAAGTAGCATTCCTCACACGAAATCCCATGGATGCGTCCCAAAGAACCGGGATAGTCCGCTCGGGTAGCTCCCGCTTGGATACAATTCGTTCAAGCCTGTCCCATAGCTGCTCGCTTTCCTTTACGCGCCTTAGGAGAGTCTTAGCCTGGCGCAGGTGTGCGGTAATGACGAAACGTATCCATGCCCTTGTGTCTCTATCAGGACTCCATGCTCCGCCACCCACCTGCCTAAGCACTTTGTAGTATGTCTCGGTGTTGCGGCCAAGATATTCCTCTATACTGCAAAAGACAGGGGAAAGTATGCCTTCGCGCGCAAGCACCAGTGTCTGCAGGCAACGACCCATTCTGCCGTTGCCATCTCGAAATGGATGCACCATAACGAGGTTCAGATGCGCCATTGCCGCCATTACCATCGGCAGGGTATCGTCTACGTCGTTCAAGTCCTCGACTAGTTTGCGCATAAGTATCTGGACAAGATCTACATCCGGACCTTCGTACACAATCTCTTCAGTTTCATCATTTCGAACATAGATCGCTCCGGAACGCCACAAGCCCGGACGGTTTCTTAGATCATAGCTCGTCATCATAAAGTGCAAACTCTTCAGAAGTTGCTCGCTGTAATTGAAATCTACATCTTCTGCTAGCTGAAGTACATACGTCATTGCGTCCCGGTAACCTTTGAGTGCCAGCTGGGTTTCTTCGTTGGCATCAAGAGGCTCTTCACCTAGGTTGATAGCTGCAGCGTCATCAAGAAGAGCATCATAGCCTTCGATGCTGTTCGAACCCTGGACCGCACGCGCAAACTGCATTCGTCTAAGCGACCCAGACCACCGCTTAGGTTCACGGAGATGAAAGCGGAGTTTCACTTTGAGGTCATCTATCTGCTGAAGTACGTGGAGCTCCACCTCGTCGAGCTTCGGGCTGCGAAACAACGCGGTAGTTATTTTGTTATTTTCCATTATGATATAGGAATATATCATATATGATAATGGTTAATAACTAACTATTAGGCATAAAAGTAGGTCCCCAACCAGGATGTTATCGAAAATTTACATGAATAACGGGGTTTTGCTTTTTGATTCCGGTGGCATAACGTGAACAATTGCTAAATGCTACTGAGTCCTTTTTGCACGCAATTTCGCACACAACTGGAAATATAACAGTCGGCCATTACAGCACCGACCATGAGGAGCTGTTTGCCCTGGGATCTGACGGCTCTGTGTGGCACGATTGGTTCGATGCTGGACCGGGCAACGGATGGTCGGGTTGGGGTTCCTTAGGAAGCCCAAGTGGCTAATTTTGTAGTAACAATTCAGGACCCCCCGGTCTATTTTCGTAAGTAATAATCGCATCCACTTTACTTCCTAAGATTTCTCTATCGTAGCTCGGCTATTTGTGGCTTGCGTTGAAAATTGTTGCAAAACATTTGCGCTTCGTGCATGGTTATCGGTATGAGATATATACGGTCGAGCGTCAGAAGTAACAGGCCAATTTCTGCTTTCACTTTCCCCCAAGGGATGGACTCGGCCTATTCCTGAGTGGCAGCTCGTACCTCGGCCAGATGTTTCAGCTGTTCAAGATCGTCCATTTCAATCACGGCAGCAACTCGTTTCCCGTGCCGGTAAATCAGGTGTTCTGCAATGCGCTGTTGTCGGCATTCTGGTGCCGCGACAACATAGTAGCTTGCTGACCGAGTACGATACTGTAGCAATCGGCGAAAAGCCCCAAGGGGTCGCTTGCCGCCAATGCTGCGAATGGGGAATTTCGGTGAGCAGCTCCGGGGAATTTGGATAAGCGCCATCAGAAAACCTCCTTTACGTGATCAAACATCTCTGGTACGCTCATCGGGTGCGCCCCGTCGAGACTGTCTTCACTATCGGGTGGGGAGCTTTCTGGTTGTACTGGCTCGTGGCAGCCTTCTTCATGAAGAAGGGTAAGGTTCCTTGGTCAAAAGAGTTGAGGATCAGAGCCCTGATCGCTCTCGTTGTTGTGATCCTAGTCCGTCTCGGGGTCTTTCGGGGCCACGCCCTCAACACGGACGTTTGGCGCTCGGCCCTCGGGCTTGGTCTATTTGTGCTCGGGCTGGGGTTTGCCACCTGGGCCCGCGTGTACATAGGGCGCAACTGGGGGTCACCGATGACGCAAAAAGGCGAGCCAGAGCTCGTTACGAGCGGCCCTTACCGCCTGGTCCGCCACCCGATCTACGCGGGCATCCTGACCGCGGGGGCTGGCACTGGCGTGGCGCTGAGTTGGCAGTGGCTGATTGCCGTGGGCCTTGCCGGAACCTATTTCCTTTACAGTGCAATCGTTGAGGAGCGTTACCTCACCCAGCAGTTTCCCGACACCTACTCGGCGTACAGGGACTCCACCAAGATGCTCGTGCCGTTCATCTTCTGAACTAGTCGGTCAAGGTCGGTTTGTATTTTGAGCAAACTGCGAGCGCAGGCCCCCGGGCGCTGTAATCATCTCGCATCAAATCTCAATTCCCAAGAATCCAAGTGCATTAGTTGGGTTAATAACTTGCCACTCAGTATCCGTTGGGTACGCTTCAAGCCAGTTTGAAGGGGGAGCGACTGATTGACTGTTCCACTTTATTTCAAAAGCAAAAAGCTTGCCTTCTCTCTCTTCAATCAAATCAATTTCTTGTTGGTTCCAGGTTCTCCAGAAATATTGATTTGCGTAGAGGTTTGCATATGCACGTAGCTTCAAGCGTTCGACAATGACGAAATTCTCCCACAGTTGACCAACATCGTTTCTTATCTCAAGTCGATTGAAATTATTGATAACCGCGTTGCGGATACCCGTGTCATAAAAGTAGTATTTTGCCTTTTTTGTTACTTCGCTTCTTAGATTCCTGCTGAATCCTCCAAGACGAAAAATTACAAATGATTTCTCTAGAAGATTGAGATATCGAGCAACTGTATTTTTGTCGATTCCTAGTGATGAACCAAGTTCGGTATGTGAAACTTCGTTTCCCACTTGGTAGGCTAACAGGACAAGAAGTTGAAGGAGCATATGAGATCCTTTTACCTCTTGAAAAGCGAGAATATCTTGAAGAAGGTAAGAGTCGATAAGTTCGCGTAGGTACTCAGATCGTTCTTGGTTATCAATGGCAGTAATCGAATCTGGATACATGCCATATATCAAGAGATTCGGCAAGTAATCTTGAAATGCTTTATAAGGTATCATCTCGTTCGCAAGCAGTTCACTAAGTGCTATCGGATAAAGATATTTGGTAATTTTTCTACCTGTGAGCGGCTCGCCAATTTGACCAGCCAAGTCAAATGATGATGACCCAGTAACAACCAGTGAAAGGTTTGGCAAAGTATCATTTATTAGCTTCAAAGTTTGTCCAATATTGGGTATGAATTGTGCTTCATCTATAGCAAGAACTGAAGCTGGCCCAAGAAATGGCCTAATTAGGCTACTTTCAGCAACTCCAAATGCATGTTGCGTGCTGAGTTCATCACCTCTGTAAAAAGCTACTTTTGCATTGCATTGGGAAATATAGTCAGTTAGAAGTGTTGTCTTGCCAACGCGTCGAGGACCAAAGATAATCAAGGTCTTTCCCGGAGACAGTTCTTGCTCAATGTTAAGGTACCTCTGAATCTTCATTCAACCAGTATAGCAGCTAATTCACTGAAATATTATAAATATAGTGAAGTCCGATCACTGAAATATGATGATTACAGTGAGTATCAATCACTATAATAAGGGTAAGATTTCCTCTTGATTACTTGCCAGCCGCCGAGTCTGCCCGGGTCCGAAGCTGGGAGCGGTAGATGCTGTCATCGGAGCGGCCGACGATAAACCAAGCGATAGCAACGGCGATCATTGCGGGACCAAGCAGCGCTATACTGCCGGTCATTTGGGCCACCATTAACATAACGGCTATCGGTGCCCTGGAGATTCCTCCAAATAGCGCCATCATTCCAACGATGACAAACGGGGCCGGATCATGCCCGACGCCCGGTGCGAATGGTTCCAATACCCGCCACACAGCCAGGCCGGTAAACGCACCAATTACCATTCCTGGCCCGAACACGCCCCCGGAGCCCCCGGTGCCGATTGACAGGCCGGTGGCTAGGATCCGGGCCAAAGGCAGGGCTAAGATGATGAGCAATGGGGTGTGGAGCAGCTCGTTCCCAAGTCCTTTTTGAATCCATCCATATCCTGTGCCGAGGACTTCGGGGAGTCCGAGGGCTATCAGCCCAACCAGTAATCCACCAAGTGCTGGGCGTAACTTTTTGGAGAACGGAAGACGATTGGAGAGGCGAACGATCCCGTAGAAGGACTTGGAGTATGCAAGTCCAAGGCCCCCGGCCAAAAAACCAATCACGGCAAACCAGACCAGTTGGATCGGCTGGTGGAAGTGATAACCACCGGGGATAGCGAATAGCGGTTTGTAGCCGAAGACGGCGCCGAATACGCAATAGGCGATAATAGAGGCAAAGATACCCGGCAGCAATGCCTCATACTCAAAGTCATCGCGATAGACAATCTCGGCGGCGAGGACCGCCCCACCGAGAGGGGCGCTAAAGATGGCACCGATTCCCGACCCAATCCCGACCGACACTGCAATTCGGCCGTCTTCAGGCGACAGGTCGAGCACACGGGCGAGTAAGGAACCAAAACCTGCGCTGATTTGGGCGGTGGGCCCCTCTCGGCCGCCGGAGCCTCCTGACCCGATTGTTAGCGCTGATGCGAAGATTTTTACTATTACTGTACGCAGACGGATGCCGCGCGGATTGTGATGAACCGCGTCAATAGCCGCGTCGGTTCCGTGACCCTCAGCCGCCGGTGCCCAGGTAAAGACTAGGAATCCCGAGATCAATGCCCCCAACGTTACGACTAGCGGTATCGTCCATGCCCTCACAAAGTGGGCTGAGCCGGCAGAGTTGCCTTCTCCTGCAGGCGTCGGAACGTGATAGCCAGCGAGGACTCCCAGAAAAAGATGGGTCGAGATGCGTAGTGCCTCGTAGAACACCACCGCTCCCAGTCCGGCAATAACACCGATCACCGAGCCGAGGATCAACCATTTTGGCAGATACGACATGGAATTGATCCGAGCACCAAGCGTGCCAATAAACCGCCGCCCGGTTGCGTTAGTAAACATGTATCGGATCTCTAGCCGCACAGTTCGTGCCAATAAACCGCCGCCCAGTTGCGTTAGCGCGCATTACGGGTTACTTTGCGAAATTTCGACGCTAACTCTGGTCGCTCCTGGATTGTTCTTGAGTTGTAAGACTGGGGCATTTGCATTTGAGACAATAGTGGCTCCCGATAAAGCAACTGAATATCCAGTGGGGTAAATTAGTTTAGGCAGAGAGATTTGAGTGTATTGACCAGTCTCAAAATTAGCACATCCACTTGCACAACTAGTCGAGTATTCTAACGTAAATATTTTATCGTTTGGTGAGAAGTTCCATTCAATTGGGGTTCCATCTGTTGTCATGGGATAGGGTCTCGCTAAGTCGTCAACCACATTTTGATTGACATTGCCTGACGTTGGAGCATTTGCGATATTGGGAACTACGGTACCATCGAAGCTCCAGTATGCCCAGCTAACCATAGCGTTATCTGCCTCTAATGCCTCTTGATTGTTAAATGCATCGGATAACGAGTTGCCCCATTCGGTTAGTATCAGCGCAGAGCCGCTTCGAGCTTGCTGAGCTAGTGCGTTTGCAAAAACAGTTTCTTCTTGAGGTCCGCAAGATGAGTTGACTTGCCCGTTGGTAATTCCCCCATTGTCCTGGGAGCAAATTGGGTAGACGTGAAAGGCAAAGCCTGTCCCGTAGTCGCCGACATAGCCAAGATTAGTAGGGATACCAACATTGAAGAGCGATGTAGGCTCATAGAAGATAAGGTGGTCCGGGTCCACCGACCTTATTGCAGTTATAGATCGATGAATGAAGTTGAGGTATGGTCCGTTGTCAAATCCAGGACAGCCCGTAGAAGGGTTGAGGCAACTTGGATAAACTGAACCTGGCCAAGGCTCATTCATTATCTCGTACCCCAACACATCGGTATTGCTGGCAAAAGCTGAAGCAACGGCTGCCAAACCTTGCTGGTAATAGTTCTGAAGTCCATCACCCCATGGCGTTCCGGGCCCCCCGGGTACCGTCGTGTTATTCCAGAAGTTATCGAATGCCGCGTTGACTGCGGCGTTAAATAAGTAGTTGGCTGGAAATCCATAGTCGTGGTTTGGCATGCCATTTGTCATTGTGGCCCAAGCTGGGAACCCATCTGCTGACGATATAATGCTTGACGAATACTCATCTTGATGAAAATCCAAGATAACGTATATTCCAGCTTTGGAAAGTTGATTAACTTGTGAAACAAGCTGATCAATATAGTTAGTATTGACTTGCCCGGGTGATGGCATCACACCAGCAAAAATTACTCCGAGTCGTACTAGGTTCAGACCCATTGATTGGATCAACGAGATGTCCGATGGGCCAAATCCTTCAGCAGCCGGATAGTAAGGAGCCTGTTTGTCAACCATATTTACGCCGTGAAATAACACTACCTGTCCAGACGAGTTTGTAAACCATCTGCCCACGTGCCATGTGTCGGGCCCCGGAGATGCAGTCGGTGTGGGTACCTGGCTAAAGGTGCACCCGCCAATTAGAACAAAAGCGATAAGCGCCACAATTGGCTTCATTTGCCAGCCCATCTTTTTAGTATATCCTGCAACTTCATATATCTCGCAATCAACCTCCTTGCTACCTAAGATATACCCAGCCAGCCCCTGACTTCCGTGTTGGCTGAGAAGTCCGCTACTGTACTTGTCATGAAAATAAGGACCTTATCTAGCAAGCCTTGGCATTTTCGAGCTTCATTCACATTGTTTGTGGTTGCGGTAAGCCTTGTGGCAACAAGCTGTTCGCATACTGCAACAAACAGTTCGTCGAGTGGCTCGACAAATACTAATAACAACGAGAAGATCAACCCTGCAAAGTATGAAGTAAACCACAACCCACTTATCATAAGAACTGTCAACGGGCCGGTAAGAGGCATGGAGTCAGGAAATGTTAGGCAGTTCCTTGGCATCCCTTATGCACAACCTCCCGTAGGAAATTTACGATTCAGGGCACCGCAACCAGTTCAAAGTTGGAGTACCACCTTGAACGCAACCAGCCCCCCTAGCCAATGCCCGCAGATACTACCTGTTGTAAATATCATTGTTGGGTCTGAAAATTGCTTAGATGTTAACGTTTTTTCACCCAGTCATGTTACAAAAAGCCCAAAGGCAGTTATGGTTTGGTTTTATGGTGGGGGATTTACAGTTGGTGGCTCAATGGATGATAATCCTACAACGATAGTCTCCAAAAAGGGCATTGTAGCCGTTACATTCAATTATCGACTGGGACCGTTTGGATTCTTAGCACTACCTCAACTAGCTGCGCTTGACCCATATAAGTCAAGCGGAGATCAAGGATTAGAAGATCAGTTAGCTGCTCTAAAGTGGGTTCATGCCAATATTGCCAGGTTTGGTGGAAACCCTAACAATGTAACAATTTTTGGTGAATCGGCAGGCGGAATGAGCGTATGTGCCCAGCTGGCAACGCCACTATCAAATGGGCTTTTTGAAAAGGCAATTACGGAAAGTGGACCATGTAATCTTCCAGCTCCTAGCCTAGCTCAAGCCCAGGCCCAAGGATTGCGATACTTGCATGCACTTGGTTGCAATGTTGCTTCTGACTACCTTGCCTGTTTGGATGCCAAACCAGTTGATCAACTTCTCAAGACAATGCCTCCTGATCCGACATTTGTTTTCAATAGGTCAGTGAACTGGTTTCCAACGGCAGACGGACACTTCTTGCCATCTAATACCCTTAAAGCATTTGAAGAAGGAAACTATAAACACATTCCTATCATTGTTGGTGCAAATAAGAACGAAGGGACCCTTTTTGTTTATCTCGCATATGATGCCCAGGGCCGGGCGCTAGCTCCCAGCCAATGGGCCGAGGAGCTAAATGCATATTTTGGGCCGACTCTTGGCGCTCAGGTAGCAAAGACATATCCCCTGTCTAAGTATCCCAATCCTGAGTTTGCCTTTGGACAGGCTTTGGGAGATGCAATTCTTGCCTGCCCTGCAGTTGAAAGCGCTGCTGGCGCCTCAAAGTATCAGCCAGTATATGAGTATGAGTTTTCTAATCAAAGCAATCCGTTTGTGCTTGCGAAACCAAATGACTATTTAGGGGCATTCCACTCATCGGAGCTTCCCTATGTATTTGGATCTTCAGTTGAGTCAAGCGGTGCTATTACTTTCAGTGCTCAACAGAGCCAACTTTCAAATGACATGATGAATGCCTGGGTTCACTTTGCGCAAACTGGTAATCCCTCGACAGCTAGTCTTCACTGGCCTCGACTAACCAAATATGGCGGAGCATTTATGAACTTTCTGACGCCGAAGCCAATCGTGAGCAAGGCTATGAAATCTGCTGATTGCGCTTTTTGGAAAACTTCAAAGTGGACAGTAGCAGATGTTGGTAACTACGGCTTGGCATCGCCCGGCCCAACTAACTCTGTTCCGCTCGGGTTCTTAGGTGCTGATGGACTTGCCGTTCCCTAAAAAGAATGGCTAATCGGGCCAGTACTCCAGAACTTTAGTTACGACTTCGAGTGCAGCACCCATTCCACCTAGGTGGCTTTCTCCCGACCTAACAATAAGCTCGCAGTTGGGGATCTGTTTTATGGTTTCCAAGGCTTGGGCTATTGGAACGATAGTGTCTGAATCACCATGCCACCACCGAACTGGAGCTTTGACATCGCAGAGCGAGAATCCCCAATCGCGGGTAAATAAAATGAGGTCATCAATTGGCGCCCTCAGTCCCGACTTGGAGGCTAGTAATAGATCATCCAAGAACATCTCTTTAATCTCAGGTTGCTCAAAGACCTTGCGATCACCCTCCGGAGAAAGTCTCGCATAGAGATCAAATCCAGGCGAGGCCAACGGCCTTAGTGACCATGCGACCGTAGTCATAAGGCCGCTAAGAGGCAACTCTAAGATTCTGATAGCTCTAGCCAACTTTACGGCAATTGAAATTGGACCACCAGATACCGCATTGGTACCTCTTGTCGGTCCTACGCCACCCAATATTCCAACCGAGACCACTTCTTGCTTTTTTAAACCACTAGCAGCAGCCAACGTATATGGCCCACCACCAGATAAGCCAATGATTGAGAGCTTATCTACCTTCAAGAACTCAAGTGCCAATGACAAATCTTCACAGAAATCAAAAACACAATCATAAAGACGTGGACTCGACCAACCAATTCCCGGTCTCTCGATTCCAATTATACGGGCACCAAGCTCTTGAGCTAGCAATCGGGCTGCTTGAGGCACTTGTCTGCGCCCACCAGGGGTACCGTGTAGCCATACTATGGGCTTGCCGTCCATAGGCCCAAATTCACTATATCCAAGGACTCTACCATCTCTAACTGGCGCTTTTCCTTCGGTTCTAGGGGGAGTAATCATGTTATGTCTGTCACCTCAAGCTAATTTATCTTTATAACTACAAAGTTACTCAATGAGCGCGTAGAACGTATAAATTGTACAAAGATGTTTTCAAGATTCGTTGGTCGTTCTGGTGCTAAGGCTATAAGTACGAAGGAATTAATTCTTCAAAGTGCTGTAGAGATAATTGTAGAGAGCGGGTTTTCCACTTTCAGCGCCGCTTCGGTCGCAAGACGAGCTGGTTTGAGCACTGGCGCGCTTTTTGCAAACTTCAAAAACAGAGCCGAACTTGTTGGAGAGATGTGCCGTTATCTTTTTGACAAGTTGGAGAAGGAGTTTGTAAATGTTGGTATAGATACGGAGAGTTCGCCAGAAGAGAAAGTTGAGTTGCTGATTGATGCGGTATTTTCCATTTATTCAGATGAAAGAATGAAGTCAGCACTTGAACTATATGGTGCTTGTCGCACTGATAACGAACTGCGCAAGATACTTGCTTCGATCAACAATGAACGAAGTCCGCACCACGTAGCACTTGCCGAGGCAATTATTGGTGCACCTCAGATAACTTCCGAGCAAATCGAAGAGTTTGTGCATTTAGTCATATTTGCTGTCCAGGGCATGGCACTTGATTTTCTAGCTGGTGCAAATCCGCGCGTTGAGGAAATGCTTCATAACTATCTGGTGAGACTTGGAAGAGAGATAGTTAGATCAACGCCGTAATCCGAGATAAGTTTCCTTGTATTGTTGTAAGTCTCGCCATTGTCGCGGCTTTTTTGTCTTCATGCTCCTCTTCGAAATCGTTTCCCCCAACGCACAAGCTCCGGGCTCCGTTTGCACTGTATTCTGTGGCTTGTCCGACGTCTCAAGATTGTATAGCAGTTGGGGAAGATGGCCTCGCCGAAGTCTCAAATAACTCAGGGCTTAGCTGGTACGCCGAAGCTACTGGAACCAACAAGAGACTTTTGGGAATATCATGTGTATCTTCTTCTGCGTGTATTGCGGTAGGAGATAAAGGAATCATAATAAGGACGGCAGATGATGGGATCACATGGCAGCGTGTACGTAGTGGCACATCTGAAGGCCTAACAGGAATTTCTTGTGCTAATTCTACAACTTGCATAATTAGCGGTCAGCTCGGTTCAATTTTTCGTTCAATAGATGCGGGAGCCTCCTGGAAACTTGAGGAGAGCTTCGAAGCTGAACTTACATCGGTTTCTTGCTTTAGGGTACTATGTGCAGCTCTTTCACTTCGGGTTAGTCTAGACTCCCCGGCCCAGGCCTTTGTTTCAAATGATTCAGGTTCAAGCTGGCTAGGGGAATCTTTATCTCAAGATGTCAATTTTTATGGAGTATCGTGTTACAATAAACATTCTTGTTATGCAGTAGGTGATCAAGGGACGTTTGAGCGAACGACTGACTATGGATACATATGGCATCAAGTTACGGTGAATGACTTCGGAACGATCAATTCAATTTCATGTGCGAGTAGCTCTCGGTGCGTTGCTGGAGGACAGTTTGGACAGATGTTCTACACTGAGCATAATACTTGGAAGCCTTTGAATATTGGGGTGGGTAGCAGTTCGCATCAAACAATTGAGTCAATAGATTGTAGGGGACTAACTCTATGTCTTGCCGTCGGTGACCAAGGTACTATTTCGAGATCAAGCAAATGGACAAGTGCTTGGAGGACCGTGCATCTGTCGCTTGCTTCGGGCTTTTCCAGGGTCTTGCTTGTTGGAGACTCAGTTGCCCAAACTTTTGGAACTGAACTGCCTCCGCTTGCCCAACCATTTCATCTCTATTTTGAAGACGAAGGTATATTGGGGTGCGGGATAGCCCAAGGTGAACCAGTTGAAGCAGCCGGAGTGGTCTATAAAGCGGTTGCTTCACCGTGTAACGGACAACCTGGCACACCCCAATGGCCAGCGTACTGGACCCAATACATAACCCAACTGCATCCCAAAGTCGCAATTTTACTGGCGGGCTTCTGGGAAGTTACCAATAGAATGTTTGACGGGGTGTGGTCAAATATTTCTCAACCGAACTATCAAGCCTATATTCTGGGCCAGATACAGTTGGCGGTAAAGGTTCTATCGCAGGACAATACTAAAGTTGTGTTATTGACCTCACCATACTTTGATACTGGAAATTACCCGGAAGACAATCCGACTCGGGTTGATATCTATAACTCGCTTCTTGAACAAGTTGCTAAGCAATATCCAACTCAAGTTTCTGTATTTGACCTAAATCAGTATATTGATCCAGGTGGAAAGTACACCAGCACGATAGATGGTATTCAGATTCGCCAAAATGACGGGGAGCACTTCACGACGCAAGGGAGTAAATTTATTGCTAAGTGGCTCCTTCCCCAAATTCAACATCTTGTAAGCCCTTAGAAGCCGAGCATTGAAGGGACTGGCGGGTGCCGAGTTGTGTGGGGTGCCGAGTTGTGTGGGGTGCCGAGTTGTTAATAAAGATCATAATCAAGCCCTGCACAAATTGTTGCGCCAAGTTCAAAGCATTGCTGGCTAGACTCAATACTAATTGGTCCGATTACTTTTACTGGAGCGAATACTTCTTTCCATTCAAGGCCTCCAATAATCTTATGAAGGCTCAATAAACCTGCGTCTATATCGGTGTCACCTTTTACAAATAGACCGTAAGGTTTTCCTTTGGTGTGGTCGATGCACTCATAAAAAATACGTTCTAAGAAATCCTTCATCAATCCAGACATGTAGCCGAAGTTGATAGGAGTGCCTAAGATGATAGCCGACGAATCAATTACTTGAGCGCTAGTTACTTTGGAGACTTCTAGTACTTGTAGCTCAACGCTTTTTGACTCAATACTCTGGGCCCCGGCTGCAACGTTATCGCAGAGGGTTCTAGTGCTGCCCGAGCGTGAATGATAAGCAACTAGTAACTTTTTGGAACTCAAAGTGTGCTAAGGGTTCCGGGTATCTAATATAACCATGGTGTGCTAAGGGTTCCGGGTATCTAATATAACCATGGTGTGCTAAGCGGCCCGAGTACCTAGCGGAGATAGAGCGCGACTGCGAGAGATCTCTAAGACATCCGATTCCCCCAGAGCCCATCTGAGTAATGTCGCAACAGCTCGCATTGCGCTATCTACCGCTAGTCCTTCCAACTCTCCCGGTTCTCGGATTCGACCCAGTTCGCGTGCCCAGCGTGGCAGTACACCAATTGCGGCTTGAACTATCAAGGCTCGAAGGCCCTCCTCAACTCCGGTGGAATTGGAAGTGTTGATTATGTAGCTAATTCCATCTACTGACTGTTCTGTCAATCCCAGCTCAGAACGTATGCTTCGAAAGTACTGCAAGACTTGAGAGTAAGTAGTTGGGATCTCCGTTGCTCCAAGTTTCCGTGCGACAACTGACATTTCGTTAAAGTAGCTATCACACTCTCTTGGCGAGAGGTAACTTGGGCCAAAGCGCCGATAGGCTCGTAGGAAACACGAAGTTTCTGCCACATGGACCCAAGTCAAGAGCTTGGGATCATTGGCTGAGTAGCTCTGACCAGTGGGAGCAACACCTTTTACCCGCTGGTGTATTGTTTTTACAGTCTCTATTGAGCGATCAGCAATGTCACTTGCGGCAAACGTTGTTGTACCAACAAAAAGAGCAGTTCGTTGTAGTCGCCCGAGCGGGTCTTCACGAAAGTTAGAGTGATCCGCTACCCCGGCCATAGCTAGAGGATGTAACGTCTGTAACAGTAGCGAGCTTATTCCACCAACCAACATAGACGGCAGGTCTGAATGAATTTTCCACGTTACGCTCTTAGGGCCGAAATAACCTGGATCACCAGCCGGATTGCCAAATAACTCGTTGATATCCTCCGCCCCTTGCAAAGTGGAACGCAGATTAGTTTGAATTGTGCGCTTGAACTTCTCAACTGAACTTGGATAGAGGAACTCTGCAGGTAGTTTGAATGTCATTGGTTACTCCTCAAATTATCATATTCTGAAGGTGAAGAGTCTAGCAAAGGTCAGATATTTATCATCCTGCTTTATGATTGTTGCTCATCAGGTCCTAACATATTGAAGTGGCATCGGTCGACTCTAATAAACTTCCTAAAAGAGGGAATCTTCTAGTGGCAACGCCCAGGATGACTGATCCGAATTTTCGGCGCTCAGTGTTATTGCTGATTGATCACGGTGAGACTGGATCTCTTGGCCTGATTATCAACCGTCCAACCCCAATTAGTGTGATTGAAGTTATGCCTGAGCTGTCACGTGTAATTGTCGACCCACAAGTTGTATTCCAAGGGGGACCTGTTCAGCCAGAAGTAGTCCTAGCCATAGGGTCCATTGACTTGCATCAGCTTGGCGAGATTGGGGAAAGTATCAACTTGATTACTGATTCAATTGCTAGTTACTCATTGGCATCAGATATTCAAGAGCTGTCCGATAGAGTTTCTCAGCTAAGAATTTTTTCTGGATATGCTGGTTGGCACCCCGGGCAACTAATTGATGAAATTAGGGCAGGGGCCTGGTTTGTTGTCGAGGGGAATGATACGGATGTTCTGAGCGAGAACCCACAGGGAATGTGGAGTCACGTACTCAGACGTCAATCCTCTGATCTTGCAATGTTAGCGAACTATCCTGAAGAGCTATATTTGAATTAGTGGTATTGGCGGGTCCGCCGTGGCCAAGTACGATAGGAATCCTCCGATTAGGAATTAGGAGAAACTAGTTGCGAGATTGAGCTATAAAGCAATGGAGCTAACCATAGTCCAGCCCCTTGAGTTACGTGAACTCCATCTGGCCATCTAATCGTTTGATTATCGTTGGTCAAGGTATAGTGCCCACCCGGATCAAAGATTGCATTTAGATTTAGTACAAAAACCTTTCCAGGAAAGTATGAAGCAAGTTTGTACTCAAGCGAGTTCATTAGATCAACCCTCATCGGACTGGTTTCAACGAACATGGAGTTGCTGGTCGGGTTTGGATCAGGGCCAAGATACGGCATGGTTAGGAGAATCACTTTTATGGGACCAAGAATTCTTGAAAGATCTGAGGATGCAAAATCAAAGTAACCATTGGATGAATTGATTAGTGGTTTGGATAATCGAGAAAATTGTCCAGTTAGTGAAGTTGGGATTTGAGAAATCGGAATTCCTGAAGAGATCATGACTGCTTGGAGCAGTTCTTTTTGAAGCTGGCGGTCATAGCTATATTCACCAATATGGCTCCACTTTCCATTTTCAACTCTATCTACTAACTCCCACCTGCCGATCAAGATTGCGCATACTTGTGGCGAGAAGTTAGATACGTTCTGGGCCCAAGTTAGCGGCCAGTTGTTGCATTCCAAAGGCTGAGGCTGTTGGTTGCCACTAACACGAAAAGGTCCACCTACGGAGATTCCGCAGCCAACTATCGAACCGTTGAAGATATTGATGTTGAAAGGGTTTAGCCCAACACCGTTCAATCCCGAACTAGCTGTCGCTTCAACAAGACCTTCACCGAGGGTGTAGGCCAAGGAGTCACCAAGTAATAAGACTCTCGTTTCATTGCTGTTACTTGGTTGTGGAGTCGAGAGTGGAGGAATGCCAATTGTATTGGGAGGAGATAAATTATTGATAGGAAATAAGAGCGGGCTAATCGGTAGTGTCATCCCCGGGTCGCGTTGCGTGCTTGTAGAACTTAGAGCCAGAGTCTTGATTCTGCGTGACCAGTGCTGAATTGGACCTCCAACCAGGGAACCATTTAGTTTTAGAGACCGTATAAGGCAGTTGCCACCATCGACTATCAGCAGTCGATGATTGTTAGTTATCGCTACAGAAGTTGGACTAAAAAAATCAGCTTTGAGGGGGGGTATTGTAGTTGAGTTCCAAGTCTGATTAAATCCAATGTTGCCGTTCCCAGCTAGCGTGTAGATCCGCTGCGTTGATCTTTCAACAACTCTGATTCGCTGATTGTCTGTATCAGCAACGTAAATATTTCCTTTAGAGTCGAGAGTAATACCATAGGGAAATCCAAGCGATGCACTTAGGGCCGGTCCGCCATTTCCCGTAAAGCCAGCAGTACCATTTCCGACAACAGTGGAAATATCGCCCGTTGCAAGGCTTACCTTCCTAATCCTGTTATTATATCGATCGACAATATATAAATTGCCCTGCGGACCAACGGCCACCGAAGTAGGATCGCTTAGTGACGCATCTATCGCCGGTCCACCATCGCCTGTAAAGCCAGTTGCCCCGTTGCCAGCAACCGTGCTTATGACCCCAGTCCTTAGGTCTACCTCTCTTATTCTCTGATTCCCAGAGTCTGCAATATATAAATTTCCGTTTCTACCAACGGCCACCGAAGTAGGATCGCTTAGTGACGCATCTATCGCCGGTCCGCCATCGCCCGTAAAGCCCGAGACTGCGTTGCCTGCAACCGTGGTAAAGGTTCCTGAAGGGCTCAAGGACTTCACAAGGTTGTTTCCAGTATCTGCGATGTACGCCATACCATTTGGTGCTAATACTACTGATGATGGGGATGAAAGCTCACTTGGTTCTGAGGGGGCATATCTATAAGCGCCATTTCCAGCTATAACTCTAACAACTCCACTCTTTAGTATCTCGGCGACTCGGTTATTGTAAGTATCGGCGACAAAGATGTTGCCATTACGATCTTGTACCGCGGCTGATGGATCAGAGAAGGCACTTGGCGTGGAAGTTGTTGCTCCAATTGTATTGACTGTCTTGATGATGCCCGTTGCCAAATTCACTGTACGGATTAGATTGTTGGTAGAGTCAGCAATTAGCAAGGTTGATTGGGAGGATGAAAGAGAAAGTTGCGTCGGGAAATTCAACCTAGCGTCAATAGCAGGTCCGCCATCTCCAGAGTATCCCGCTAGTCCATTCCCGGCGAATGAGGAGATGGTATCTGTGTGCAGATTGACTTCCAGTACAGTGGAAGAATCTGTATCAGATATATACATAATACCTTCAGATGAAACAGCGACACCTTGAGGGAAAGACAGGTGTGTCGAAAGTGCAGATATGGAGGCATTACGTGAAAGGCCTTGGACCGATCCGCCACCAGCTCCTAGCAAGGATGCTCCACTTGGAACTTGGGCCGATCCGCCACCAGCCACGGTTGATATTATCTTGGTTCTTAGGTTAATCGCTCTTATGCGATTGTTGAAAGTGTCACAAATATAGAGAGTATCCCCACTGATAGCTAGACCACTTGGATAGTAGAGTTCAGCTTTGTCGGCCGGTCCGCCATCGCCCGAAAATCCGGGTTGTCCGGTTCCCGCTAAGATCGAGATTCTATTATTTTTGCTGCTAATAACACGAACTTCATTGTTATTAGCATCGGCAATGTAGATATTTCCATTGGATCCAACTGCGACGCCAAGAGGATGGTTGAGTTCGCCATCAACGGCTGGTCCGTTATTGCCAAGGTGTCCAGCGATTGAGTTGCCAGCGATCCGCACTTCAGTACCATTGAAAAGGTTTATCTTCCAGATAATATTATTTGCGTAATCAGATTCGTATAAGAAACCGTGATGCAAGAAGAGTCCATCGGGTACTTGGCTCATGTTGGTTGCAACTACGCCAGAGTATAGGGGGGGATTTAGGACAGATAGATCGGAAGCGGTGACTGCACTATTTGATAATTTGCCGCAACTAGCAAGCCCCGCAACCACTACCGAAATCAGAGCTAGGGCAACAACCCACCGAACGTTCACCGGTAGATGCTTATTGCGCGCCCCTAAGTTGGCCGTTACCCAATTGGTTATACGACACACATGCAGGTTGGGAGTTAAGCATAAAGTCTCTTAGAATTTCAGTAAATTTTTCGGGATTTTCAACATGCGGAAAGTGCCCCGCTCCTTGGATTATCTCTAGGCGGCTACCAGTTATCGCTTCATGAGCACGATAGGCGTGAGACACTGGGATTATCTCGTCTTTGTCACCCCAGACAATCAACGTTGGAAGATGCGCGGCAAGATATAATTTATCCATTGCGCTTACTGATTGACCCCCAGGTTCGATAACAGCTTTGAGTATCCTGACAAATGCTGCACGATTCTCTGAATCAGTTAGTGATGCATATGCAGCCCAAATCTCAGAATATTTAGGCGAACGCAGCCCTTTGTCGTAGAAAAATTTATTCAGTGCATCGCCCTTAGACCGAAGGAAACCAGGAAAAAGAGCTGGCATGAGATATTCAGCCGCTGGCAGTGTGAATATTCGAAGTAGCCAACTAACTTCTTTGCCTAATCCACCACTGTCTACTAGGACTAGACGTTCGCAAAGTTCAGGATATTGGTAGGCCAACTGCAAGGCGACTCCACCCCCAAAAGACTGACCCACGATCGTTGCTCGACTAACGTCAATTGCAGCAAGAAAATCTCTAATGCTGGATGCATACGCACCCAAAGAGTAATCTCCTGGCGGCTTTGCTGAATTGCCGTGCCCTAACAAATCAGGAGCAATCACGCTATATTCATTAGCAAGCTCAGGAAGAACGAATCTCCAAGTGCGAGAACTTCCGGCAATTCCGTGGATAAATAGGATTGCTGGTCCTTGTCCTGATCGTCGATAACTTATATCGTTGCCATGGATAGATATTTTCTCTTTGGCGCAAAAAGCTTTAGTCATCAGCCCCACTACGAAGTTTGCGCTCATGGATTTGGCGTTCGTATATATGACGCCGTATAAATTCCCTGTCGCTCTCTGGTAGGTCAAGAAATGATATACCAACTTCTTTTGAACCTGCCCTGTTGAATACTTTAGCCACTTTAGCTTTAGCGACTAGTTCTCTCTGATGGCCGCGCCTGCCGACTTTAGTTTTGACAGTTATTTCTTCGCCCTCTTCGAAGTCAACGTTTGAAGGAATCTTGGCTTTCAATCCTCCTTCGCTAAGATCCAAACGAAGCGCCTCTACGAAACTGGACCCTTGAGACAGATAGATGGGCGCGACGTCCCGTAGCCTCGCGAAGCGACGTATTTGCTTGGTAATCGGGATTCCGATTTGCTTTAGCACCCATTGCGGAGGGTCTTCAGGCATGACCTTAGCAATGACTGCAGGCAACACATGTTCTCCAGATTCATCCACCCAGGCAAGCATCAGCTTGTCGCCATTACGAACTTCAACCGGACTGCCATCTTTCTTTGCTGCAGACTTGATGACAAGGAGCCCTCGTTCAGGATCTGAGGTTTTCAACCTCGTGACGTACTGGTCCTTCTTCTTATGTAATCGCAAAATGAAGATTTCGTGCTTTTCATCGGGCCATGCCCGGTCATCACGACGGTGCTGGGTTCCTTGCGAGGCCCAGTGGTGAAAGTGCTGGCGCGTCTTTTGCCGGTCTTTCGACCGACCGTCCTTGGCTAATGGCATCTAACTTCCATCGACTCTTAGTTTACTATTCAAACCCATTCCGTCGGGCACATCCGCTAGTTTAGATGGTTAGACGGCCAAACGTAAGGTGAGATTCATTCTAAAAAAATTAACTTGTTAAATGGGGATAATTAGACCAGGACCGATTCAAAGTCCGCGACTCAGTCGAGGACCCTTCCAGCGCAAATATCGACGCGCCGTGATTATCTTTGCCCTGGTCATAAGTGTCTTTGCAATCGGATTATGGCGCATCAGCAACTCCCCACTAACTCGATCTGAGCGGACTCGCGAGCTGTCGAGCTTTCTGGCTAGCGTTTCCTATCCCCTAGTCTCTGAGGTTGGACTCGCGCAGGAATTAACAAATATTCAAAATCAAGCGCCTTCTTATAGCCGCCAGGCATTGGTTACCAATCTCGTAAATCTAAATCTGGCGGCATCCTCCCAAGTCAAACAGATCCTTGTCAATTCATCTGAAAATAGAATTGGAGCAAATATAAGTTCGCTTAGTATGGCAGAAACACTCTGGCTGAAAGCCTTGAATGAATATGAACTAGCAATTATTAATTCTATTGGTCCTGGGGTAACTTTACCCGTTTCAGCTTATGGAACTGTCGGGGTTGATCAGCTCGCAAACCACCTATGGAGTCAAGCATCAAAACTATTTGGCACTAATTCAACGTCATCACTAAATCTGGCAGCGAGAGATTTTGAAAGAGGTGAAGTAGATTATCGTAACTTTATCCGTTCCCTATCAATTTATCTTCCAAGAATTCACACAGATGGCCACTCCCGATTACATGTCTTAGTTCATAAAGCCAGCGTAAGAAAAAACGTAGAGCTGGGCCGAATTATCAAGAGTCTACCTCGACAGATCAACTGGGTTTCGGTCCCGCAAGACTGGACCCCACAAGCCCTGAATAGTTTTCAAGTTTCTCTTGAAGGATCACGAAGCCTCAGAGCTACGCATCAAGTTCAGATAGTTACTAGTTCAATTTACCCGACACCAACACCATCGCTTGTAAGTGCAGCTCTACCCGCAATTATTGGCGCAAATTCAATTACGTGTTCAGTAGTTGTTTCAAATGCCGGTAACGTTATTGAAAACCAAGTACCAGTTCAACTAACTATCACTCAGGTTAGTAAGTTGCCAAGTGCTCAACCGATACCAGGTGGTATAACTACCCCAACCACTACGCCACCAGTTCGTGGACTTAGTTCAGTCAACCAAACACAAGATACGATATTAGACCCAGGTCAGGATCGAGTAATCACTTTCAGCAATTTGGTCTTAGAGCCAGGTTACTCATATTCGTTGCAGTTTCAAGTTGGTCCGATTGCCGGGCAAAGCACTTCGCAGGCAACAACTTATCAAACTCAATTCTCTGTCGAGAGTTAAGGTGATTGGCTATTGAACTTCTCTACTGCCATTTGTGATATATCACGGTAAGACATATCAGTTTCTTGAGCGAGGGCAGCAACATCATCAAATTCGGGCTTGGACGTCTCCGAAGAGTATTTCATCCTGATAACTGCGCCATCTAATTGAACAGATGTAATCTGACGGTCTATTGCTACTCTATCAACTGGCCAAGTTCTATAACCTAACGTTCCCGTTTCAGAGAGAATTATTCTAGCTAGCTTCGACACATTAGTTGGATCGCACATTACTGTAAGAACATATCCGGGTCTGCTTTTTTTCCCGTGATAAGAGGTGATCCAAGCATCTCTTGCACCTTGTGCAATGAGCTTCTCCAAAGTGTAACCAATGATTTCACCGGTTACGTCATCAATATTGGTTTCGATCATACGAAGTTGTTCGAATCCAATTTCTGGCTCAGGAGATAAAACTGCTTGTGTTTGGGGTAAGCCAACTATTACTTGTAAGACATTCGGAACAAGCTCTAACTCTGCCTTGCCCGCTCCATAGCCGGAAAACTCAACTATCATTGGTGAAGGTCCGCTCAAGGGTTCAGTCAAAATGGGTTGAGCCAAAATGGGTTCAGTCAAAATGGGTTGAGCCAAAATGGGTTGAGCCAAACAAGCAAGTATTCCAGCTCCCGTGGGCGTAGTAAGCTCAACCGAGGACGGTAGGGTCTTTATGACAAAACCTTTTAGCAATTCAACAGTTGCCGGAGCAGGATTAGGGAGGATGCCGTGCTCGGACTGTATCGATCCGGTCCCTAAGGAAATAGGTCCCACCAGCAACGTCTCGATCTCCAGAAATTCCATTGCAAGGCAAGTTCCGACAATATCGGCAATAGAATCTATAGCGCCTAGTTCGTGGAATTGAACTTGATCTACTTCAATACCGTGGATTATTGACTCGACCTTGGCAAGCCTTTCAAAGATAGAGGTTGCTCTCAGACAAGTAACCTCCGAGAAATTACATGAGTTGATTGACTCCAGAATTTGGCTGAGTGACCTATGTGTGGAACCATCGCGATCTAACCCATTACCAGGCGCGCAATCACTTGAAACAATTTCAATTGAGGTTGCCCTGATTGTTTGTTTGTAGGTCGTTGAGGATATGACCTGCGGCGCAAAGCTTCCAAGCAGCTTCAAAGAGGAGTTGATGAAATTTAGATCGGCACCACAGTCAATTAGTGATGCAAGCATCATGTCACCCGAGATACCGGCTTCACAGTTTAACAAAGCAACTCTGGCCACGCTCTAGTTTACCTCCATTTCAAGTCGCATTTTGCCTTGAACCCAAGATTCTAAGACATGCCATAGCCGCTCCAAACCCATTGTCAATTCCCACTACGCTAATCCCCGAGGCACAGCTTGCCAGCATTGATAATAGTGCTGTGATTCCACTAAAGCTAGAACCGTAACCAGTAGAAGTAGGAATTGCTATAATTGGAGCTGGTATCAGTCCTCCTACTACACTTGCAAGCGCTCCTTCCATACCGGCTATAACAATTACAATATCTGCATCAGATATGATGGGGAGTTGAGAGAGTAATCTATGTATTCCCGCGACCCCACAGTCGATAAGTAAATTGGGTTTGAATCCATAAGCTGCTAAGCTAGCGAAACATTCTCTGGCAACCGGCAAGTCCGATGTTCCAGCTGTGAGAATTACAATTTTCTC
>JAKAVM010000128.1 GCA_021827485.1 Actinomycetes bacterium
GTCGATGCCAACGGAAACGCCTTCTCCTATGATGCCAATACCAATAAATGGTCGTCAGCCGATGGAATCGCATCAATGAGCAATAACAACCTAGGGTGGGTCAGCACGCCAGCTCTGACAGGTGTGTCGTGCGCATCGACGACTTTTTGCGTCGCAGTCGATAACGGAGTCAACGGTACCGCAAATGAAGGCGATGCCTATATCTGGAATGGCACCACGTGGAGCGCGCCGAATCCTATTGATTTCTCCAACAACACCGGTTGGCAGCTTGCCGCGGTGTCGTGTACTTCAAGTTCGTTCTGCATGGCGGTTGACAATAACGGCCAAGCCCTTACTTACAACGGTTCGACGTGGTCGTCACCACAGCTCATCGTCTCCGATCAGTCGCCCCTGGATGCCGTGTCGTGTTCGTCGACAACATTGTGTGCCGTAGGCGTAAATGCCGCAAACTCCGATCCAATGCTTGGAGCCGTGGTGACCTATACGAATGGTACTTGGGGCACGCCGCAGGTGATTGACACCGCGTCGAGTGCCGGCGATCGTGACTTCGTATCGGTGTCCTGTCCCACGACTAGTTTCTGTGTAGCTGGTGATCGATTTGGGGATGTCTATTACTATGGGACGCCTGGGGGCTCCTCAGGCGGTTCTCCAATTTCATCTGCCACGTGGAGTGTGGCAAACTCAGTTGACGCTAACGCTTACAACCCCATTATCGAGAGTATATCGTGTCCCAGTTCCTCTTATTGTATGGCTGTCGACGCTTCGGGTCAGTATTTCACATTCAATGGGACATCCTGGACCTCTCCAACTCAGTTTGATACCCAAATCAACGGAAATGGGAATTACGTAGCTTCAGTATCGTGTGTAAGTACAACTTTTTGTGTGGCTGTCGACTCTGCTGGATATGGACAAAGCTATGATGGGACCAAATGGACTACGCCAACGTTGCTTGACGGTTCAGGCAATGGGCCAAATCTAACTGGTCAGGTACTTATCTCCTCAGTATCTTGCGTAAGTACAACTTTTTGTGTGGCAGTCGACATGAGCGGAAATGCATTTACATTCAACGGGACTTCATGGTCGACCGCTGATCCTGTCGCAGGTAGTTCAAATCCACCGGTCCAACTATTCTCGGTCTCATGTGTAAGTACAAGTTTCTGTATGGCATCAGCTGGCAACAACGGAGCTGTCTACACATTTGACGGAAGTACATGGACAAGTTCCAGTAGTTTCACAACAAATCGAATCGACTCTTTGTCATGCACCTCCACGACATTTTGCATGGCGGTGGACAGCTCTGGGAATGCCGGTTCTTTCAATGGGGCTTCCTGGGGAGGAGGCAAGCAGATCGCTACAGATGTAGTACCAATTACGGACGTAAGTTGTGTAGGTTCATCGTTCTGCGTTGCATCGGTTAACGATGGAAATGGCTCTGTGGGCCAAGGCTCAGTTGTAATGTATCAAAACGGTACTTGGCAAGTACCTCAAGTTATCGAAGCTAGTCCCATCGCAAACGGCAACGACATAACCGCGGTTTCTTGCGTAAGTTCTACTTTTTGCGTTGCAGGCGACGCGGTTGGCAACGTGTTCATCTATGGTACCCCGTCCGCCCCTCCTGCTACGGCCGGATATTGGATGCTTGACGAAGGTGGTGACGTCTTCAACTTTGGTTCAGCGAAGAATTATGGTTCGGCTCTAGATTTCGGTGCTCCAGCTGCTGCATTGGCAGCTACCCCCAGTGGCCAAGGATACTGGGTTGCATCAGTAGTTGGTCAAGTGGATGCATTCGGCAATGCCGTCAACTACAGTCCAAATGGTGAGCTAACTAGCCTTGTAACTAGTCCTGTCGTCGCAATTGTCTCTACATCTGATGGACTCGGTTATTGGGTAGCAACTCAGGGTGGGCAGGTATTTGCGGCGGGGGATGCGAAAGACTACGGTTCACCAGCCGAGTCAAACCTTACCTTAGCCAAAGGAATTGTTGCTATGACAGCAACGTCAGACGGCAAAGGATACTGGTTACTCGGAGGCGATGGAGGTGTATTTTCCTATGGTGATGCGAGCTTTTTCGGTTCTTCCGGCCAGATCAATCCTGGTCAAGCTGCTGGCGGAAGCAACTCGTTCGTTCCCAATAAGCCAATTCAAGGAATCGTAGCTACTGCTGGGGGTAAAGGCTACTGGATGGTTGGTGCGGATGGAGGCGTGTTTGCATTTGGGAATGCGGGCTTTGTTGGTTCTTCCGGGCAGATCAATCCAGGTCAACCTGCTGGCGGAAGCAACTCTTTCAATCCAGCAAAACCAATCATTGGGATGGTTGCTACCTCAACCGGTAAAGGCTACTGGATGGTTGGTGCGGATGGAGGCGTGTTTGCTTTTGGAGACGCAGGCTTCGTTGGAGCTTGTCCTACCCCTGGAAGTGGTTGCCAAACTCTTTCGAGCCCAATCATCGGCTTTACCCCGGTATAGGGCTATGAGCACTAATTCACTCGGCCTTATCAAATTCCAACTTCTCTGATCGCTGCTCGTCTGATCGGGCTAGCAACCAGGGTTACTAGGTGAACAGGGTGGAAAGGGTGGCTAGGGTGGCTAGGGTGGCTAGGGTGGCTAGGGGTTCGCACGTGCCACAGAATCCCTGGTCACTCTAGCGACTGCGAGCTAGAGTGAAGGAAATTCCTATATTTAGTTGAGCGGATGTGATTCAATTTACTTCTCCAACTGCAATGATAGGGTCCGGAAGATTTGTATTTGCAAGAGACCCCATAAATTGTGCATCACCAAAAGCGAATACTCCACCATCCGCACCGACTAGCAGGTAACCCTCGCCACTGAAACTTGGCAATATCCCAACGATTGGCATGTTGAGTGGATCAATCGAATTACTCCCTCCTGATTCTTTACCCGGATTCAATTGGTAGGTAGATCCATAAAAGCCTGCATCACCAAAAGCAAACACCCCACCATCACCAGCAATTATCCAATACCCTTGACCATCGGGAGTCGATGCAATCGCTGTGGCTGGTGCATGCAAGTGTATTGACCCCGTAGAACCATAGAAAACAGCGTCTCCATAGGCGAAAACACCACCGTCACGGCCCAAGAGCCAATATCCGTTCCCATTTAGATTTCTGGCCATTGACACAAGAGGCGCGGCAAGATGTATTCCGCTCGCTTCTGGCGATCCATAGTTAGGTGCGTTTCCGACCGATTCTACGCTACCTTGCTGGGTTGCCAACCAATATCCAGCGCTATTTGAATCTCCGGCAATAGCTACGACGAGGCCACCCGTAGGCGTAAGCGGTACAATTGCCTTTGCATCACCAAAAGCACTGACTTGTCCACTAGATGATACAGTCCAGTAACCTTGTCCATCACTAGTTGCTGCGATTCCCACCTGTGAAGTTGTGCCACAAGGACAACCCAAAGAAGTTGCTCCTCCGAATGGGTAGATATTTCCTGACGCAGATTCAAGCCAATAACTGGCTGGCGTGCCCGGCTGATCAAATCCCTCGCTTGGAGCGCTTCCATTGGGAACGCTGTCGCCAAAAAAGTCCATACCTCCATTGGCTGAAATGATGGTTCCACTTCTCAACACGGGTGAGCCACTTGTAATCGAGTAACTGTTTGCTGAAATTAGTCCACTTGTGTCGGTACCTGGAGAAGACAAAAGTGGATTCACTTCACTCTCACTTGAATCAGTTGGTTGGCCAGCAGGGTGATTGCCATAGAAGTCATTCGATGAAAACTCGATACCGGGATTGGGTGCAAAGCTGTAGATTCCGCTCCCGAAATTATCTACAATGTTATTTATAAAACTCCAGCTCGTAACAGAAGCTCCGGCACAGTTCTGGCATAAAATTGGATTTGCCCGCGAATTTGAAGGAATATATATCGTATTATTATATATACTTGAATTTGATTGGGAACTATCAAGAGTAAATACTCCTTTCAAGCCCGAATATCCATCGTTGACGCTTAGATTATATCGAACAGTCAAATTACTTGACGCACCACCCATCGCAAGTAGGAACCCTCCTTGGTTGTTGTGGCTGTAGTTGTATTCTAGGGTGGTATCTTTAGAACCTAGATCTACATCGTAACCTTCTCCATCTGTCGTTTGTGTAAGTGTCCCCGAAACCTCGTTATGCTCGATGACGGCACCGATAGATCTAGTAGTCATCAGCCCAACGCTTGCAGCTTCAGAGGATCCTATAATCGATTTCTGGGAAGAATTTGAGACGCTGTTGTACTCAATAAGTGGAGCGTACGCTCCGAAAACAATGATTCCATCACCATCTATGTTCGTGGCTGAGTTACCTTCTATCAATATACCTGTACTTAGCTGGGATTGATCTACCTCAAAGTAGTTGGAGCTATAGTAACTCTGATCCCAGAAAACTATTCCCGAACGCCCCACCTGACTAACTTGGTTATGGGCGATAGTAATGCCATGGAAGCTATCATTGGGGTTCAGTGCTTCAACAACTATGCCACCGTTGAGATGGGAATCGATATCAGAGCAACTAAAGCATCCGTTGACGTTACTTACGATGTTATTTGCAATTGTGATACCCGAAAGGGGGCCACCCCATGCATCTTCGACAAGAACTCCTTCCCGTGACGTACCGGCATTAGACAAGGTTCCGAAATTAGGTGAACCAGAATTATTGGTTATATCCAAGTTCTCTATAGTCCAATACTGCTGGTTGAGTAGATATACCGCTGGTCCTGTAGAGATATCATCTCCAACAATTTCCGCAAGAGGTCCCGTCCCATAAGAACTTATTGTTATCGGAGCATCAAGAATCCCAGAACCAAGCGGATGTAATTGACCCTTAAATACTTGGCCGCGCTCGAATAATATCGTGTCGCCAGATGTGAAGGTAGTAGAATCAACTTTGGCCAGAGTTTGCCAAGCGGAATTTGGACTAGTCCCGGAGTTGGAATCAGATCCAGAAAGTGCATTTACGTAAAATGCTGTACTAGACATTTGAGGTGTTATTCCAAAAGCTACCGAGTGACCGGAGACCGAGAGAAGAGAAGCAACGGACACCATCAAGATTGAATTCCGAATCGTGATGCTGTTTATTCTCAGTTTCATTACCCACCATGCTATTCCTGGGACGAATATCTCGGGACTTCAGGTGACATTTCTCAAGATTGTGTATCCAAAACCAGCTAATTCATCTGTTGTTTACCCAATATTCACTTATTGGTATTCCAACATACATATACATGTCAGGGATTAGTTACTTTGTCACGATAGAGTGGCAATTGTTGTAGTCAAGTGGATCTGACCTGGTCATCCGCTAGTTTTAGAGAAAGAGGATGCGTATCAAAATGAGCGTAACCGCAAAGCCAGTTTCTATCAAAGCGTTGCATCAAACTTTAGATGAGGCGCAAGTCAATAAGAAGCACTGGCTTACCGTATTCACGGCTGGCATGGGATTTTTCACTGACGCTTATGATCTGTTCATCATTGGCACTGTTACAGTCTTGCTAACCCCAATCTTTCACCTTGGCGCAAATCAGATTTCGCTGCTCAATTCCATTTCGTTGTTGGCCTCAGTGGCTGGAGCTCTGACCTTCGGCAGGTTAATGGACAAGTTAGGTCGTAAGAGGATGTACGGTGTTGAAGTTGCAATCCTAGTTCTCGGAGCGATACTTTGCGCATTTGCATGGAACTTTACATCCTTGTTGATTTTCAGGGTATTAGTCGGTTATGGGGTTGGCGGAGATTATGCCACTTCAGCAGTAATTACCTCAGAGTATGCGACCCGTAAATCCCGAGGTAAACTAGTTGGTACTGTTTTTGCGATGCAAGGGCTCGGCTTATTAGCTGGCCCGCTAATGGCTTCAATCTTTCTTGCAAGTGGTCTATCTCATGACCTCTCATGGCGGTTGATGTTGGGTCTAGGCGCAGTACCAGCGGCGTCTGTAATATATCTTCGCCGTAAGATTCGAGAAACTCCTCGTTTCAGTTTGAATGTTCAAGGGGATACTACTTTTACCCAGGAAACCGTGGAATGGGTGACTGGTTCAGTGGAAGAGGTATCGAATATCTCAGAGTTTCCAGCTACTGCTGAACGAACTGAAATTAACATTGAGTCAGGTCCTTCGCGAACTGAGAAAGTTCGCGTGGGAATCAAATCAAAGCTGACTGACGCACCATTCCTGAAAAGGCTAATTGGTACGGCTGGTTGCTGGTTTCTCATGGATATTGCCTTTTACGGCAATTCGGTTTCGAGCCCGCTGATATTGAAGAAATTGCAGCCAAATGGGTCGCTGTTATCTCATACACTTATTTCGCTGGCTATTTTTGCTTTAGCGGCATTCCCGGGCTACTGGCTGGCGGTGAGAATGCTGGATCGTAAAGGACGAAAGTTCATTCAAGCTCAAGGCTTTATAGTAATGGCAGTTGCTTTCGGTATGATTTGGCTAATTCCTGGTGCATCATCCAACGTTGCAGTATTCCTTGGTCTATTTGCAATTAGTTATTTCTTTATCGAATATGGTCCGAACATGACAACTTTTGTCTATCCTTCAGAGATATTCCCGACATCGGTTCGGGGAATGGGAGATGGAATCTCAGCTGGTGCAGGCAAATTTGGGGCGTTCTTAGGAGCACTTTTTGTACCACATTTACTTGGATCAATTGGCCTAAACGGAGTGATGGGAATCATGGCAGTAGTGTCGGTTCTCGGAGCCGTGCTTACGTACATAGCACTTCCTGAGCCAATGGGACAGTCCCTTGAGGAAGCTTCGGCTGAGCAATTTTGCGACGAAGATGGGACACTTTACGGGCCTGCAGATGCTGGACTCGTTGCACAGGCGGTTTAGCAACTAAGAGATTGTTGGCTAAATGAGTCCAGGTAGACGACCGGTTATCTACCACTTGCGGATCGCTAAAGCATATCGTGGACTGATGGATATGCAGGTACTTATCAAGAGTTCAACATTGCGGACGCTACATTAGGATCTGACTGACAAGGGACGGGAGATCACCTAAAGTTCTCTTTCTGAATTGGCCTGGGAAAGTTGGAGACTTTTTTCTGAAAGAACAACCGGATCAGAGCATCGGTGGAAAGTATGCGATAGTAAGTGGTATATATAATGGGAGAACCTCACTCCCAGCTTTACATAACATACATTATC